>JBDTXN010000288.1:0-2571 GCA_040006175.1 Gemmatimonadota bacterium | reverse complement strand
CACTACAGCCAGATCGCGAACTACATGCGCCTCAACAACATGTTGCCGCCGACGGCGCTTCCCCGGCCGACTCGACCGGCCGGCGGGAGTGAGTAGCGAAGGCACTCGTAGCGCATCCGATCGGAGCCAGTCAACGGGAACTGACCAGGTCGCGCAGAGTCACGACCCGAGTCAGTCGGAGAGGTCAACGAGCAGCGGGAAGTGATCCGACGCCGCTCGTACCACTTCCGGCGCTCGACGAACTTCACAGCTGGTGAAACGCGAAGCGTACCTGGCGGGAGTAAAGACATAATCCAGCCTCACGTGCGGATGCCAGACGGGAAACGTGTATCCGGGATCGTTCTCGTGATCTGAATACAGGGTGCGCCATGCGTCGACATAACCCTCGGACTGCATCATCGCGATAGTGCTGCGCGCGATGTCGCGGCCGCTGAGCCAGATCATGCCGCGAATCCACCTTGGCATCGGGGATGAGTCGAACTTCTCTCCTGGAGCCAGCGCGTTGAAGTCACCGGCAAGGACGTGAAACGAGAAGGCTTCCTGCTCGCGTACCAGCTGCTCCTGGATGCCATCGAGCAGCCCTCGAAGCTCGCGAGCGCGTTGCCGCTCACTCCATTTGGAGAACCACGCACGAAGATGGAGCACGAAGAGGCGAGGGAACCCATCGGCAAGAGACACTTCGAGCAGTGCATGCCGCGTTCGTGGTGGCTGGCGCCACTCGTGTTTTAGCACGCGTACTTTGCTCAGAAACCCGGTCGAGTGTGACCGTCGCGATCCCCAGTAGTCGAATCCCGCAAGTCTGGCGATCTGCTCCACCACAACCGGATCGCGCGCTTCCTGCAGCGCGACCACGTCCGGGCTCGCTGCTTTGATCACCTCAGCGATTTGCGCGGCGCGGCCGACTCCGCCCTCGCGAATGTTGTAGGTGAGCAGCCGCAAGCTACGTTCCCACTATACCGCTCGGATGACGCATTCCATTACGTATTCGGTTCTTCAGTCTTATCGGCGTCGGGCTTTTTCAGCAGCACAAGATACGGTTGTTCCATCACCGCATCGCGAACATTCTGCACGAGAGAGGTCGTTGCCTGGATGTTCACCTGGCGTTGAGTCATGGTACAGAGACGCTCTCGGAGGGTGCCGAGGGCGGGGGCTGCGAACGGATGGTCTTCGCCGAACGGGACCGAATGGATGGCTGGAATGTGGAACTCGTTGAACAGCATGACCATGTCTCCGCCTACGAAAGTCACGTCGAGGTCGCTCGTTCCCGGTCCTTCACCGTCAAATGGCTCATCCGATCCATGCTTGTGGCCAGTGACGGCGCTTCCGCGGAGGATCACCTCGACGCCATCCGGCGTCGAGTCGCTCAGCACGCGTACGAATTCGTCGTAGCGCTGAGGGTCGTCCGCGAACGCAAGTTTCGTCACACGCTCACGGATCGTTCGCTGGCTATCGGCATCGATAGTATCGGATTTCGCGGCCGGATCATCCTTCCCGGACGCATCTTGTGATTGGTCAGGCATGAACATCGTCAAAGCAAGAGGAGAGCCAAAGAGCGCGTTACATTTTCCTTGAAACCGATCGGCAGGCGGCCTATGTGGTCGGGGGGCGCACGGCTCGATAAGCTGTGGTGTGCAACGCCTTCGCGCTGACCATCACCGCGCATGTGCCCCCCTTCTGCGCGATGTTGACCACGTTCGAGTGTGACGCACGGACCAGCATCGCAACACCGTAGTGACTCGGTGCGATCCCCATCACGACATAGAAAGGCTCGACCTTCAATTCCCCTGCGTCATCCAGCACATGAAATGACTTTACGGGAATCTTCGCAGTCTCCTGCACCACCCATCGGTCGTTGGTGTCTGCCAATGCGCGTCCGAGCGCAGATTCCCACTCGCCCTGTGCCACGCCGGGACCGACGAGCACACCTTCGCCTCCGTACGACCGGTTGGGCTTGATTACGCACTGTTCCCTGTGCGTTCGCGCATACTCGAGCAGATCGATTTTTTCGCCGGTCGACGAGGTTGTGTGACGGTCGGACAGGATGCGGGTCCAGAGGACGTGCCGCCGCATCACCTGCTGTTCCGCTTCGGTCAGGAACTTGTCGGCGAGCACCGGATCGGTGAAAACCTCGAAACAGCTCTTTTGATCGAGCTCCGCCGCGATCGAAGACACTACGCGATTCTTTCTCAGCATATGGCGCATTGGAGCTACGTCAACGCCTTCATCAGCGAGCTCGACAAGGTCGAGCACGGCCGCGTCCCGATATACGAGGTCCACGCGCGTATCGCCGTAGAACACCTCGTCACCGCGCAGCTGAAGCTCACGCGCGTCCGCATGCAGCACCGAGATCCCGTAACGTTCCTTATAGTATTCGACGAGGGCCTCCATCTCGTCCGGACCGTCGATCGAGTACTTGGGGTCAACCAGTGCGATCTGTCCCTCAGGCCTGCCGATCGCGTCGAGATGCTCCAGCAGATCCTGGAGCAGCAGGTCGCGAATATCTTCCGCCAGTTGCAGCCGGATTGTCGAATCCTGCTCCAGCAGCGCCGGCACGACGAGATCCGCCAGCAC
>JBDTXN010000287.1:0-2573 GCA_040006175.1 Gemmatimonadota bacterium | reverse complement strand
AGATAGTCGGACCAGTCGCGCCATCCCTCGATGGGGTCGACCATCGTCCACGATGCGGCCTTCTTCGGATCGTTCCGCTTGCGGTCCGCGAGCGCCTTCCCGGCCTGGGTCTCGCGCCACGCCATCACCTGGGGCGTCATCATGAACACCCGAAACGGTCCGATCTCCGCGCGATAGTTGTGCAGGTCGAGCGTCGAACCGAGTCCGCTCACGGCGGCGATCGGCTCACTCGGGAACGGATCGCGCGGCACCAGCGGCAGGAGTGAATCGCTCACAGGCTTGAAGTGCGCGGCGCTCAGCGAGTCCTTCGCATGTTGCAGCGCACTGGCGATCACCGGCGCCGCCACCGAAGTCGAGATGCGTCCCGCGCCCACGCTCGACGGCGGACGATACGCGTTCACGCCCACGACGTAGCCGTCGGTGTTGAGCAGCGGCCCGCCCGTGTTGAGATAGCCGAGGCTCACTTCGCTCGTGATGCTCTGCTGATCGGCATTGCTGACGATGCCGGTGGACAGCACGCCTGCCCTGTTGAACGGAGAGCCGAGTGCGAGCACGCGATCACCGGCGGTGGGCAGCGTGGTCTTCGCGCTGTCGTACATCGGGAGCGTCGTGCACTTGCCGCAGCGGCGCGCCGGAATCGCGAGCACCGCGAGATCGTGCGCAGGATCCACCACGAGCCTGCGCGCATACACCTTCGTGTTGCTGTCCGTCATCACGCGCACCTCGTCTGCGCCATCGAGCAGATGCGCGTTCGTGAGCACGAGGCCGGAGGAATCCGCGAGGAAGCCGGTGCCGCGCTGGCTGCCGTACACCGCGAACAGGCCGGACTTGTAGTCATCGAACAGCTCCTTCTCCGTTCGAATCTTCCTGGGCGGCGGTACCCTGGACGCCGAGTCCTTCGCGGCGCTGTCCTTTGCGATGCTGTCCTTCACGGCCTGCGCATTGATTGGAGGCGCGACGGCGATCGTCTCCACCTGCGCGTTCTTCTGCGTCAGCTCGATCGTCCCCACGTCCTTCTGAAAGGTCTCGTAGAGCCCCCACTTGTAGCGCGCGCCATTGAGCTCGTACGCCTGAGTGCTCTCGATGCGGTACACCCCGGGCTTGAAGCTGCGCTCGACGCGCCCCTCGAGATCCGTGGATGCGCGCGTCGTGTCGCCGCGCGGGCTGATGATCCACAGATCGAGTTGCGGCAGTGCGCGCACGGTGAGATCGCTGCCGACGACGGCCGCGCGCAGACGCACGGTGATGCTCGTGTCGACGGGAACCGGCGGGGGATCGGCCGGCTTGGGAATTGGTACCGCGCCGCTGGAAATCCTCGTGGCGCTATCCGCGGCGGAGCTGTTCGGGTTGCACACCTGCTTGAGACCATCCACCAGCGCCTGCGTCCCCCCGGCCCGCTTCACCCGCGCCGCGACCTCGTCCGTGACCTGGAACGTCACGCAGCTGGTCTTCGCGAGGCTGAGGACGCGTGTGCCCGCCACGTGACGGCGGAGCAGCCCGAGAATGTCGTCCAGCGAGTACCCCTTCGCCTGCGCAGCAAGCGGAGTCGACAGTATCAAGGCACACGTACCGACAAGCGTCGCGAGACGTGAACAGAGGTTGCGGGAATTCATAGTAGAGAGTGGCTTCGGTGAATTCGTAACGGTGCGTGGCATAACAAGACGATTGCGGCGAGGAGTGAGCAATGTGCTACCCCACCCCCGCTGGGGGGTGTCGATCGGTCGCAAGCAGCCATCCGTCGTCCGATCGCGCGATGTACCCAACTATTCTCGACCAAAGATGCTGAAGAATCCCCGGGATTCTGCTGTCACGTGCGCGATCCAGGTGAGCCTGGGCAGAGCCAACGCCCGTTGGGCTCTCCAAGTGGTGCAGAGAAACAACATTATGTCACGTCAATGTAAGATTTTGTTCCGATTGACACGCATGAATTCGGACTTATTGTATCGGTCCCGGCAAGCCGTGCGGATATAACGCAGTCTCTCGAATATCGGTTTTTTTGCAGCTGTTCGGCAAAAAAGTCCTGCTTGTTCGCTGACCGATTCTACGCTGTTTCTAATGAGCGAGTGCTCAGCGTCCGCCGGCGCTGAGCGCTCGCCTCTTTTCTCCGCTGAGAAGTCTATCCGACAGCTCGCCCGTTACAGCGGACTGGAGTCTTACTTGTTGCCAACCAAGCAGGAACCGGAGCTTCGGCTTCGCCAGTCAATTAAATGTCATTCGCTCGGCGACGCTTTGTCGCGCGTCGCGTGCTTCAGACTGTCCGCTCGTCTGGGCGCCCGGCGGCACGCCCCGGAGAAGCAATTGAGGATCCCGTGTGGCGCGATCCGCACACATGTGGTTGCACTTCAACAGTTCGACCTACCGTGCGCCCTCCGAACAAGTCGCAGCAACTACGGAAAAGCAGTGGGCGGGGGATCGTTGGAGTCAGATTCCTCGATTTCTGCGACTCCGCTGTGGAGCCAGGCAAGTTCGGGGAGCTCCGAGACTCTAGCGGTAACCGCTGGCGAACTCTTTGAATTTCCTCATGATATCGCCGGTCGTGCGCTTTCTGTGCGACCCAATGGAAACAGATTGGG
>JBDTXN010000286.1:0-2585 GCA_040006175.1 Gemmatimonadota bacterium | reverse complement strand
GAGCCGCCGGAATACAAGGCGCTCGCGAAGCTCGTCGCGCAGAAACGCGATCTGCGCGAGCAGCTCATCGGCCAGTTCTCGGAGCCGCTGGACCGCGAGCTCAAGCACGCGGGCATTCGCGACGTCGAGGTCGTTGGACGTCCAAAGCATCTGTGGTCGATCTGGAAGAAAATGAAGTCGCGTGACAAGCCGTACGAGGAGATCTACGACCTCATGGCCGTGCGCGTGCTCGTCAACAGCGTGCCCGAGTGCTACCACGCGCTGGGCGTCATCCACGACGGATGGACTCCACTGCAGGAGCGCATCAAGGACTACATCGCCCAGCCCAAGTCGAACGGATACCAGTCGCTGCACACCACGGTGTTTGGTCCCGGGCGCCAGCTCTACGAGGTGCAGATCCGCACGCGCGAGATGCACGATACCGCCGAGTACGGAATCGCGGCGCACTGGTTGTACAAGGAGAATCGCTCGAGCGCCGACAAGGCCGAGCAGGACATGAGCTGGCTGCGCCAGATTCTCGAGTTCCAGCTCGATGCGAAGAACCCGGATGAGTTCCTCGAGTTCCTGAAGCTCGATCTCTATCAGAAGGAGATCTTCGTCCTCACGCCTACCGGCGACGTGATCGAGCTTCCCGAGGGCGCGACGCCGATCGACTTTGCCTTCGCCGTGCACACGGAGGTTGGACTGCACTGCCAGGGCGCAAAGGTGAACGGGCGCATCGCGCCGCTCTCGCGGGAGCTGCGCAGCTCCGACACGGTTGAGATCGTGACATCCCCCACGGCGAGGCCGAGTCGCGACTGGCTCGCGCACGTCCGCACCGGACGCGCGCGACACAAGATCCGGCAGTGGATCCGCGTCGAGGAGCAGAACACCTCGGCGAAGATCGGGCGCGAGATGCTCGACCGGGAGCTTCGCCGCCGACACGTGAAGCCCGACGACACGCTGCTCACCGAAGCCGCCAAGGCGCTCGGCCTCAACGACTCGAAGCATCTGATCTCTTCAATCGGGCAGGGCGACATCGCCATCGCGCAGGCGCTCAAGATCATGTTCCCGGAGGAGTCCACGGACACTCCGACAAAGGCGAGCACGATCGAGCGGCTCGTGCGTCGCATGCGCGGACCCGCGCGAGGCGTGCGCATTCAGGGCGTCGACGGGCTCATGGTGCGCTACTCCCAGTGCTGCCAGCCCGTGCCGGGTGATCCCGTGGTGGGGTACGTCACGCGCGGGCGCGGCGTCAGCATTCATCGCGCCGATTGTCCGAACGTGCTCCTGCTCGGTGATGAGCCAGAGCGCCGGCTCGACATCGACTGGAAGGAGCAGGAGGGCGAGCTATTTCTTGTGCGCCTCGCGCTGGAGGGCTCGGACCGGCGCGGACTCTACGCCGACGTTGCAGCGGCGATCACCGAGAGCGGTACGAGCATCAAGAGCATGGAGCTCAAGTCTGGGCTCGGCGGAAATGTGTCAGGATCCGTACTGCTCGAGGTCGAAAACCTTGCACACCTCCAAAAGCTCACCAGGCTCATCCGTAAGGTGAAGGGCATCTTGACCTGCGAGCGGCGTGAGCGGACCGAGAAAAGCTAGGCATACTCACGCGCGTCGGCGGGTACGAGGCTCAGCCGAAGAGCTACCGAACCATTATATTTCCGCATGGCCGAATTCGATCTTCAGGCGCCGTTCAAGCCCGCCGGCGACCAGCCACGCGCGATCACCGAACTGTCAGCGGGACTGAAGCGCGGCGATCGCTTTCAGACGCTGCTCGGCGTCACCGGCTCCGGCAAGACGATGTCCGTGGCGAACGTCATCAAGGCGCACGGCCGCCCCACGCTCGTCCTCTCGCACAACAAGACGCTCGCGGCGCAACTCTATGGTGAGCTGAAGAGCTTTTTCCCGCACAATGCGGTCGAGTACTTCATCTCGTACTACGACTATTACCAGCCGGAAGCGTACGTGCCGACGACGGACACGTACATCGAGAAGGACGCATCGATCAACGAGGACATCGACCGCCTTCGCCTGCGCGCGACGTCCAGTTTGATGGAGCGCGAGGACGTGATCATCGTCGCCACCGTGTCCGCGATTTACGGACTCGGTGATCCCGTCGAGTATCGCGCGCGCATGGTGAGCATCGCGCGTGGAGATGTGCGCGGGCGCGACGATATTCTGCGCGCGCTCGTCGGCATCCAGTACTCGCGAAACGATGTTTCCTTTGAGCGCGGCACCTTTCGTGTGCGCGGCGACACGGTCGAGATTTTCCCCGCATACGAAGAGCAGGGTGTGCGCATCGAGATGTGGGGAGACGAGGTCGAGAAGATCTCGAAGATCGACTGCGTCACTGGCGAGACGATCGCCGATCTCGAGCGCGCCGCGATATATCCCGCGAAGCACTTCGTCACCTCGCGCCCGACGCTCGAGCGTGCGATTGGGCTCATCCGCGCGGAGCTCGCCGAGCGGCTGACGGTGTTGCGCGAGCAGGGGAAGTTGCTCGAGGCGCAGCGGCTCGAGTCGCGCACCAACTTCGACGTCGAGATGATGCTCGAAGTCGGCACGTGCGCCGGGATCGAGAACTACTCGCGGCATCTGTCCGG
>JBDTXN010000285.1:0-2637 GCA_040006175.1 Gemmatimonadota bacterium | reverse complement strand
AGAGCGCGACGACCTCGTACGCGCCGAACTCCAGGTGCTGCTCGAGCGGGCTCTCGGGTGGGCACACGACGGTCACGTTGTGCCCTCGCTCGCTCATCCCGCGCGCCGCGGCCGCGAGCGCGCGCGCGCTGCCGTTCCACTCTGGCGACTGGCTATAAAACAGGATGCGCATGTTCTTCGGCTGCTTGCGATTCCCTGTCTCCGAACTGGAGAGTGTGCAGCCGGTGGTACGCGCCGCCGAGCTCGAGCAGCGACTCGTGCGGACCGCGCTCGATGATGCGCCCGCGGTCCAGCACGAGGATCTCCGTCGCGTTCACGATGGTGGAGAGCCGGTGCGCGATCACGATCACCGTGCGTCCCGCCAGCAGCCGGTCGATGGCTTCCTGCACCAGACGCTCGCTCTCGGTGTCGAGCGCCGACGTCGCCTCGTCGAGGATCAGGATCGGCGGATCGACCAACAGCGCGCGCGCGATCGCGATGCGTTGCCGCTGCCCGCCCGAGAGCCGCGCGCCGCGCTCGCCGAGCAGCGTGGCGTAGCCCTCCGGAAGCTCGGTAATGAAACCATGCGCGTTCGCGGCGCGCGCGGCAGCCTCGATCTGCGCATCCGAATACTTCGCGCCGCGGCCATACGCGATGTTGGCGCGCACGGTGTCGTTGAAGAGCACCGTCTCCTGGCTCACGATCCCGGTGAGCGCGCGCAGCGCCGGCAGCACGATGTCGCGCGTGTCCATGCCGTCGAGCAGAATGCGTCCGGACGTTGGCTCGTAGAAGCGCGGAATCAGATCGGCGAGCGTACTCTTCCCCGCTCCGCTCGCCCCCACCAGCGCGACGACGTCGCCTTTGCGCGCCGTGAAGGTGATATCCTCGAGCACGTTGGTCCCCTTGTCGTACGCGAAGGAGACGTGGTCGAACTGCAGCGCTCGATCGAAGCTTGTCGCCACGCGTGTGCCGCGGTCGAGCGACGTCTCCGTCGGCATGTCCAGCACCTCGAACAGCCGGTCCGCGCTCGCAAACGCATTCTGTGCGATCGCGGGAATCTGCGAGAGCTGCTTGAGGGGCTGCAGCATACGCATGACGAAGGTGAGGAACACGAGGAACTGGGACGCCTGCAGGGTGTGATCCACGAGCACCCATTGCGCGCCGACCCACAGAAGCAGCACGACGATGAGCGTGCCGAGCGTCTCGGTGATCGGCTGGCCGATGAGCGCGAACTTCGCCATGCGCACGAGGCCGGCCGAATACGTATGGCTCGCCCCGATGAAGCGCGTCTCCTCGTAATCCTCTGCCGCAAACGACTTGACGAGGCGGATGCCGCTCACGCTCTCCTGGAGCACGCTCATCATCTCGCCATGATCGTTGCGCAGACGACGATAGCCGCGGCGCAGCTTCCGGAGAAGCGGCTGCAGCGCGAACGTGAGCGCCGGTGCAACCACGACCGCGAGCAATGTGAGCCGCCACGAGATGCCGAACAGATACGCGACGTAGATCGTCACCATCGCCGCGGCGGAGATCGCCTGTGTCACGAGCTGCGTCACGAGCGTCTTCGTCTGCTCGGTGTCGGACAGCACGCGCGAGATGATCTGCCCCACCTTCGTTCGCGTGAACCAGCCGATCGGCAGCGATTGCAGGTGCCGGTACACCGCATCGCGCAGATCGCGCGTGATGAACTCCTGCAGCTGCGCGCCGAGCGTGCCTGCGATCCAGACGCACAGATTCTTCAGTGCGACGGTGGCGAGCAGGATGAAGATGACGTGGAGCAGCGACCGCATCTGATTCGCCGGATCGAGCAGCGAGCCGATCGTCCACGTCAGAAAGTCGGTGACCCATCCGCTCTTGATCGGCAGCGCCGGCAAGCCGAAGAGCGCGTTGAGGAACGGGATCAACAGCGCGAATGCGTATCCGTCGAGCGCGGCGCCGATCAGGTTGAAGAAAATGTTCCCCGCCATGCGCCACGCGTGCGGCCGCAGGAACGGGGTGATGCGCCTGTAGCTCTGGACGTCCACTAGCGGCGCGGCGTGAGGAGCGCCACCGGGAGAATGCACTCCTCGGGCGTGACGCCCCCGTGCAGAAATGAGCCCCGATAGCGAGTCTGATACTCGCGCAGCTTGGTCGGATACACGAAGAAGGTGTCGCCCACAGCGAGGAGCGTGTTCACACCCGAGCCGCGACGCGGCAGCTTCAGGTCATCCGCGTTCCCGAACGACAACGCATATTCCGATCGCTCGGCCCGCAGATCCTCCCCGAACTTGTAGCGGAGATTCGCGGTCGCATCGCGCTTCGCGAACACCGTCGCGGGGGTGAGGCAGTGGATCGAGCCGTGATCGCTCGTGATGAGCACGGGGATGTTCTTGCGCGCCGCATCCTTGAGCAGCGTGAAGAGCACCGAGCGCTCGAACCACTGCTTCGTGATCTGCCTGAGCGCGATCTCGTCTTTCGCGACCTCGTACAGGATCGCGGACTCGCTGCGTCCGTGCGTGAGCAGGTCGACGAAGTTGAAGACGAACGCGCTCACGCCTTCGCGCGCGATCGCGCTCGATACGCGCCGCTCGAGCTCGGCCGAGTCCGCGGTGCTCGAGATCTTTTCGTAGCGCACCGGGATCGCGCGCTTGTGCTCCGCGAACTGCGCCTCGAGCAGCC
>JBDTXN010000284.1:0-2675 GCA_040006175.1 Gemmatimonadota bacterium | reverse complement strand
GCCCTTCGCGCACTCGGAAGCGCCGCGAATTCGTTCGGCGAGAAGCAGGTCGCACGTTTCGCCGCGGAGTGGAGCGTGCGCGTCGCGACGCTGAACGATGCGCAGATGGAAGCGCTCGACCGCGCTGCGGCGCTGCTCGCGGACCCTGCGACGCGTCCCGAGGAAGTCGCGCGCGGACTCGAGCGCCTGGCTGCACCGCGCGCGCCGGTGACCGGCCAGCGCGGCACGCCATCGTCCACTGCGCTCGCCGATGCCGACGTCGCCGCAATCCTGCGCACGCCGACCCCGATCAGCGCGATCCCCGCGACGCCCGCACCAAAGCCCGAGCCACGCCCGCCGGAAGCTGCGCCAGCAGCCGCCGCGCCCCCTGCCGCACCACCGAGCGACGATGCGATGCGCCAGCGCGCCACACGCACGCCCACGGGAAGGCAGCTGCACGACTACCTGCAGAACGGCATCGCCGGATTCGGCGCGCTCGAGTCGACGCCGCTCAGCTCTCCCGTCGTGATCCCCGACGAGACCATCGTCCCGATCGAATCGCTGCTCTACCGCGGCAAGGCGGCGCTGGAGCGCGCCCGCGAGCTCAAGGTCGCGATGCTCTCAGAACGAACCCCGCCTCGTGAGACGATCGAGGAGCTCTTCGACCTTCTCGATCTCGCAACCGCAGACTAACCGTGCGCAAGCAGTGGCGTAGTCTCCTCGGCGCTGTCGTCGGCGTCGGCTTTCTCGCGTGGGCGCTGCACGGCATCAGCTTCGCGCTCGTGTGGCAGCACATCCGCCACGCCAATCCCTGGTATCTCCTCGGCTCCTGCATCGCAGGAACGTTGATCTTCCCGCTGCGAGCACCGCGCTGGCGAGTCATCCTCTCGCCCGTCGCCGAGAATCTGCCCCTCGGAATTCTCTGGCGGGCGATTGCCATCGGCATGATGGGAAATAACGTGCTCCCCGCGCGCGCCGGCGAGCTCGCGCGCGCATTTGCACTCTCGCGCGAGACCAAGCGCGTGCCCTTCTCTGCGGCCTTCGCCTCACTCGCCGTGGACAGGATCTTCGACGCCACCTGCGTCCTGCTGCTCATGGCGCTGGCCACGCTCGACCCTTCGCTACCCAAGGGCGAGACGTTCGGCGGCTACTCCATCGCAAAGGTCATCGGAGGCGGTGCGGGACTCGCGCTCTTCGCCATTCTCGCCCTGTATCTCATCGTGTTCTTCACCGAGCACGCGATCCTCCTGTGGGAATGGATGGCCCGCCGAATGGCACCGCGCTTCGAGGAGCGTGGACGGGCCACGCTGCTCGCCTTCGCCTCGGGACTCGCCGTGCTTCGCGACCCGGTGCGCTTCCTCTCCGCAATCGCGTGGGCAATCGCGATGTGGCTGATGAATGCGCTCGCGTTCTGGCTCGGCTTCAAGGCCGTCGGTATCCATGTCTCGTACAGCGCCGCGCTCCTGCTGCAGGGGCTCATCGCGATTGGCGTTGCAGTGCCGGCGCTCCCGGGATTCTTCGGCGTCTTCGAGAAATTCGCGCAGCTCGGGCTCGGGATCTACGGCATTGACCGCACGCTGGCGACGAGCTGGGCGATCAGCTACCACATCCTTACGTTTCTTCCCATCACCATCATCGGTATCTACTACTTCGTGACGCTGGGCCTCAAGCTGAGCGACATGAACGCCTCGTCCGAGGGAGCGCTGGAAGAAGCGGCGGGCACGGGATGAGTGCGAAGGTCGCGCGCGTTGCGGCGCAGGCGAAGCTCAACCTCGGTTTGCGCATCCTCGCACGCGAGCGCGGCGGCTATCACGAGATCGAGACACTCTTCGCGCGCATCGCGCTCGCCGACACGGTGACGGTTCGTCCGCGCGACGAGGAGCGATCGCTCGAGGTGCGTGGCCTCGAGAGCGGGCCCGAGCTCGAGAATCTCGCCTATCGCGCAGCGGCCGCCTTCAGTGAGTCCACAGGCTGGCCTCAGGGCTTCGAGATCCACATCGACAAACGCATTCCGGTGGGTGGCGGCCTTGGCGGCGGAAGTGCGGATGCGGGCGCAGTGCTGCGCGCGCTCAATGCACTCGCGCCGCGCCCCGTGAGCGACGCCGAGCTGCTGCGCATCGCACTCACACTCGGCGCCGACGTTCCCTACCTCACCACCACGGAGCCCTTCGCGCTCGCGTGGGGGCGCGGCGAGCGCATGCTCTCGCTCCCGGCGCTGGCCGAGCGCACGGTGCTGCTCGTGCTGCCGGGATTCGCGGTGTCGACCGGGGAGGCGTTCGGCTGGATCGCGAAGTCGCGCCCCGCAGACGTGCCGACGCCCAGACTCGTGACGGTCCCGGAGCTCACGTCGTGGGAAACGCTGCAGCCGCACGTCGTCAACGACTTCGAGTCGGCGGTGTGCGACCGATATCCGGAGGCGTTCGGGATCATCGCGCAGCTTCGCGCGGTAGGGGCTACCATCGCGGGGATGAGCGGTTCGGGCTCGACGATGTTCGGCGTCTTTCCGCTGTTCGCCGACACCGCGGCGCTCGCGGCTACGCTGCCGGGAACCGTGGTGCCGACGCGCACGGTCACGCGGGTCGCGGCCGTCCAGCTGGTGGAATGAGTCGGCTGCACCTCGGGGGAGAAGTAATCGCTCAGGTATTGAGCAACCCCCGCTGGGCCGGTAGCTTAGGGTGCTCTGCTGCCCCTTCGTC
>JBDTXN010000283.1:0-2686 GCA_040006175.1 Gemmatimonadota bacterium | reverse complement strand
ACGACACGAGCATCTACGAATTTCATGATCGCGTGCGCGAAGCCGTTGGCGCACTGCCCGGAGTCGTTGGCGTCTCCGTGGCGAATCAGCTGCCGCTCGGCGGCAACGTCGACATGTACGGCGTGGCCGACCTCGACAATCTGCCCCCAAATCCGGAGCAGGTGCCGTACGGCGACCGGTACACCGTGTCGACCGACTACCTCACCACAATGCGCATTCCGATTCGTGCAGGACGAGGATTCACTCCGGCGGACGCGAGCGAGAGCGGGAGCAAGGTGGCGCTGGTGAGCGAGGCGCTCGCGAAACGGCTCTGGCCGAACGAGAGTCCACTCGGCAAACGGATTCGTGTAGGCGGAAGTGCCGGACCGGCTCGCACAGTCGTCGGCGTGACGGGCAACATCCGTCACAGCGGCCTCGACGCGAAGACGACGATGCAGTGGTATGCTCCCGAGCGGCAGTTCTCGGCAGACAATCAGGAGGTGCTGATCGTGCGCACTGCGGGCGATCCCGCCGCTCTCGCTACAACCGTGCGAAAAACCATCGCGACCGTCGATCCCACCCAGCCGATCGTCAAGATCGCGACGATGGATGATGTCGTCGCGGCGTCGACGAGCCAGCGTCGGCTCGCCCTCGTGTTGTTCGCCGCGTTCGCTGGGGCGGCGCTGCTCCTGGCGGTCGCGGGAATCTACGGTGTGCTCGCAGGCACCGTGTCCGAGCGCACGCGCGAGATCGGCGTGCGGAGTGCACTCGGCGCTACGCCGCGACGGCTCATCGGACAAATCGTGGGGCAGGGAGGACGGCTCGCCGCGCTCGGCATCCTGCTCGGGCTCGGCGGCTCGATCGCGCTTTCTCGATACCTCCAGTCGCTACTGTTCGGCGTTCCGCCGAACGATCCGGTGACGCTCGTCGGTGTGTGTCTCCTGTTGGCTGCGGTCACGCTCGCCGCCTCGTTCGTTCCTGCGGCTCGCGCGGCGCGCGTCGACCCGAGCACGGCGTTGCGGAGCGAGTAGATTCCGCGGCACCACTCGAGCAGGAAAGTCGAAATGAAGTTCTTGAAGGCGCGGGGCGTGCTCCGTCGCGTGGGAGCCATCGCGCTCGTGCTCGCGGCGTCGATCGCGATTCCCGCGTCGGCGCTGGCGAATGTCGTGCGGGTCGTCATCGATACCCGCGAGCCGATTGCGCAAGGGGCATCGTTCGGAAGCGCCGGCGCCTACGAGCGACTCACCGGGCGCGTGTACTTCGAGCTCGATCCCGCGAATCCGCACGACAGGCAAATCGTCGACCTGAGTCGTGCGCCGCGCAACTCGAAAGGGAAGGTCGAGGCGTGGTCGGAGTTCGTGATGCTGCGCCCCGTGGACGCATCGCGCGGCAGCGGCGTGACGCTGGTGGACGTCGTGAATCGCGGAGGGATGACCGTCGGCGTCTTCCACCTCGGCGCCAATCGCGAGCTCTCCCCCGACTCCGCCGCGTTCTATGGCGACGCGCTTCTGCTTCGCCGGGGACTTACGGTGGTCATGCTTGGCTGGCAGTGGGACATCCTGCCGGGTGCGGCTGGACTGCACTTCCATCCGCCGGTGGTGGGCAATGCTGCGCACCCGATCACGGGACTCGTGCGCAGCGACGTCACCGTGGACGCGCCCACGCACACGATCTCGCTCGGGCACGTAGTTGGCTCGAATCAGGCGCTGGGCTACGCCGTGTCCGATACGCTGGATCCGAAGAATCAGCTCACCGTACGCGACGGACCGATCGCGAAGCGACGTGTGATACCGCGCAAGCTCTGGAGATTTGCGCGAGAGGATTCGAGTGGCACGGCGGTGGATGATACGCGCAGCGTGTACATGCGCGAGGGCTTCGAGGCGGGGAAAATCTATGAGGTGATCTACCGGGCGAGCGACCCGGTGGTCGTCGGCACCGGGCTGGCGGCCGTGCGCGACATGATCTCGTATCTCAAGTACGATTCGACGAGCATCGCACCCACGAAGGTCGGCATCGCGTATGGCGTGTCGCAGACCGGCCGCTTTCTTCGGCACTTTCTCTATCAGAACTTCAACACCGACGAGCGCGGACGCCGCGCGTTCGACGGCATCTTCGCGCACACTGCGGGCGCGGGTCGCGGCTCCTTCAACCATCGCTTCGCGCAACCGTCGCGCGATGCGCAGCCGTACAACACCTTCTTCTATCCAACCGACATCTTCCCGTTCACGACCGTCGAGGAGAACGATCCGGTCACCGGTCGACGCGACGGGCTGCGCGTGCACCACGGCAGTAGCGCGGCGCTGCCGAAGGTGTTCTATGTGGACGGGGGCTACGAGTACTGGGGCCGCGCGGCTTCACTGACGCATACGACGGTCGACGGAAAACGCGACGTAGGCTTTCTGCCGAGTGAGCGTCGCTATGTGATCTCGTCCGTGCAGCACTCGAGCCCCGCACGATTTCCTCCGGCGGACGGATCACGATTCGAGAATGGAGCCGCGTTCCGCGGCGATCCGCTCGATCAGCGACTCGCGCTGCGCGCGCTGCTGGTTGCGATGGTGGAGTGGGTGAAGGATGGACGCGCGCCACCACCATCCCTGTATCCCGTGAACGCGAACGGGTCGCTCGTGCCGGTGGACTCGTTACGACGGCCGCAGATCCCCGGCATCGCGCTCGCGAAGATTCCGGCGCAGCCGTATCGCTACGATTT
>JBDTXN010000282.1:0-2692 GCA_040006175.1 Gemmatimonadota bacterium | reverse complement strand
GTCGCCATCGAGCTCGGCCGGTTCGCCAAGTCGCTCGGCATTCCAGCCGTCGCGTTGATGCCGCCGTTTTTTTTCCCGATGTCCCAGGACGATGTGCTCGCCTATTTTCTGCACGTGGCGGGAGCCGTGGACCTGCCCGTGATGCTGTACAATTTCCCCGAGCTGGCCGGCAAGCGCATCGACCTTCCCACCATTGCCGCGTTTGCCGATCGCGCATCCATGTGCGCCGTCAAGCAGAGTGGTGGCGAGTTCGCCTATCACCGCGAACTGATCGCCCTTGGCCGCGAAAAAAACTTCGTGGTGATGTCGGGCGCCGACACGCGCCTGACCGAGGCGTTCGAGCTCGGAGCCGCCGGTTGCATCGGCGGGCTCGTGAACATCGTGCCGGAGCTGATGCTCGACATCTACCACGGTTGCTCGGCTGGCCGGCCCCAGGACGCCGCGGTGTCCGCGGCACGGATGGTGGAGGTCGGGCGAGTGATCGACCAGCTCACTTTTCCCCCCAACGTTGCCGCAGCGATCGCTGCCCGCGGCTACGCGCCGGGAGTGTCCAAGTCCATGCTCTCTCCGGTTTCACGCACGCTGTCGGCCAGGATCGAAGCCGAGTTGCGCGCGCTGCTCCGTCAATGGGGACTCGCACTGGGACCCGAGGCTGCAGCGGCGTAGCACATGGGAAACTTTTCCGATTGAACCCGACTCCCATGCCGGCCCGCGCATCCAACGCCGTCCGCTACGCATGGTTCGTGGTGGTGCTGCTTTTTCCGGTGGCGCTACTCAACTACCTCGACCGCCAGATGCTCGCGACGATGAAAGCGTCGATGGTCGCGGACATTCCGACGATCGCGAACAAGGCGGATTGGGGTATCGTGCTCGGGAGCTTCAAATGGTCCTATGCCTTGCTGAGTCCCTTCGGCGGCTTCATCGCTGATCGGTCCAGCAAGCGCTATGTGATCGCGGCGAGTTTGTTTGTCTGGTCCGCGGTCACCTGGTGGACGGGGCACGTCACATCGTTCAATGAGCTGGTCGCGGCTCGTGCCACCATGGGAATCAGCGAGGCCTTCTATATACCGACGGCGCTGGCGTTGATTTCGGAATACCATCAGGGATCCACGCGGTCTCGGGCGATCGGCTTACACCAGTCCGGCATCTATGTGGGACAGATCCTGGGTGGCTTCGCGGGTTACCTCGCTGAGTCCGCGGACTACGGATGGCGCTGGGCGTTCTCGACGTTCGGAATGCTCGGGGTGATCTACGCACTGCCACTCATGGCATTGCTGCGCAATCCGGTGCGCGCAGAGCCAGTGCCGGATGCGCCAAAGGAGTCGATTGGAGGCGTGTTTCGTGGCCTCCTCGGCAATCGCAACTTCATCCTGCTCCTCCTCTACTTCACGTTGCCGGCGATCGCTGGCTGGGTGGTGCGCGACTGGATGCCGGAGATACTTCGCGAGAGATTTCACCTCGGCCAGGGCAGGGCCGGGGTGAGCGCGATTCTCTTCGTGCAGATTGCATCGCTCGTGGGCGTGCTCGTCGGGGGCACATTGGCGGATCGCTGGATGCGCACGAATTCGCGCGGCCGGATTTTCACGAGCGCCATCGGGATGACGTTATTCCTGCCCGCGCTGTTCGGCATCGGCAACGCGGGCACGCTCCCGATGGCCATCGCCGGCCTTGTGGTCTTCGGCCTGGGCTGGGGCTTTTTCGACTGCAACAACATGCCGATCCTCTGCCAGATTGCCCGGCCCGAGTGGCGGGCCACCGGCTACGGCATCATGAATCTGGTCAGCATCAGTTGCGGCGGATTCGGTGACTGGGGCTTCGGCACGCTGCGGGATCGCCATGTGCCTCTCAACCTGATCTTCGGCGCGTTCGCCGGCGTGGCGCTGCTGTCGGTCTTCATCGCGCTGCTGATCAGACCCACCGAGGAGAGATCGCTCGTCTAGGGACACTCTGAAAAAAGGCTCGTGCCTCAGCGTGTACACGATGCGGTATTGGCGCGCGACTCGAGCCGACGAGCGCGACGATGAGCGAGGAGCACACCTTTGCGGGCGTGGCGTGGGCGGGTAAGAAGAAGACCACGCGACGGGAGCAGTTCCTCGCCGAGATGCACCGCGTGATTCCGTGGCGCGAAATGTTCCAGGTGATCGCGCCGCATTATCCCGCGCCGCGCCGGGGCTGGCCGCCGATCTCGCTCGAGCGGATGCTGCGCATCTATTTCGTCCAGCAGGGTTCGCGCTCTCCGATCCCGCGGCCGAGGACGCGCTCTACGATAATGAGTCGATCCGGCGGTTCGTCGGCATCGAGCTGTCGGTGCGACTGGGCACGCGGCCCGCGTTGATGGCGACCATCGACGGTCCACATGGTCGCGTCGCGCTGCGCTAGCCCGGACGACGTCGACCTGATCGAGAGTGTGATGGCACGCTTGGAGGCGAAGTCGCAGCGTGTCATGTGCTGGCGAACGAGTGATTGGAAGTTGCGCTGGAGCGCGTCTGCTCTGACAGCGATGGAGCGCCAGTGTCGGTGCGTGAACGCGGATCGTCACCTCCCCTTACTGAAGCAGGCGCTTCAGACCAATCTCACGATCAACGAATCCGCTGCGGCGTGAGCCGCGTGGCACGTGACATCGCGTGACGTTTAATGTGGCGTGGAACACTCTCATCGAGGTATTCATGGCTGTCAGAACGATGTTCTCATT
>JBDTXN010000281.1:0-2744 GCA_040006175.1 Gemmatimonadota bacterium | reverse complement strand
CGGCCGTCCGGCGTGGGAATGGTGTATCCATCGGGGCTGAGCTCACCACGCCATACGTGGATGTCGCCGGCGAGCGCGAACGACTCCGCGGAGACGCCCGCAAGTCCGTCGTGCAGGGGCACGCGATGAACGATCGCCTCCACCGGTGTACGCACTGCGCCGAGATAGAGGAGCTCGCCCGAGAGAAGGCGCTCGGGATCGGTGCGGCCGATCGCGGCGACGCGGCCGTTGCTGATGGGTACGATGTCGGTGGTCGTGGTGCCCACGTCGACGAGGACTGCGTCGCCGACGAGAGTGGCGATCAGCGATGCCGTCGCGGTCCAGTTCGATGCGGCGACGAGAAGAGGTGCGTCGCGTGCAGCGTGGAGATCCAGGAAGCGGCCGTCCACGGTGTAGACGAGCGTCCGTGCAGCAGGGAAGGCGCGCTCGACCGCGTCGAGGACATACGAGACGCCGTCGCGCTTGGTACGAAAAAACTGTGACAGCTCGGCTGTCATCGTGATCGCGTGCGCGTCGGACTCCTCGACGCCAAGCTTGGCGGCGATACCTTCAAGACGCGCCGCGAGAGTAGCCGGTGCGCGCTGGATCTCGAACGGTTCATTGCGGGCTGCGGCCGGCGCATCGCCATCGATGCGTGCAGCTTTCGTGTTGACGCCGCCGATGTCCCAGCCGGTTACGGTCATATGATCGAACAACTCCGTGGGTGCAGACGATGCGCATTATACCTGTAATCGATCTCCGTGAGGGAGAGGCGGTTCATGGCGCCGGCGGGATCCGCACGCGGTACGCGCCGGTGAAGTCAGCGATCACGCCGTCGCTCGGCGATGCACTGGCGCTCGCGCTGGCATACGTGTCGGTGCTCGGGACGAGCGAGATGTATGTGGCGGACCTGGATGCGATCGAGGGACACGTGCCACAGTACGGCATGCACCAGCGGCTCTCGCGCATTGCCCGGAGCTGGATCGACGGAGGTATTCGAACGGAGGCGGACGCGTTTGCGCTGATCGATGCAGGTGCGGATCGCGTGGTAGTTGCCCTCGAAACCATGCCCGGGTTCGAGCTGCTTCAGGCGATCGTGCGGCGACTCGGGGCGGATCGTGTGGTGTTCAGTCTCGATCTGCGTGACGGCGCTCCGCTTGCGAACACGAACGAGCTGCGCGCGATGACGCCTCGTGAGCTCGCGCGAAGGGCGGTCGATGCGGGAGTGGAGTCGGTGATCGTGCTCGATCTGGCGCGGGTCGGCGGGTCTGCGGGCGCTGATGAGCGGATCATGCGCGACATGCGTACTGCGCTACCGGGCGTGGATCTGATCGCAGGAGGCGGCGTGCGCGATCAGGCAGACCTCGACCGGCTCGCCGCCGCCGGGGCTAGTGGTGCCCTGGTGGCGACGGCGGTTCATCGTGGAGTGATCGGACGCAGTCCGGCGTAAGGCCCAAAGCAGCGAGCCCACGGGCTAGTGGTGCTTCGTGCTGTCTCCGCGCTGCTGCATCTCGGACATTCCGGGCATGTTGGCCATGGAGGACGACGCCGTGGTCGAATCACCATGCGCGTTGTTCATCTTCATCGACTTCATCTCGGCCGCGCCGTGATTCACCTGCCCCTTCGTCGGGCGCGATGCGCTCATCTCGCTGTACGACGGGAGTGTCTCGATGTCGCGTTTGATATCAGCATTCGCGACATCCAGCACTGGCCACTCGGCCATGTCGTTCGGACTGAACACGCCGTTGATATGGCCCATTCCACCTTGCGAAATGGCTTTGCCGGTCGGATTGTCGTATTCGGCGACGACCCTGTACTTGTGGTGCGCCTCGATCGGTAGCGCTTCCTCGTGGAAGCCCCAGATGAAGCGTCCCACCTTCGAGATCTCGCCGTTCTTGTCGCGATCGGACTTGAGCCGCACGAGCACCTTTCCCGTTTCGGCATCTTCGAGGCGAACGGCCGCGCCGTAGTCGTGCAAATGTCCGCCAATACCGATGAGACGGCCGCTCAGTGGAAACTCGAATTCGTAGGCGCGACTCGATTTTCCCGGAGCGACGTCGAACGTCGTGACGCCGCCGATGTGATTGTTGACGTCGACGTACAGAGGAAGCACGGGATTCTGCAAGCGCGACTTGGGGATGAACGCGAGCGTCATCCGGAGGTACGCGTTGTGGATGTCCTGGCCGGTATCGTTGTGCCACATCGCGTAGACGCCGAGGTGTTGGCCTCTGGCGAGTGGAACGCCAACGCCGGATGGAAGCATGACCGGGTCGGTTTCCTTGCCCCATCCGAAGAGTCGCTCGACCATCCGATAGACGATTTGACGGCGATCGAAATTCACTGCGATCAGATGATGAATGACGGACTTCGGAAGCGGTTTCCCGTCCTCGGTCTGCATCGAAAGGTTGAAGCCGCGCACACCGCCGTCGATTGGCCAATCGAAGCGGAGCACCTGCGGTGAGCCCATGTGCATCTCCGCCATATCCGCGGGCATGTTCGGAAGATCGTACGGGCCGGCAATGATGATTACCTCACCCCTGGCGGAGTCCACCTTGATGGATACCTGCGGCTCGACAATTGGAGACTGCGGTGCAAGCGCTGAAACCGCGAGTGTCGTGGCAAGCAGTAGAGACGCGAGCATGTGTTCCCTCGAAAGATCGTGTGGAACAGGCTACCAGATAGCTAGCGAACGTGCTCGCGATAGAATGCCGACTGGCCGAAATTTTCCTCGACCTCGATCTCGATCACCGCGAGCCCTGCGAACT
>JBDTXN010000280.1:0-2745 GCA_040006175.1 Gemmatimonadota bacterium | reverse complement strand
CCGTCGGCTCGCCTACTGGGATATTCCGGCGAGCGAGATCGCCGAGATTGAGCGCACGGGCGAGGTTCGCAAGACGTTGACTCTCCGCGCGCCGGCCGGCGGATACGTCCTCGAGAAGAACGTCCTCGCCGGCCAGAAGGTCATGGCGGGCGACGCGCTCTACAAGGTCGCTGATCTGAGCACAGTGTGGGCGGAGGGAGAAGTATTCGAGCAAGACATCGGGGACGTGCGCGTTGGTGCGACGGTGCAGCTCGACTTCGAGGCGCTGTCCGGGAAACATCGCACGGGCCGGATCTCATATGTCTATCCCACGCTCAATCCGGAGACACGCACGCTCCGTGTGCGGATCGTGCTGCCGAATCCCAACCTCGAGCTCAAGCCGGGGATGTACGCCACGATCCGCATTGCTGGCACTGCGCGCGCGAATGTGCTCACGGTTCCGCGCTCCGCCGTGTTGTCGACCGGAGAGCGGAGCATTGTCTTTGTACGCGACGCGAAGGGCGGGCTCGTGCCGCGCGAGGTGGCACTCGGCGCAACGAATGACGAACGGATCGAGATCCTGCGCGGACTCGCGGCGGGCGAGATGGTCGTCTCATCGGCCACGTTCCTCGTCGACGCGGAATCGAACTTGGGCACGGCGCTCGGCGGAATGGGCAACATGCCGGGCATGGAGGTGACCACACCGCCCAAGCCGCTACTTCCGAAGAAAGAGTAACGGTCATGCTCAAACGCATCATCGAGTGGGCTGTTGCGAACAAGCTCATCGTCATGCTCTTCACGCTGGCAGCCGTCGCGGGCGGCGTGTACGCCGTTCGACGTACACCGCTGGAGGCGCTGCCCGACTTGTCTGACGTCCAGGTCATCGTGCAGGCCGATTACAGCGACCAGGCGCCGCGGATCGTCGAGGACCAGGTCACGTATCCGATCGCCGCCGAGATGCTCAAGGTGCCCGGCGCGCGCACCGTGCGCGGCTATTCGTTCTTCGGCGTGTCGTTTGTCTACATCATCTTCAACGACGGCACCGATCTCTATTGGGCGCGCTCACGCGTGCTCGAGTACCTCAATGGGATCAAAGGCAAGCTCCCCACGGCCGTGACGCCAACCCTTGGCCCCGACGCGACCGGACTGGGTTGGGTGTACCAATACGCGCTCGAAGACACGACGGGGAAGCTCAACCTCGCGGAGCTCCGCGGCGTCCAGGATTGGTATCTGCGATACGTGCTCACCGCGGTGCCCGGCGTAGCCGAAGTCGCCAGCGTTGGCGGTTTTGAGAAGCAATACCAGGTGGACATCGACCCGGCGAAGCTCCTCGCGTACGGGATCCCCGTCACGCGCGTGATGAGCGCCATTCAGAGCGCCAACAACGACGTCGGCGCGATGACCATGGAGCTCTCCGAGCGTGAGTACATGGTCCGCGGACTCGGGTACTTGAAGTCAATGTCGGACATCGAGAACGTCGTGGTCGGCGCGACGCGCGACGGCACGCCCATTCGCGTGGCCGAGCTGGGACGCGTGAGCGTTGGTCCCGCGATCCGCCGCGGTATTGTCGATCTAGATGGACGTGGAGACGCCGTCGGCGGCATCGTCGTGATGCGGTTCGGCCAGAACGCGCTCGCCACGATCAACAACGTCAAGGCGAAGCTCGTCGAGGCGCGGAAAGGGCTTCCACGGGGTGTGGTCGTGCTACCGGTGTACGACCGCAGCGGATTGATCAACGGCGCGATCGAAACCCTCAAAGGAAAGTTGCTCGAGGAATCGATCATCGTCGCCCTCGTCTGCGTGATTTTCCTGTTCCACCTGCAGTCCGCGCTCGTGGTGATCCTCACGCTGCCCGTCGGCATTCTCATGGCGTTCATCGGCATGCGAACCGTGGGCGTCGGTGCCGACATCATGTCGCTCGGCGGCATCGCGATCGCGATCGGCGCCATGATCGACGCGGCGATCGTGATGATCGAGAACATGCACAAGCATCTCGAACGTGCGGTGGAGGCGAAGGGCACCAGCGCGGGGAGCGCCCGGCTCGACAGCTCGGTCCTTACCAGGGCCGAGCGCTGGCAGGTGGTGCGGGAATCGGCCAAGGAGGTGGGCCCCGCCCTCTTCTTCTCTCTCCTCATCATCACGGTCTCATTCATTCCGGTTTTTTCACTGGAAGGCCAGGAAGGACGGCTCTTCAAGCCTCTCGCTTTCACCAAGACGTTCGCGATGGCCTCGGCCAGCATCCTCTCGTTGACCGTGGTTCCCGTGGCCATGGCCCTATTCATCCGCGGACGTATCTTCCGGGAGCGGTCCAATCCAATCAACCGCTGGTTGATCGCGCTGTACCGGCCGATCATCACCTTCGTCCTCCGCCACCGCTGGGGGGTCATCGGCGCCGCGCTGGTCTGCATCATCCTCACCTTCATCCCCTGGGCCCGGATCGGCAGCGAGTTCATGCCACCGATGGATGAAGGCACCATCCTCTTCATGCCGACCACCCTGCCGGGCGCCAGCGTGGCGCGGGCCCGGGAGATTCTCCGCATCCAGGACAGCGTCCTGAAGCAGTTTCCCGAGGTCGAGCACGTGTGGGGCAAAGCCGGCCGGGCGAACACGGCGACCGACCCCGCCGGACTCGACATGTTCGAAACCACGATCTCTCTGAAGCCCCAGGACGACTGGCGGCCGGGGATGACGTCCGAGAAGCTGGTGAGCGCCATGGATTCCGCGACCCGGATGCCCGGGGTCACCAACGCGTGGACCATGCCGATC
>JBDTXN010000279.1:0-2814 GCA_040006175.1 Gemmatimonadota bacterium | reverse complement strand
GCAGACTCGCACACGGCGGCGATCGATTTCATCGAGTCCCTCGTGCGCGAGCACGCGGTAGACTGCGACTTCGCGCGTGTCGACGGATTTCTCTTTCTGGCCGAAGGCGACACGCACGACATGATCGACGATGAGTTCCAGGCCGCGAGGCGTGCGGGCGTGCGCGTGGAGATGGTGGACCACGCGCCCTTCCCGTCGTTCGACACCGGCCCATGCCTGCGCTTTCCCAATCAGGCGCGCTTTCACCCACTCGCGTATCTGTCGGCCCTGGCCGAGAACGTGGTGCGTTCGGGCGGGCGCATCTTCTGCGGCTCGCACGTCGCGAATACCGAGGCTGCGGACGGTCGTGTCACCGTGACGATCGAGAAGCCGAGTGTTCAGGTCACGGCGGACATACTGGTTGTGTGCACCAACTCGCCGATCAACGATCTCATGGCGATCCACACGAAGCAGGCGCCGTATCGCACGTACGTGGTGGGCGCGCGCGTGCCGCGCGACTCCGTGACTGACGCGCTGTATTGGGACACGGGCGATCCGTATCACTACGTGCGCCTGCAGCCGTCGGCACACGACGACACGTACGACGAGATCATCGTGGGCGGAGAGGATCACAAGACCGGGCAGGAGAGCGACATGGAGGAGCGCTTCGCGCATCTCGAGCGATGGTCGCGCGAGCGCTTTCCGGGGATCATCGATTTTCCCTACCACTGGTCGGGACAGGTGCAGGAGCCTGCCGACCTGCTGGCGTTCATCGGTCGCAATCCCGGCGATGAGAACGTGTACATCTCGACGGGCGACTCGGGGATGGGGATGACCCACGGCACGCTCGCGGGACTCATCATCAGCGACTTGATCGCGGGTCGTGGGAATCCATGGGCCAAGCTGTACGACCCTTCGCGCATCTCGATCAACTACGGCGCGCTCAAGGAGTTCGTGAAGGAGAACGCGAACGTCGGCGCGATGTACACCGAGTGGGTTCGCCCACTGAACGGGGAGCACGCCGACGAGCTCCCGCGTGGCGAGGGGAAGATCACGCGACGCAAGGCACATCCGATCGCGGTCTACCGCGACGAGCAGGGCACGCTGCACGAGATGTCGGCGGTGTGTCCGCACCTCAAGTGCATCGTCCATTGGAACACGTTGGAGAAATCGTGGGATTGCCCGTGCCACGGCTCGCGATTCGACGCGTATGGCAAGGTGTTCACGGGTCCGGCGGTCTCCTCGCTCGAGCCGGCGCCGGCGGAGGAAAAGCCGAGGCGCGGAGCGTAACCTGATCTATGTTTTGGTGTATGGACATCGATGCGACGCTCGCGCCAACTGCCGGGATTGCGTATATAAGTGGCCTCCCGAGGTGATCCCGTGAGACAGCGGAACGCCAAGCCCGGCCCCCCGCCACCGCTCCAGATCGGCAAGCTATTCCCCGACGACCAGGCGATACTCTGGGCGCCGGTGGAGGGGCTCGCGCGTTCCATGGAGCTCGCGCAGCCTGCGATCGTGATCACGCAGGGAGCGCTTCGCGAGGTCATCCGTCATCTCTCCTCGTCGCCCGACCAGGAGCTGCTCGGCTTCCTCATCGGCGAGCCGTGCGAGTGCCCGAAGACCAAGCGTCGGTTTCTCTGCATCACGGGCACGCTGCGCACGGGGCACGCGATCGCAGAGGAAGAACCGGTGCAGATTCCGGATGCGGAGTGGCTGGGGCAGCAGCTCGAGGTGCGGCGACGCAAGTCGACGCTCCTCGGCTGGTATCACAGCGCGCCGTATCTCTCGCCGGCGCCGAACTCGCTCGATCTCGCGACGCACCGTACGCGCTTCACGGAGGCGTGGCAGTGCGGTCTCGTGATCGCCACCGAGGGAAACGAGCCCGCGGGCGGATTTTTTCGCGCACACGCCAATCAGGATGAAGGCGGTGCGTACGTGCCGTTCTACGAGCAGGTGGATGAGGAGGGGCTGCTCGCCGGCGGACGGCTTCGCACGCTGATCGACTGGACGAGCTACAGCACGTCGGAGCTCATCGAGCGCGATGAGGACGAGCGCAGCGTGCACACGTCGGGGAACATGGGGCCCGCGGAAGATCCCGACGCACCTGCGGCCGCACTGCCGCTCATGATTCCCTCGCCGGCGATCGATGGCGAGAGCTCGACATCGTTTCGAAGCCGGTGGGTGGGAAGTGGAATCGTGATGGTGCTCGCGCTCGCGGTGACGTTCGTGTCGGTGCAGGTCTGGAATGCGCGGCGGCTGCCCGAGCCGCCGATGACGGCAGCACCCAAGCAGCGCGAGCTCGTGGTGGTTCCGAACGCGAGCGCGATCGGCGCGCAGCGACGGCTCGATTCGCTCGCCGCCGCGGCGACGGCAGCGGCATCGACCACGGCAGCGGCGCCGACGAATCCGCGGGATACGACATCGGTTGCGATGAGCACTCCACCCGCAGCAATGGCGCCGGTCGCACCGCCAGCTGCTCCGCCGATCACTACGGAGGATGCCCCGCCGTCGCCAGCGCCGGGTGCACCGATCCCCTCGGAGATTCGCATGGTGGCGCAGTCGCGCTTCGACTCGCTCGCGGATTCACTCGACCAGGGTCTGCACAACTATCATGATCGACGCGTGGACTTTGGACAGAAGCGGCTGTCGTGCACGGAGCTCGCGTACGGCTATCGCGCGGCCGACGAAGCGCTGGTAGGACTCGCGCGGCTCGCTGGTGATACGCGATCGCTCGACCCGCAGCGGAAGGCGCGCTACAACCAGCTCATCGCGGGGATGGACACCGTGAACGAAGACTTCGACGCGTCGAGATGTAAGCGGCTGTAAGCGGCTGTA
>JBDTXN010000278.1:0-2824 GCA_040006175.1 Gemmatimonadota bacterium | reverse complement strand
TCGATCAAATCGGCGAGCTCCATTGGTGGACAGTTCTATCGTACGCAGGTGGACACGAGCTTCCTGGGAGGCATGGGCTTCCCGGCGCCCGGGGTGGAAGCAATTTCCGCTACGGCGACGCCGATCCAGGCCTCACAGGATCGCATTCTCAACACGACAGTCGGCGCGTACGGACAGGAGCAGCTGTCGTGGAACGATCGCCTCTTCCTCACCGGCGCGCTACGCGTCGACAACAACAGCGCATTCGGTGAGAACTTCAAGTGGATCACCTACCCAAAAGTGAGTGCGTCATGGGTGGTGAACGAGGAGCCATTCTGGCACGCGAGCTTCATCAATACGCTGCACCTCCGCGCTGCATACGGAGAATCCGGCCGCGCGCCGGCAGTGTTCTCAGCACTGCGAACGTACCTGCCGATTCAAGGCCCGCTGGGCTTGAACGCGATCACCGCGGGCGCATACGGTAATCCCGGGTTGCAGCCCGAGCGAGGCAAGGAGCTAGAGCTGGGATTCGAGACTCAGCTCTTCAAGAGGCTCGATCTCGACTTCACCTATTTCAACAAGCACACGACGAATGAGATCGTGGAGCAGCCCCTCGCACCCTCGACCGGATTTCCGGGAACGCAGTTCGTCAATATCGGCCAGGTCAACAATCACGGTGTCGAGCTGCAGGCCACGTTTGCGGCGATCTCACGTCCAAACTTCAGATGGGACATCACCGGTAACATCGCGACGGCCAAGAACAAGATCGTTAGTATCGGCGATCTTCCCACTATTGCCGGTATTGGGCAGAACAACCTCGAGGGCTTTCCGATCGCCAGCTACTTCGCGAAGCACGTGGTCTCGGCGGACCGCGACGCCACGAGTGGCGGTGCGACGAACGTTTTGTGCGATGGAGGGCCAGGCAGCGGCCCGGTCACCTGTGACGTCGCGCCGCTGCTCTACACGGGGAGCCCGACCCCCACGCTCACGGGCGCCGTCGGCAACACCTTCGGCATCGGCAAGCGACTGAAGCTGTATGCGCTCGTCGATTTCCGCCACGGGAACAAGCTGTACAATTTCGTGGAGGAGGCGCGGTGCGCCGGAGAAATCGGCATAGCGTTCTGCGACGCGAATTATCACCCGGAGAAATACTCGCCGCTTTATCTGGCCGAGCTGGATGCAAGCCAGGCATCGACTGGACTGAACGATCAGTTCATCCAGGACGCCGGGTTCGCCAAGCTGCGCGAAATCTCTGCGACGTACGCGCTGCCCGAGCGCTTCATACCCGGGATCACCACTGCCTCCATCACACTCGCTGCGCGCGAGCTGCACACCTGGACGCATTACAAGGGTCCGGATCCGGAGATCAACTACAACGCCAATGCGGGAGTTCCGGGTATCAACTTCGACCAAGGGATTTTGCCGCCGCTCAGTCGCATTACTGCCTCTCTCAACATCACCTTCTGACCCATGCGATATCTATCCTGGGGGAGGGATTCTTCGATCATGAAACAGTTCACACGCAGACGCGCACGCCGTTCTACGATCGCGCACCTCGCCATAGCCATCGTGAGCGTTGCGCTGGCGGTCGTCGGATGCAAAGACATTACGAGCCTCAAGCAGCAGGATCCAAGTCAACTCTCCGGCGGGACTGTGTTCGTTCCTGCGAACGCGCAACTCATCGTGAACGGTGTGGTTGCCGATTTCGAATGCGCGTACACGCGGTACGTCGTCGGCACGGGGATTTTCACCGATGAGCTCGCGAACGCGATCGCACGAATCGAGGATTTCCAACTCGACCGACGCGACCTGCCAACGAATGCCTTTTACGGAACGAACGATTGCGTCTCGGTTCAGCTTCCGGGGATCTACACCCCGCTCTCGGTGGCGCGTGGATCGGCCGATACGGCCGCTGCGGCTCTCGAGAACTGGACGGACGAACAAGTGCCCAACAGAGCACTGCTGCTTGCGACGTCGTATGCGTACGGCGGCTACAGCATCACGCTTTTGGCCGAGAGCATGTGCTCCGCCGCGATCAATCTCGGTCCGGAGCTCACGCCGGCGCAGCTCTTCCAGGAGGCCATCACTCGCTTCGACAAGGCGGTTGCCGCGGCAACCGCTGCGGGCGACAACACGATGCTGCAATTCGCGCAGCTCGGACGTGCGCGAGCAAAGCTCGATGCGGGGGATCTCGCCGGAGCGGCTGCGGATGCGCAGCAGATATCCGATGGCTTCATCGTGCAGACGTCGAACGACGTGACCAACACACGGCGGCAGAACACCGTGTGGAGCTCGACGCTGTCAAACTTCTATTCGTCGGTGGATACCTCGTTCCAGAATCTCTACGCGGCCACAGGTGATCCTCGCGTGGCGAGTACGAGCACGAACCAGGTCGGCACGGACGGCTTCACGACGGTCGTCTACGCGAATAAGGACGCAACTTCCGACGCTCCGATCGCAATTGCAAAGTGGTCGGAAGCGCAGTTGATCATCGCGGAGAACGATGTCGCAAACGGCCAACTACCGGCCGCAGTCGCCATCATTAACGTGCTCCAGGATCGCGCGGGTCAGCCTCACTACTCTGGGCCGCTCACGGCTGCGGCTGTAAAGGCGCAAATCATAGAAGAGCGCCGCCGCGAGTTCTTCCTCGAGGGACACCGGCTGGGAGACCTGAGGCGCTACAATCTTCCATTCCTTCCTGCAACCGGCGCGCCCTACGGACCAGGTGGCACATACGGCAGCCAGACGTGCTTCCCGCTCCCGGACATCGAACGAATCAACAATCCCAACATCGGCGGCACCGGCTGAACGAAATTCTGCTGCGGCGCCTCCGGAATATCGGAGG
>JBDTXN010000277.1:0-2850 GCA_040006175.1 Gemmatimonadota bacterium | reverse complement strand
CGGACACCACTCCGGAGTCCGCGACGCGCGAAGAGCACCCGCATGCGGGCGCCCACCGAACACTGAGACTCCAACAGCACACCAGGCGCGTAAGCGCGAGGGCCGGAGGGTGAGAGCGAAGGTCTCGCTCTACTTACTTGATTGTCACTACACAATTTACGGGTACGGACCGATAAGTCAACTCCCGCCCGGTTGGCGGCCCCGCCGTCCCCTCACGGCGCCAGCGCGTACGCCTTTCCGTCGTGCTGCAGGCGCCCCCACGCGTGCGTAGCGTCGTGCTCGAACAGCAGCAGCCACTCCTCCGCGAGCGCCCGGGCCAATATTCTCCGCTTCGTCTCGAGCGTCACCAACGGCTCCACGTCGTAGCCCATGATCCACGGCAGCGGCAGGTGCGCCGCCGTGGGCACCAGATCGCCGAGGAAGAACGCACGCTCCCCCTTCGACTCGATCAGGATTCCCTGGTGATACGGGACGTGTCCCGGTGTGGGTAGAACGCGAATCCCCGGCACGATCTCGCGCTCCCCTTTCACCAGGTCGAACAGCCCCGCCTCGGCGACCGGTGCGAAGTTGTGGGGCAGGTAGCTCGCGGCGGTTCGCTCGTTCGTGTGTGACGCATACTCGAGCTCTCCCCGCTGCACGACATACCTCGCCTTCGGGAACGTCGGACGCACCACACCCGCCTCATCGCGAAAGGTGTTGCCGCCGCCGTGGTCGAAGTGGAGATGCGAGTCGATCACGATCCGGATGTCCTCGGTAGTATGACCGAGCTTCGCGAGCGCATCCTCGAGCGCGGTTCGTCCGTTCGCTCCCGCGTTCTCGATGCCGTAGATGTCGAGAAACTTTGGCGACTCCTTGTTCCCCGCTCCGCAGTCAATGAGCACGAGCCCGTCATCGTGCTCCACGAGAATGCAGCGCATGCCAAGGGGGATGCGGTTGCGCTCGTCGGCGGGGATGCGGCGGTCCCAGAGCAGCTTCGGCACCACGCCGAACATCGCGCCGCCGTCGAGCTTTTGCCCGCCGGCCTGCAACGCGTGAATTCGAAGTGCGCCGATCGTGCGCGATTCGACGAGCGGCGCTGGTGCGCTCACGCGGTCGTGTCCTTGTCGATGGCGCGCGGCATCGCGGCCTGTCCGCGGGAGCGCGGCCCGCGCGCCATACTTTCGCTGAGCAGTCGTTGCAGATCGTCCCAGCATCTGCAGTCGCGATCGCGTGCTTCATCGAGCAGGCGAAGCAGCACGTGCGCGGTCGCAACGGCGTCGCCGGCCGCGCGATGTCGCGCGAGGATCTCGACGCCGTAGTAGTTGGCGACGCTGTCCAGCCGACGACTCCGGAGCTGCGGGAGGACCCGGCGCGCGAGGCGCACGGTGCACAGCCGCCGCCCGCTCAGACGCTGCCCGCTCGCGCGCTGCACCTCCGTTGAGACGAAGCGCCAGTCAAAGTCGGCGTTGTGCGCCACGAACACGTGGCCCTCGAGCACGCGCACGAGGTCGTCGCAGATGTCGCGAAAGCGCGGCGCGTCCTTTACCATCTCCCAGTTGATCTGCGTGAGAGCTGTGATCATCGGCGGAATCGGGCGCTCGGGGTTGACAAGCGTCTCGAAGCGCTCGGCCACCACGCCATCGCGAACCACGATCGCGGCGATCTCGGTGATGCGGTCGCCGCGCCAGGGACTCGTGCCGGTCGTCTCCGTATCGACGACGACGTAAGAGAGTCCCGCGAGCTCGTCACGATCGGAGCGAGAGTGATACGGCGCCGGCGACTCGAGCACCATCGTCGGAGCGGAGGTTGCCTGCATGGCGTGTTGTGGCTCTGGCGCGAGCGACCAGTGGCCATCGTGCGCGCGCACGAACTCCGGGCGCGCAGCGAACAGCGCGAGCGCCATCTGCTCTGCGACCACAATCGGCGCGCCCGGCATCTGGCATACGTGCTCGATCAGCGTCTTTGCATCCGACGGACCAGACTTCAGAAACTCCACCGCCCGTTCCGACAGCCGCGTCTCAGCGGGACGCGCGGCGACGCCGTGCGTGCTCAGTCCCACGGATCTTCGCGATGGACGGGGAGCGTCATGCAACGAGGGCCGCCGCCAGCGCGCACGAGCTCCGAGCCTTCGAAGGTGATGATCGCGCGCTCACCATCCTTCACGCGCTCGTCACCCGTGAGGAAGTCCACCGAGGTGACCACGCGGAAGCCCGTCTTCTGCATCTCGGCAATGGTCGCCTCGTTGCGCGAGTACGAGAGGATCACGCCCGGACGCATCGCGACGAAATTGCAGCCGCTGGCCCACTGCTCGCGCTCCTGAACCGAGCGGCGCGTGCCCCCGCAGAACACGGGCGTCATCGGGAGACCGACGTGCTCGAGCGCCTTGAAGACGTTCGGCATCTCGTGCATCTGATCGGTGCCTTTCTTCCGATACAGAATCGGGAGCCGCTCGGGACCGATGAAGTGCGGAGGATACACGGCGCAGAGATCGCGATCGAGCTGCGTGAAGATCATGTCGAGGTGGATCGCCGTGTTCTCCTTCGGCATCACGACGACGATGACGTGCGCGATGTCCGTCTCCTCGAACAGCCTGCAGGTGAGATAGTCGATCGCGGCGGGGCTCGAGCGCTCGCTGAAGCCGATGATCACCGTGTCGCGGCGAAGCGGATGCACATCCCCGCCCTCGAGCGTGTAATTGTGTCTCCGCTCGGCCGCGCCGTCGTAGAGGATGCCCTTGTTCGCGAGCAGCGGGTGATGCAGGAAGAGCAGCTTCATGATCAGCTCTTCGGACCAGCGCACCGAGTAGCGCATCGAGCCGATCATGACGTGATCGCCGACCACCATCGCGGTGTCGCGGGTGAAGAAGAGATT
>JBDTXN010000276.1:0-2854 GCA_040006175.1 Gemmatimonadota bacterium | reverse complement strand
TAGCTGACGCACGGACACCGGCGCATCTGGTGCGCCGGATCGAGCGTGATTCGAAGCCCGCGACGGTGAGAGCCGTCGCGGGCTTCGTCGCATCCGCCGCGGACTAATGCACACGTTCGGGGCGCTGGATCTCGCCGTTCTCCTCGCCTATCTCGGCGGCACGACCGCACTCGGCCTCTGGGTTGGACGCCGGCAGCGCAGCTCCAACGACTATTTCGTAGCCGAGCGGTCGATCCCGTGGTGGGCGGTGCTGTTCTCGGTGGTGGCGACGGAAACGAGCGCGCTCACGTTCATCTCGACGCCGGGACTGAGCTATGGCTCGTCGGCGAGCACTGGCAACCTGGCCTTCCTGCAGATCGTGGCCGGATACGTGATCGGCCGCTTCGTGGTCGCGTACACGCTGCTGCCGCGGTACTACGAGGGAAGGCTCGTTACGGCGTACGCGCTGCTCGAGCGGCGCTTCGGCGTTGCGACGCGGCGCTTCACGTCGATCGTGTTCATGGCGACTCGCGCGCTTGCGGATTCCGTGCGCGTGTTCGCGACGGCGATCCCGATCGCGCTGATCATCGGGCCCGCGGTGAAGAATCCCGCCCTGGTGACACCGATCGCCGTCCTGATTCTCGGGTTGCTGACAATCATCTACACGTACCGCGGCGGGATGAAAGCGGTGGTGTGGACGGAGCTCGTGCAGGCGGGCGTCTACGTCTTCGGCGGCATCGTGGCCGTCGTGCTACTCGGCCGCGCAGTGCCCGGAGGGTGGAGCGAGATTTTTCATGCAGCCGGGAGCGCGGGCAAGCTGCGCGTGATCGACCCGTATCTCGGAGTGGATCGTCCGTACACGCTCTTCGCGGGGCTGCTCGGCGGCGCGTTTCTCTCGATGGCCTCGCACGGCGCGGATCAACTCATCGTGCAGCGATTGCTGTGCGCGCGGTCGCTGCGGGATGCGCGTCGGGCGATCATCGGAAGCGGCTTCGCGGTGTTCGCGCAGTTCACGCTCTTCCTGATCATCGGACTTGGGCTCTGGGCGTTCTACCAGGGACGACATTTCGACGCCACAGATGTCATCTTCCCGACGTACATCGTGGAGCACATGCCGTCCGGACTCTTGGGTCTCATCGTGGCTGCTATCGTGGCGGCGACGATGAGCACTCACTCGGGTGCGATCAACTCCCTGGCTGCTGCGGCGACGAACGACATCTATCTCCCGATTGCAAAGCTCTCGGCGGATGATCCGCGCGCGCTCCGGATCTCGCGGGCGCTGGCGGTGATGTGGGGAGTGATTCTCACGGGCGGCGCCCTCATGTTTCATGCGCAGGGCACGCCGGTGGTGGTACTCGCGCTTTCGATCGCGAGCTTCACGTACGGAGGGCTGCTCGGTGGCTTCTTTCTCGGTATACTCTGGCGGCGCGCGATTCAGCGCGATGCGCTGATCGGCATGAGTGTGGGGATTCTCGCAATGGCAATCGTCGTATCCGCAAAGCCGCTCGGCGCGGCGTTTCCGTACCTGGCCGCACTGCTGGCGCCACTCGCGCGCATCGCGTGGCCCTGGTACGTGCTGATCGGCACGACGATCACGATCGCGACGGGGATGCTCGCGTCGCTCGCGCATCCGGTGCCGGCACTGTCCAACGAGGTGAGCGCATGATGGGGATCGTCATCGGTGTCGATGCGGGCGGTTCGCGCACTCGCGTGTCCGTGGCGGATTCCGACGGAGAGATCATCGCGACGTCCGAGCGCGAGGGTGCCGCGGTGAAGCCTGGCGAGATCGAGCGATCGGCGTCGATCATTGCGAGTGCAGTGCGCGACGCGCTCGTCGCGCTGCACCCGAGCTTCGGTGCACCGCGCGCGTTGTGCGCCGGCGTGGCTGGTGTCGGACGCGAGAACGAGCGACGCGCGCTGAGTGAGGCGCTCATGAACGAGGCGCTCGCCGACGAGGTCGTCGTGGTCACCGATGCGGAGATCGCGCTGTCGGATGCCTTCGGCGACGAAGCCGGCATCGTTTTGATCGCCGGCACGGGCTCCATCGCGTACGGTCGCGGGCCAACCGGCGTGCTCGAGCGTGTGGGCGGCTGGGGACCGGCTATTGGAGACGAGGGCGGCGGGTTGTGGATCGCGCGCCGCGCGCTCTCGGTGGTGACCGCGGCGACGGACGGTCGCGAGCCCGACACATCGCTGATCGGCGCGATTCTCACGGCCGCGGAAATCGACGATGTGGAATCGCTCATCCCCTGGGCGGCGACTGCGACGGTGTCGCAGATCGCGTCGCTCGCCCCGGTGGTGGTCGCGAGCGCGGAGGCGGGCGATCTACGCGCAAACGCGCTGCTGGGGCTCGCCGCCGAGGAGCTCGTTCTCCACGTTCGCACGCTCGCGCGCGCGCTGTTTCAGGACGAGCGTGCAGCCGTGCAGGTCGCGCTCGGCGGTGGACTGCTCGAGCCCGGGAGCGCGCTGCGGAGGCGCGTGGAGCATCGCCTCAAGTCGGCGGTGCCGGGAAGCAAAGTGCACCCGACGGCCATCGTGGCGGTGCGTGGTGCCGTCCGCCGCGCGCTGCAGATCGGAGTCGGGCAAGGCGCCGACTAGGGCGTCGGAACCACGACCTCGGAGCGCGCGGGGATTGAGCGCTCGCCTCGCACTGTTTCCCAGCGGTCCATCACCGCGGTCGCGAGGCAGTTGCCGACGAGATTGATGGAGGTCCGCGCCATGTCCATGACGGCGTCCACACCGAGGATTACCGCGACGCCCTCGAGCGGCAGGTTGAACTGCGACAACGCGCCCGAAAGGATCACGAGCGACGCGCGAGGTACGGCGGCGACGCCTTTGCTCGTGAGCATCAGCGTCACCATCATGAGCAGCTGCG
>JBDTXN010000275.1:0-2854 GCA_040006175.1 Gemmatimonadota bacterium | reverse complement strand
CTCAGCGCGGGAATCCACTCGAGCTGCGGCACGACGTCCACCGGGATGAAGCTGCCGAGCACGTGCGGCAGCGCGAACTGCGTCGCGACACCGAGCACGACGCCCAGCAACGCGCCCGCGAGCCCGAGCCCCGCCGCCTCGATCACGAAGATCCACACCACCTGGCTCGCGCTCGCGCCCAGGCACCGCATCACCGCGATCGCGTCGATCTTCTCCGCCATGTACGCGCGGAGCGCGCTCGCCACACCGGTGCCGCCGAGGAGCAGGGCGATGAGCCCCACGAGTCCGAGAAAGCGGCCGAGCTGCTCGACTGAGCGCGTGAGCGAGCGCTCGGTATCCGCAACGGAGCGCGCACGTACCTGAAGCGAGTCGAAGAGCGGGCGATGCGACTTCGCAATCGCATCGGCGTTGATGGCGGCAGGTAGTCGGACCAGCGTCTCGTACTCCGCGCGGCTGCCGTACGTGAGGAGCTGCGTCTCGCCGAGATGGCGGTCGGAGATGTAGACGCGTGGACCGAGCGCAGAGGCGACGCCCACGTCGCCCGGGACGTTGCGCAGCGTGGCGAGAATCGCGAAGCGCGCATAGCCAAGCGAGAGTGTGTCGCCGATCCTCGCGTCGAGCGCGATCAGGAGCGACGAATCGACGATCGCGTATGAACCGTTCTGCAGCTCCTTCCATCGGTCAGCAGGTGAGGTCTCGATCTTTCCGTAGAACGGCGCGCCAGGCGACATCGAGCGTACCTGAACCAGACGCGTCCCCTTGCCGCCTCCCGGCATCGATCCGCCCAGCGCCATCGAGGAGAACGTCGTCACGTGCGCCTGCTCGGCGCCGCGAGCCTTGAGGGAGTCGAGCAGCGCGAGGGCGGGCGGCGGGAGCGCGCGGCGGCCACTCACGGAGAGATCGGCTCCGAGGAGCGAGCGCGCCTGCACGTGGATCGAGCGTACGACGTTGGCGGAGTACGAGTCGACGCCGACCAGCGCGGCGACGCCGATCGCGATCGACGACATCGAGAGCACGAGTCGGCGCCGGGTGGTGCGCGTATCGCGCCATGCGAGCGCCGTGAGTTTGCGCCAGCGATGCATCATGCGGCGCGCACGCTGTCCTCGACCACGAGCCCGTCGCTCAGCCGAATGACGCGGCGCGCGCGCCCGGCGAGCTCCGCATCGTGCGTGACGATGATGACCGTGGTGTTCGCGTCTCGATTGAGCTGCTCGAGCAGCTCGACGATGCGCACGCCGGTCGCGTGATCGAGATTGCCGGTGGGCTCGTCGGCGAAGAGCACGCGCGGAGCGTTGACGAACGCGCGCGCGATCGCCACGCGCTGCTGCTCACCGCCAGAAAGACGAACGGGGTAGTGATGCGTGCGGTTCGCGAGTCCGACTCGTGCGAGCAGGTCGGTAGCCCGTTCGGCCGCGCCATCGTCGCCGCGGAGGTCGAGAGGAACGCGCACGTTCTCGAGCGCGGTGAGCGTCGGGATGAGTTGAAAGCTCTGGAAGACGAACCCAACTTTCTGCCCGCGAAGCTGCGCGCGCGAATCCTCGTCGAGACGAGCGAGGTCGACGTCGTCGAGCAGCACGGATCCTGCGCTTGGGGTATCGAGTCCGGCGAGCAGGCCGAGCAGGGTCGTCTTGCCGCTACCGGACGGTCCGACGATGGCGACGAACTCGCCGTCCGCGATCGTGAAGCTCACGTCGCGCAGCACGGTGATCGTTCGATCACCGCTGGGAAATGATTTCGTCAACTCACGGGCAACGAGCATGTCGGCGAGAGTAGTGTGGAAGTGTCTGACGCTCGCGATGCTCGCGGCGGCATGTAGTCGCGATGGATCGCGGCAGGAGAAGGGAGTGCGGGACAGCAGCGGGACTGTGGGCGGATCCGGCATTGGTGTGGCTCGCGCCCCGGTGAAAGATGCGAGGAAAACCATCCTCTTTGTTGGCACGAGCCTGACGGCGGGGTACGGCATCGATCCTCAGCAGGCGTATCCGGCGCTTATCCAGCGCCGGCTCGACTCGCTTGGACTGCACTTCGAGGCGGTGAATGCGGGCGTGAGCGGCGAGACATCGTCGGGCGCGGTGCATCGCATGCCGTGGCTCCTGAAGCAGCCGTTCGACGTGTTCGTGCTCGAGACAGGCGCGAACGATGGTCTGCGCGGACTGCCGATCGACTCCTTGCGTGCGAACATCCAGCAGATCATCGATCAGGTGAAGCGCACGCACCCGCAGGCGAAGATTCTCCTGATCGGGATGGAGGCGCTGCCGAACATGGGGCGCGGTTACGTCACGGGATTTCGCAGTGTGTATGCGGATCTCGCGAAGAAGAACGGGGTGACCTTTCTGCCGTTCCTGCTCCGCGGCGTCGCCGGTGTGGACACGCTCAATCAGTCGGACATGGTGCATCCGAACCCGCGTGGTGCCGCGATCATTGCCGAAACCGTGTGGGGAGCGCTCCGGAGCATGCTGGACGAGGGCGCGAAAGTGCGCGCTTGACCTCGTGTGGGCAGCCCCGTAAATTCAAAGGCTGAAACGTTTTGCGACATTCCTGATCGGCCGGCTCATCCAGCTGATCGCATCCATTTCCCAGCTCTCCACGCAATGGCAATTCCGGCCACGCAAATCCGCCGCGGGATGGTAATCGTCTTCGAGGGCGATCCGTGTCGCATCACCGAGTTTCGTCACCACACGCCCGGCAATCTGCGCGCGATGGTGCAGGCGAAGCTCAAGAATCTTCGTTCCGGCTCGAACTTCGAGCATCGCTTCCGCGCCGCGGACACGATCACGAAGGCGTCGCTGGAAACGCACAACCTGGAGTTTCTCTACCAGGGCGGCGACACGTACCACTTCATGAACACCGAGAA
>JBDTXN010000274.1:0-2867 GCA_040006175.1 Gemmatimonadota bacterium | reverse complement strand
TGGAGGCGAACCCTGCGCGCTCGATGCAGTCGCCCAAGCGCGACAAGTATCTCCCAGCGTACCTCGACCGCGCGCAGATCGATCTGTTGTTCCAGACGGCTGAGACGCGCGCGTGGGAGGGGCACTTCACGGACGTGCGGAATCTCGCGATCCTCGAGCTGTTCTACTCCACGGGGCTCCGCCTCTCCGAGCTCGCGGGCGTGAACCGCGACATGCTCGATCTCGTGTCGCAGCAGCTCAAGGTGCGAGGGAAGGGGCGCAAGGAGCGCATCGTGCCGATCGGGGATCATGCGCAGCTCGCGCTCCGCAACTACGAGGCGAAGCGCGACGAGCTCACGCGCACGCTCGGCGGCAACGTCGACCGCACCGCGTTTTTTCTCGCGCGCACCGGCAAGCGAATCGGCGTGCGTGCGGTGCAGCTCGTCGTGGGAAAATTTCTGAAGGAGATCGATGAGGACGCCGGACTATCGGTGCATTCGCTCCGCCACACGTTCGCAACGCACCTGCTCGACGCGGGCGCCGACCTGCGCGCGGTGCAGGAGCTGTTGGGGCACGCGTCGATCGCAACAACGCAGATCTACACGCACACGAGCGTCGAGCGGCTCAAGCAGGTGTACGCGAAGTCGCACCCGCGGGCGTAACGCGCTACGGAGTGCTGGTTGCAGCGAGCAGGGTGGAGTCGATCAGCATTTCACTTGCCTCTGGCCCGCCGAATGGTATCGACAATCCGATCTCGAGGCCGCCTCCCGCTGTGGGACCCACCAGGATGCTGACATCGCGGGGTGGAGGATAGACGCGCGTCCAGTGCTCCTCGTAGTGCTGCATGCCGATGAGAAATCCGCCCGCAGCGCCTCCCAGAACGAACAATGGGGCAAAGAGGATCAACCCCACTGACAAGCCTAGTGGAGTCCTTAACTTTTTTCGGGACACATTCAGCGGCGAAATTCCTCCTCGAATACCACGCCGGTCGTCGTCGTCCTCTCATCAGGAACCTCTCTTGCATTGGCAGTCCTCATGCGAGTTGAAACCATACCGATTGTTCTAGGCCTTCTGCTCTTCCTGATTTCCGCCGCGATGATCGCCGACGCGGTCGTGGCCGAGGATCATGCTCTCCCCGCGGAGCGCAGGAGCAGGGAGCGGCCGGAGCGCAGCAGGGCCGGCCAGATCGTTTTTGGCCTGGGAATGATGTGCGTCGCGGCCGTTCTCGTCGGCCGGGACCAGTGGCGCTTCACGACGCTCGCGATCGCGGTGGCGGTCGTGCTCGTAGTGGTCGGCGTCGCGATGAACCTCCGGTACATCCGCGGCTCGCTGTTCGGCCCCGTACTCGGCCGCAGCGAAAAACGCCGCGAGACGGACCGCACCGCGCCCACCAAGCGGGGCCACCGAAAGTAGCGTCGGCGGCTTCGCGGTCGTGGTATCTTTCGGGGATGGCTCACGCATTTCCTACTATATACGCCACCACCGTTCTGGGTGTGCGGCGCGACGGCAAAGTGGCCGTCGGCGGCGACGGGCAGGTCAGCGTCGGCGAGACGGTCATGAAATCCAATGCGCAGAAGGTTCGCGCGTTGAGGGGCGGCAAGGTGCTCGCGGGCTTCGCAGGCGCGGCGGCCGATGCGTTCACACTTTTCGAGAAGTTCGAGGAGAAGCTCGAGCGCTATCCGGAAAACCTTCCGCGCGCGGCAGTCGAGCTCGCGAAGGACTGGCGCAGCGATCGCGTGCTCCGTCGGCTGGAAGCGCTCCTCGTCGTCTGCGACAAGAGTCACGGGCTCATCATTTCCGGAACCGGCGACATCATCGAGCCCGATGACGGCATTCTCGCCATAGGCTCCGGAGGATCGTACGCTCTCTCGGCCGCGCGCGCGCTGCAGGCGAATACGCAAATGAGCGCGCGCGACATCGTGCAGCATTCGCTGGAGATTGCAGGAGACATCTGCATCTACACGAACAGGAACATCACAATTCTGGAGCTTTAGCGGCACCCCGGACGCGCCGGCGCGCCCACCGCGCCTGGCTTGCACCCGCACGCCGCACCTGATCATGCCATCGAATCGCACGCAGCAGGCAGTAGCACGGCTGGCCGACCTCACCCCACGACAGATCGTCGGTGAGCTCGACCGCTACATCGTCGGACAGGGGAACGCGAAGAAGGCCGTTGCGATCGCGCTCCGAAACCGTTGGCGCCGGCAGCAGGCGCCCGACGAGATCCGCGACGAGATCTCGCCCAACAACATCATCCTCATCGGCCCCACGGGCGTCGGCAAGACGGAGATCGCGCGCCGTCTCGCGAAGCTCGCGGCCGCGCCGTTCATCAAGGTCGAGGCGTCGAAGTTCACCGAGGTCGGCTACGTCGGCCGCGATGTCGAGTCGATGGTTCGCGATCTCGTCGAGAGCGCGATCGACATGGTGCGCAACGAGCGCGAGGCCGACGTCGAGGATCTCGCGTACGAGAAGGTCGACGAACGGCTGCTCGATCTCTTGCTGCCCAAACCAAGCGATGGAGCCTCCGCGCCCGACGGTTCGCCGGCCCACACTCAGCCTCACGCCGCCGCGCACGCAGCGAGTCCTGCGCAGACCGGCCCGGCGCTCTTCGTCGTGAGTCCGACCGGTGAAGCATCGCGCGAGCCTGCGGACGAAGTGGGCGCCGAGCGTTATCGCCGCACGCGGGAGAAGCTCAAGCAGCTTCTGCTCGACGGCAAGCTCGAGGACCGTGAGGTCGACGTCGAAGTCTCGGGTGGCAAGAGCCCCATGTTCGACATGATGGTCCCGCAGGGAGCGCCGGAGGGAATGGAGAACTTCACGGACATGCTGCAGGAGATGATTCCGAAGCGGCGCAAGAAGCGCACGGTGAAGGTGAGCGAGGCGCGCCG
>JBDTXN010000273.1:0-2899 GCA_040006175.1 Gemmatimonadota bacterium | reverse complement strand
CCTCGCCCGCGGTGAATCCAGCCGCGGCGATCGCCACCTGCATCCCCTGCTCCTGAAAGAGCGGAACGCCGAGTGTGCGTTTCAGAATCGGCTCGAGCGACGGATGCGGATACGTCACCTCCTCCTCGCCCGCCTTGCGGCGCAGATACGGGTGCACCATCTCGCCCTGGATCGGCCCCGGGCGAATGAGCGCGACCTCGACGACGAGATCGTAGAAGCAGCGCGGCTTGAGGCGGGGCAGCGTGTTCATCTGCGCGCGGCTCTCCACCTGGAACACGCCGATCGTATCTGCCGCGCACAGATCGTCGTACACGGCCTGGTCATCGAAGTCGAGCGTCCAAAGGTCGATGGTGTGCCCGCGCATCGTGCGGATGTACTTGAGACAATCCTGGATCAGCGTGAGCATGCCGAGCCCGAGGAGATCGATCTTCACGAGTCCCATCGCCTCGACGTCGTCCTTTTCCCACTGAATGACCGTGCGATTCTCCATCGACGCCGGCTCGATCGGCACGATGGTGGAGAGCGGCTCGGCCGTGAGCACGAATCCACCCACGTGAATCGAGCGATGCCGCGGGATGTTGTGCATCCCCTTCACGATGAGCGGGAGCGCACGCACACGCGCGTCGCCGGGATCGAGCCCCGCGCGCCGAAGCAGCGTGCCGGGATCCGTGGGGCGGATCGCGGTGCCCGGATTGCGCCGCTCGTTGTGCGTCTCCTCCGCGTGCACATCCATCCACGAGGGGAGCTCGCGGTTCGTCGACTGCGCGTTCGGGCTTCCGTACGGCTCGTACGCCGCGTTGGGCTTGGGACGATCGGCCTTCGATGTCGGATTCGCCTTTCGCCGCTCCTCGCGCTCGCTCTCGCGCACGTTGCGCTCCTTCTCTTCGAGCGCCCGCGTGCGGTTCACTACCTCCGTCCCATGCACGAGATGGCTCCCGATCCGGTCGGCTTCCTCCGCCTCGCTGTTGCGATCGACACCCTCATAGGCGACGTCTGCATCCGTCTGCATCGCCTCGGCGGTCGCGCGCGCGGAGAAGCGATCGCTCATCGCGGCGAGCGTGTCCGCCTGCTCCACGGAGAAACCGAGCACGCGGCAGGCGTCGCGAACGGCCGAGCGGCCGCGATAGGTGATCTGCTCGCAGACCATCGCGGCGTGCTCGCGGCCGTAGCGCTCGTACACGTACTGGAGCACCTGCTCGCGATCGCGGTGTGCGAAGTCGATGTCGATGTCGGGCGCCTCGCGGCGATCGTCGCTCAGGAATCGCTCGAAGAGGAGATTGAGCTTGATCGGGTCGACGGCGGTGATGCCGAGGCAGAAGCAGACGGCGGAGTTGGCGGCGGAGCCGCGCCCCTGGCAGAGCACACCGATCCGATTCGAGTAGCGGACGATGTCCCAGACGATGAGGAAGTAGCCGGCCAGTCCGAGTCGCTTGATGAGCGCGAGCTCGTGCGTGAGCTGCGTGCGCTGCGCCTGATCGATCTTCCCCCAGCGCTCGCCTGCGCCCTGGGCGACGAGGCGCGCGAGATACTCATCGGCGCTCACGCCGGGCGGCAGCGGAAAGCCGGGGAGTGTAGGATGCAGATCGTGCAGGCGGAAGGCACAGCGCTCGGCGATCGCGAGCGTCGCGCGCACACCTTCGGGATGATGGCTCCAGCGCTTCACCATGCGCGCGGGACTCTGCAGCTTCCACTCGGCGTTGGGGCGCAGGCGCGTGCCCATCTCGTCGAGCGTGCGCTTGTGGCGGAGCGAGGAGAGCACGTCGTGCACGACGCGGCCGGACGCGCGCGCGTAGTGGACGTCGTTGGTGACGACCCACGGCACGTCGATCGTGTGCGCGATGGCAATGAGCGGATCGAGCAGTGCGCGCTCCTCCTCGAGCCCGTGATCCCAGCACTCGATGGCCATCCGTCCGTCGAAGATGTCGTGGAGGCGCGCGGCGGCCTCGCGTGCGCCGGCCGGGTCGCCGGCGATCAGCCTGCGCGGCACGAGCCCGCGCGGGCAGCCAGTCAACGCGAACAGCCCTTTCGCGTGCGCGGCAACGGTGTCGAGCGACAGCGATGGGCGCCCGCGGTCGCAGTCCATGCGTGCGCGCGTGATGAGCGTGGAGAGATTGCCGTAGCCCGCGCGGTCTTCGGCGAGGAGCACGAGGTGGTGCGGCACGCCGCCGTCGCTGCGCACGGTGATCTCGGAGCCGATGATGCACTCGAGCGCATCGCCGTCTCCCGCCTGCGCGAAGGCCACGATGCCACCCAGCTCATCGTGATCGGTGAGCGCGAGCGCGTGGTAGCCCAGCTCTACCGCGCGATCGACGAGCTCCGCGGGGTGCGACGCGCCATCGAGGAGCGAGAACGCGGAGTGGCAGTGCAATTCGACGTAGGGAGCTCGCGCGCGCAAACCGCGCGCGCGCTCCCCAGGGCTCTTGTCCGCGTCATCAGGCGGCTCAGTCATACCAGCCTTGCACGAACCATCGCTCGCGCTCGCGGAAGGCGAGGAGCTCGCCGCTGTCGGACTCGCAGCGCCAGTAGTCGCGTGCGTAGCCGTCCTTCCACCAGTCGCCGGAGAGGCGCTCGGGGCCCGAGGCGCGGCCGATCGCAATTCGCCGCTCGCGCCACCACAGTGCGCACGGGCGATCGCCGTCCCACTCGACCTCCACCGTCTCGGGCGTCTCGAGCAGGCGCAGTGCGGGCGCGCGCGGCGGCTCGGCGGCTTTCTCGATGGCCGCCGGGTGATCGCTGCGCTTCTCGGTGCTGGTTTTCTCGGTGCTCGCCGCGCGCGCGGGGATGCGCATGTCCGTCTTCACGATCGCTCCGCTGCGTACTGCGCGCGCATCGACGCGCGCCTCGTCGCTCTCGCACCACGCGCCGTTGCGCTCGGGGCGATGCTCGTCGCGCAGCGCGG
>JBDTXN010000272.1:0-2940 GCA_040006175.1 Gemmatimonadota bacterium | reverse complement strand
GACAACGTCGTGCGCGTGCAGAGCGATGAGCGGTACCGCATGGATGTGCCGGCGCTCGAGCGGGCGATCGCGGAGGATGAGGCGAACGGCATGCACCCAATGGCCGTCATCGCGACGGTCGGCACCACGTCGACGGCGAGCGTCGACCCGCTGACCGAGATCGCGCGGGTGTGCCGTGAGCATGGTCTGTGGCTGCACGTCGATGCCGCCTACGGCGGTCCGCTGGCGATCCTTCCGGAGCGAAGCGACGTGATGGCGGGCGCCGAGCTCGCGGACTCGGTGATCGTGAACGGGCACAAGTGGCTGTTCATCCCGCTCGACTTCAGCGCGCTGTTCACGAGGCGGCCCGAGGTGCTGCGCGCGGTATTTTCGTTCACGCCGGAGTATCTGCGCGGCGATGCGGGCGAGAATGGCGTCGTGAACTACATGGACTACGGCATCCAGCTCGGGCGGCGCTTCCGCGCGCTCAAGGCGTGGATGGCGTTGCGTGCATTCGGCCGCGAGGGATTGGAGTCGCGCATCCGGGAGCACTGGCGGCTGGCGTGTCTGTTCGCGGAGTGGGTGGCGCGCGAGCCGTACTTCCGCGTCACCGCACCTGTAGAGATGGCGGTGGTGTGCTTTCGCTTCGAGCCGCCGCCGGCGAGCGCCCAGGAGAGCGATACGCTGAACGAGCGCATCGTAGAGGCGGTGAATGCGAGCGGCGACGCGTATCTTACGCACACGACGCTTCGTGGCCGGCGGGCGATGCGCATCGGTGTGGGCAACGTGCTCACGACGGAGCGACACCTGGCGCACGTGTGGCGTCGCATCCGCGAAGAAGGCGCGCGACTATCCCGCGATTGAGGAATCCGAAATGGAAGAAGGATCACGCGGCCCGAACGTTCGTATTCCACCGCCGCTCCTCTTTGCCTTTCCGCTGATCACGGGATTCATCGTGCAGCATTTCGTGCCGATCCGGATCGTGCGGGGCACCGATCCGGAGCGGATCCTTCGCATGGCCGGAACTGCGGAGATCGGGATCGCGCTGGTGCTGATCGGCTGGGCAATATCGACGTTCGTGAAGCGGAACACGCCAGTGATTCCGATAAAACGCGCGCGGACACTCGTAGCCGAGGGGCCGTTCAAGATCACTCGCAATCCGATGTACCTCGGATTCGCAGTGCTCTACCTCGGCATCACCTTCGTGGCAAATGCGCTTTGGCCGCTCGTGTTCCTCCCCGAGGCGCTCGCACTCACCTACCTGTTCGCGATCAGGCTGGAGGAGGATTATCTCGGGCGCGAGTTCGGTGATTCCTACCGTGAGTACTGCTCGCGCGTGCGACGCTGGATCTGAGTCGCTATCGCCGGCGCGCGCCGCGATAGACATTCTCCAGCAGCATCAGCACGACGGAGACGAACAGGATGGGCGCGCGCCAGTGCGCTGGCGCGCCGAGCCGGGCGAGCGCGAACGCCGCGACCGCGATGCAGATGAGTGTGCCGACGGTGAGCGTCGCGTCCTCGACGAACAATCCCCAGAGCTCGGTAAAAGCCGTGCGCAGCGCGTTCATGTGCGCACCAGCTCGGCCGCGCGGGCGCGAGCGAGTCGCACGGCGACGACAGAGAAGATGAGCAGCAGTGCGATCATGCCGAGTAGCGCGAGGTCTTCGCCGGGCCATGGATAGCGGAGCCCTTCGCCGATCCAGAAGATCCCGAAGGCGGTGAGCATGATCCCCACCGTGAACTTGAGCGTGTTCTCGGGGACGCGTGACAGCGGTCGGTGCAGCGCGAGGCCTAGCAGAATGACCAGGACCGCGGCGAGCACCGCGCCGATGCTCGCGACAAGCAGAGAGCCGCCGGCCCCGATCGCGAGCACCGTGAACGTCACCTCCAGACCTTCGAGCGATACTGCCTTGAAGCAAGCGATGAACGCAACCGCGTCGAACGAGCGAGCGGAGCGTGCGGTCTCCCGCATCAGCGCGGTCTCGCGCTCGTAGATCTTGGCCTCGTCGTGGATCGAGATCACTCCCGCCGCGCGCAGGATTGCCTTGCGAAGCCAGCGGATGCCGAAGAGAAGCAGGAGAATGCCGACGACGAGCTGGAGCGTCGTTATCGGAATTCGCCCGAGCGCAGGGCCGAACAGCGCGACGAGGAGCGCGAGAAAGATCACGCTGGCGCCCGCTCCGAGAAGCGACGAGCGCCAGCCACGCGTGGTGCCTACGGCGAGCACGATCGTGAGCGCCTCGACGCACTCGACGAGCGAGGCGAGAAAGGCGGCAACGAAGGCCGTACTCGCATGCAGCCAGGTCATCTGATGGGCCTCCATGAGGAAACGTCGGCTCCGATCATAGGATGCAGGTGCCGACTGGAAGCTACCCGATCGCGAATGACAAGCCAGGCGCCAGCTGCGAAAGAGCCTGAAACAGCTGTGCGTTGCAGCACCGCTCGGAGCGCAATCTGCCATCGGTCATGCCGCACTTCACGAGCGTCGATAGTTACTCGAGCTCCACCAGAATGCCGCATCTCCAATCGCCATCGATTCGCCTGCGTGTGCCTCGGGCTGCTGACGAGCACGCTCTTTCCATCTGTCAAGACTCGTTTCGCGCAGCGCTTCATCTGGAATATCGGCGTGGGCTTCGGCGTCACGAATCAAGTCGACCACCGCGTCGCGATGAGCCATCCTGTCGTACGAGTCCCTACCGTGCGTCCGTCCGAGGCGCGGCGGTCATGCTCACCACGATTCGAGATTCGCGCGAAGTCGCTGCAACCCCTCCTCGCTCGTGACCACCACCAGACGGTCGCCCGATTGCAGAACCGTCGTCGCGCTGGGGACGATTATCTGCTCGTCTCGAACCAGGGCGACGATGTTCGTGTTTCCGCCATCGAGCTTGCGACCACTGGTCGCGACCGTCGTTCCCACGTAGGGACTGTCCGCCTTGAGCGCACCGGCGACGAGCCGCCGCT
>JBDTXN010000271.1:0-2961 GCA_040006175.1 Gemmatimonadota bacterium | reverse complement strand
TGATCGTGAACAAACAATTCGGACAGTGGGGAACCGAATACGACGAGAAGCGCAACCTCGGCACTGCGCGCATGGACGTCGACAGCACCGCCACACCAGCCGACAAGTTCACGATCTCCCTGGTGCCGTCGGGCGCAAAGAAGGGGACACTCGTCATGGAGTGGGGGCCGTTCCGGTGGAGCGCGCCGATCGTGGTGATGTGAGCAGTGCGTTCTCTCTTAGGCGCGGAGCGCCTGCGCCTTCGCCTTGCATCCCCGCGCAAGGTGAGGAACTCATAGTCCGGTGAGATCGTTGGTGGAGCGCATACTCCCCAATCCGGAATCGCATGTCGGAGCACATCGTTCATCCGCCCCTCACGGTAGTCAATCTCGCCGCTGAGGGTGTCGCGAGCACCGACCCATATCGCAACGTGGTGATCAATCGCGTCAACGAGAGCTGCCTGCGACTCGCCACCTTCGAGATCGAATACCGGTGGCACTATCATCCCGACTCCGACGAGCTGTTCATCGTCGTGTCGGGCACGCTCGAGATCGACTTCACCGAGGCACCGACGTTGAGTCTCGGAACATGGGACATGATCACCATTCCCGCGGGCACGGTGCATCGGACTCGAGCGCGCGGACGCACCGTCAACCTTACGTTCGAGCACCTCGACGCGGCAACGACGTTCGTAGACGATCGCGAGTAGCTCGAGATCGAAAGGGCACACGGATCGCGGAGTGGGGGAGTCGTCAGGCAACATGCGCCGACTAGCGAAACACGAGCTACCGCGACCTCCGGCGTGACTTTGACCCGGTAACGCTGCATATTCGCGACGACGCCGTGCGCGCTCGCGCTCGACGCCATCTCCCCCCACGATGGTCTCGTGCCAAACGATCTTACCGGTCGTACCGCGGCGTTTTCCGAAGCAGTCGCCAGCAGCTATCGCATCGAGCGCGAGCTCGGCGCGGGCGGTATGGCGACCGTCTATCTCGCCGAGGATCTCAAACACCACAGGAAAGTCGCGATCAAGGTCCTGCACCCGGAACTCTCGGCGGTGCTCGGACCCGAGCGTTTCCTGAAGGAGATCGAGCTCACCGCCTCGCTTCAGCACCCGCACATCCTGCCGCTCTTCGACTCGGGGAGCGGGGACGGCTTGCTCTACTACGTGATGCCGTTCGTCGAAGGCGAGACACTTCGCAGTCGACTCGCGCGCGAGCGTCAGCTTCCCATCGAGGACGTCGTTCGCATCGCGAGTGAGGTGGCAAGTGCGCTCGACTACGCCCATCGACACGGCGCGATCCACCGTGACATCAAGCCCGAGAACATCCTCTTGCACGACGGTTCCGCCCTCGTCGCAGACTTCGGGATCGCGCTCGCGGTGCAGCAGGCTGGCGGCCAGCGGATGACGCAGACCGGTCTCTCGCTCGGCACCCCGCAATACATGGCACCCGAGCAGGCGTCCGGCGATCCGCACATCGACCAACGCGCCGACGTCTACGCACTCGGCGCCGTTGCTTACGAGATGCTCATCGGTGAACCGCCGTTCACCGGCCCAAGCGCGCAGGCAATCGTGGCGAAGGTCATGACGGAGGAGCCACGCGCGCTCATCCCGCAGCGTCGAAGCATTCCGGCGACCCTTGAGCGCGGAGTGCTCAAGGCTCTGCAGAAGTTGCCTGCCGACCGCTTCGCTAGTGCCGCCGCGTTCGCAGCAACGTTGAAGGGGAGTGGTGCCGACGAGACCGTCTCCCAACAGCGAGAGAACCGTGATCGGCGGCTGAATCTTGGCCAGATCGCACTCGTGGCCGTCGCAGGGATTGCGCTGGCAGCAGCGGCATTCTTTGCAGGCACGCGTGCGAGCGGGCGCGATCCTGTCATCACTGGTTTGGATCGCTCGTGGAAAGCGACGTGGGAGCGCGGGTTGGAGGTCGAGCCGGCGTTGTCCGCAGATGGTCGATACGTCGCGTACGCCACCGGCACCACGGCCGACTTGCGCATCTACGTGCGACAGGTGACCGGCGGCCGGCCCACGCGACTCACCGACGATTCCCTGGACGTGCAGACGAACCCCCAATGGTCGCGTGACGGATCACGCATCCTGTTTCTCTCCGGCGGTCGCGTGTTCAGCGCGCCCTCGTCGGGCGGCTCCGCTCGTCCGGAGATGCAATCGCTTCAGCAGGGGCCGATCGTGTCCGCGGTCTGGGGACCCGATGGACGCACCATCGCGTATGCGCTTGGAGACACGCTGTACCTGCGCGACTCCGACGGCCATTCGCGCTCACTCGCTCACATTACGGAAGCGTCGCTCTGCCAATGGTCGCTGACGGGCGATCTCATCGCGTGCGCATCGGGCAATTCGTATTACTCCAGCCCTGGCTACTTTTTCGGAAACTTGTCTCCGAGTCGCGTGATCGTCGCGCGCGTGTCGGATGGTGTAACGAGCACGCTCACAGACAGCGTGTCGATCAATCAGAGTCCGGTGTGGTCGCCGGATGGCAAGTGGCTGTACTATGTGTCGAGCCGTTTGGGTCCTCGCGACGTCTACGCTATCCGCGTCGCGAGCAGCGGACGTGCGGTCGGTGAGCCGCAGCGAATCACGACCGGCCTTGGCCCCCACTCCATTTCAATTTCCGCTGACGGGAAGCGCCTCGCCTACGACTTGTACATCGCCACTTCCAATGTCTGGTCACTGCCATTTCCGCTGAACGGAGCGACTGAGGCCGCAGCCACGCCGATCACGACGGGCACCCAGATCATCGAAGGGCCGAACGTCACGACCGACGGCAAATGGACTTACTACGCATCGGATGTAAGCGGAAACTCCGACATATACCGCCAACGCCTGCCGAACGGCGAGCCGGAACAACTGACTACAGATCCTGCCGATGATTTTTCTCCGACGGAGTCGCCCAACGGACGCGAGGTCGCGTTTCATTCCTGGCGCTCGGGTTCACGCGACGTCTACACCATGCCGCTCGATGG
>JBDTXN010000270.1:0-2978 GCA_040006175.1 Gemmatimonadota bacterium | reverse complement strand
GACATGCACGGCGTGCACGACTGGAATCTCGAGTGGGAGACGTTCGTTCCGGGGTGGCGAATCCTGAAGGACCAGGAGGCGCGCCGGTTGGCATTCACGTCGTCGCCGATGGCGTATGAGTCTACGTGGCGCTCGCCGGTGCTGCTGATTCAAGGCGACGACGATCGAAACGTGGCATTCTCGCAGACCGTGCAGCTCGCCGAAGATCTGCGCAAGCAGGGCGTGGATGTGGAACAGCTCATCTTCCCCGACGAAGTACACGACTTCCTGTTGCATCGCAACTGGCTTGCGGCGTACGCGGCGTCGTTCGACTTTTTCTCTCGCAAGCTCGTGCACAAGAACGCCGCGCATTAGAAACGCGCGAAAAGAAAACACTGGACGCACGACGTAAAAAGCATTACATCGTGTGCAACGCTGCTCTTCCGGGGAGCGCTGAGGTAGATGATGAACAAGCAGCGCGATCGCACATGCGTGAGGCTTCCGCGTGTGCGACTGATGATGATCGCGTTGGCCATGGCGTGCGGGAGGGGAGATGCTCCCGCCGCCGCTGGGCCGGCAACAGTGACGCCGCCGCCACCACATGCAGTTGCCTCGCGAGACACCACCGTTCCCGCAGGCGCGATGGGCGATGCCGTGCGCCGCGGACGCGCGCTTCTCGCGGCGACGCACGACAGTCTTCCATCGCACGTCGGCAGCTCGCTGCGATGCTTCAGCTGCCACCTCGATGAGGGACGCCGTGCGGAAGGCTTGTCATTGATCGGTGCCTACGCTCACTATCCGCAATTCCGCGCGCGCCGTGCGCGTGTGGACCTGATCGAAGACCGCGTGAACGATTGCTTTCTCCGCAGCATGAACGGACACGCGATCGCCACCGACGGCAACGACATGCGCGACATCGTCGCCTATCTCGCATGGTTGTCGCGTGGGGTCGCAGCGGGCGATTCGACGAAGCCGAAGAGCGTACCGGCGCTCGCGACGCTGGAGGCGGATACTGTGCGCGGCGCCGCGATCTTTGTCGCGAGCTGCGTTCGGTGCCATGGCGCCGCGGGCCAGGGATCCGTGGTCGCCACTCCGCTGTGGGGACCAAAATCGTACAATATCGGCGCCGGAATGGCCCGATTTCGGACAACTGCGCTCTTCGTACTTCACAACATGCCCTTGGACCAGCCAAATTCGCTGACGCCACAGCAGGCGCTGGATGTGGCCCGCTACATCGATACGCGCCCCCGCCCGGACTTTGCGGGAAAAGAGTATGATTGGCCCAAAGGCTCTCGCCCTTCGGACGTGCCCTACCCCACTCGCGCCGGCTCCACCACCGGCGCAGATACCGCGCGCATTCGCGCGCACAACGGCGCGCGCTGAGCGCGCAGGACGGTTCCCATGAGTGACGACATCCTCACTTCATCACCTCGCCGCAGTTTCTTGGCACGGTTGGGCGCTGGCACGGCGGCGCTCGGACTCACCGCACTTCTCCCCGCAACTGCGTGCGCTGCCGAAAAGACGGGCGCCGCTGCGTCGGACACCACCGCGAAGCCCGCGGACAAGAACGCCGAATGGCCGGGATCGTTGAAGGGAAAGCACAAGCAGCTCGTCGACGCCTTCGCGTTCAACGAAGGCTTTCCGCTCGCGTTCGCGTTCACGTTTCTCCTTCCCTATCCCGCGAGTGACGCGAGCGCGGCGAGCGCCGTAGTCGTGATGCGCCATGCCGGCTTCCCAATGGCGCTCACCGATGCCATCTGGGCGAAGTACAAGCTCGGCAAGTCGCTCAACATCATGGATCCGGTGACGAAGGCTCCCGCCGTGCGCAATTTCCTGTTCCACGCAGCGCCGGGCTCACTCGTCGTCGATGATATGGCGATCGACAAGCTGATGGCGCGCGGCACGACCTTCGGCGCCTGCAACGTCGCGCTGCACGTGCTGAGTGCGAAGCTGGCATCGAACGCGGGCGTGAGCGCGGACGCGGCGGCAAAGGAGTGGACGGACGGGATCATCCCGGGAATTACGGTGATCCCCTCCGGCACGTGGGGCGTGAACCGCGCGCAGGAAGCAGGGTGCACGTACTGCGCTGGCGGGTGACGTTTCGCTCGAGCTCGTGACGCGCGCAGCGAGTGCGCGGGTCACGACGCTCGCGTGCTAGTGCCGGCTCCAGGCCGGAAAGCTGTTGTTTCCCTGATCCGACGTCGTGAGCTGGCGCTCGTCTCCGCCCGTTGCGCTCATCGTCCAGATCTGCTCGTGCAACGTCGTGTCGCGCAGTGAAAACGCCAACCTGCTTTCGTCCGGTGACCAGGACGGTGTGTAGTGACGCGGCGCGTCCACGAGAAGGAACATCGTGGACGAGGCATCCGGAGTCAGCGAGATCCACGTCTCCGTCTCGGTCTTGTAGAGGAACTTCGTCCCACTCGGCGACCATTCCGGCTGGAGACCCTGCACGAGAGGTACGACCGAGTCGCCGGATGGTGTCATCGAGAAGATCGTGTACGAATGGCCCGGATCGTCGCGATCGCTGGCGAAGAGAATGGAGTTGCCGCCCGGCCTCCATGCGGGATCGAAATCGAACGCATCGGGGGCGTTCGTTCTGTTGACCTGTCCCGACCCATCCGCGCTCATCGTGTAGATCTCCTCGTCTCCGTTGCGCGAGCTCCCGAAGGCGATCTGCGATCCATCCGGCGACCACGTCGGCCGGTAGTTCAGGCCGGGCGCGCTGGTGAGGGCCCGCAGATTCGAGCCATCGGAGTTCATGACGTAGAGCGTCGATACGCCGCCCGGCTCGATGCTGCCGGTAGAGAAGGCGATGAGGCGACCGTCCGGCGAGATTGCCGGCCACACCTTCGCTCCGGGGATGTCGGTGAGCTGCTCCTGGCTGGTGCCATCGGCGTTCATGACGAAGATCTGTTCGACGCCGAGCCGATCGGAGACGAACACGATCTTGTTTCTGAGCGCTCTGGGCCCGTTCGGCCCATCGGGCGAGCTGCAGCTCA
>JBDTXN010000269.1:0-2981 GCA_040006175.1 Gemmatimonadota bacterium | reverse complement strand
GTACATGGTGTGCGGGTCGGGAACGTGTCCCCACACGAAGAAGCCACTCTGCCCGGCCGGATCCGGTGTGGTGTCGATAGAGCCGCCCGCGAGCAGCGCCTTCACCTCGGACGCCGCGCGAATCGAACGTCCGTCGTTCGCGTAGTACAGCGGCTTGATCCCGAAGCCATCGCGCGCGAGGAAGAGCCCTTTCTTCTTCTCGTCCCAGAGCGCGAAGGCGAACATCCCTCGCAGCTCGGCCACCATCGCCTCGCCTTTTTCCGCGTACAGGTGCAGCAGCACTTCCGTATCGGTACCGGAGCGGAAGCGCACTCCCCTGCGCTCGAGCGAGGCGCGCAGCTCGCGATAGTTGTAGATCTCGCCGTTGAACGAGATGACGTACGCGCCGTTCCCGATCTGCATCGGCTGCGCGCCCGCCTCGCTCGGGTCGATGATCGCGAGGCGCCGATGCGCGAGCGACACGCGCGCATCGCTCGAGCTCCACTCACCGCTGCCGTCGGGGCCGCGGCACCGCATCCACTCCGAGGCCGAGCGGAGCGCACCCGCACCATCCGCCACGCCGCGGTCGTCGTACGAGTAGAGCGCCGCGATGCCGCACATGCTTGCTCAGCCCTTCAGCGACGCGGGGCTGCTGCGGGTCCAGCGTTCGACGTTGTGCTCGTAGATCTCCGTCAGGATGCGCTCGATGGAATACTCGAGCTTCCATTCGGGATAGTGCGACTCGAAGCGCGTGAGGTCCGAAATCCACCAGATGTGGTCGCCCACGCGATTGACGTCCGTGTACGAGTGCTTCAGCTCGCGGCCGACGATGCGCTCGCAGATCTCGATCGCCTCGAGCATCGAGCAGTTGCTGAACCGCCCGCCGCCCATGTTGTAGACCTCACCGCTGCGCGGCGCGCGGAAGAATTCGGAGAAGCACGAGATGAGATCGGCGCTGTGGATGTTGTCGCGCACCTGCTTCCCGTGGTAGCCGTAGATCGTGTACGGCGTGCCGGTGACGGTGCAGCGCATCAAGTACGCGAGAAAGCCGTGCAGCTGCGTGCCCGAGTGACCGGGGCCGGTGAGGCATCCGCCGCGGAAGACCGCCGTGCGCATGTCGAAGTAGCGCCCGTACTCCTGCACCATCACATCCGCGGCCACCTTCGATGCCCCGAACACGCTGTGCAGCGTGTTGTCGATCGACATGTCCTCGCGGATGCCGTTCGCGTACGTGTGCGTGGGGTCGATCTCCCATCGCTTCTCGAGCTCCATCAGCGGCAGGCGGTTGGGCGTGTCGCCGTACACCTTGTTCGTGGACGTGAAGATGAACGGCACCTCGGGTGAGTGCTTGCGCGCCGCCTCCAGCATCACCAGCGTGCCGTTCGCGTTCACTGTGAAATCCATGATCGGGTCGCTCGCTGCCCAGTCGTGCGATGGCTGCGCGGCGGCATGCACAACGAGGGCGGCCTCGGCGCCATACTGCGCAAAGACCCTGTCGATCGCGGAGGCGTCACGGATGTCGGCGTTCACGTGCGTATAGCGGGAGCCGAGCTGCCCTTCCAGCTCCTGGCGCTTCCAGGTGGTGGAGGCCTCTTCGCCGAAGAACACGCGGCGCATGTCGTTGTCGATGCCGACGACGTCCATCCCGAGCCCCGCGAAGTGCGCAGCGGCCTCAGAGCCGATCAGGCCGGCGGAGCCGGTGATGATGGCGACGGTCATTGCGCGCTCCGCGTGCTGCCCCAGTAACTCGAGACGATCGACTCGATCGCCCGGCAGTTCGCCTCGCGGCCGAAGTGCGCGAGCACGTGGGCGCGACCGCGCTCGCCGATCGCGGCGCTCTCTGCGGGGTTGTCGCTCCACGCGCGCAGGAGCGCGGCGATGCGCACGTCCGCGTCGGGGAGCGCGGGATCGACCACCGCGCCGCCGTTCGCGCTTCGAATGGCATCCGCGGTCTCCGAGCGCTCCGGTCCGACGAACAGCACTGGTCGCGCCGTCGCCATGGACACGTAGCACTTGGTCGGGATCGCAATCCCGACGAAGGGCGCACCGAGAGTCACCACGTGCACATCCGCGAGCCCATACACTGAGTTTATCCGCTCCCGGGGATAGTAGTCGCGATACAAGAAGTTTTTCATCCCGTGTTTCGCCGCGAACGCCTCGATGCGCGCGCGCTGCGGTCCGTCGCCAATGAAAAGAAAGAATATCCGCGGATGATCGCGAAGCTCACGCATCGCATCGAGCAGATCGTCGAAGTCGTGTGCGAGTCCCGCATTTCCGATGTACGCCACCACGAACTTGCCCTCGAGCCCGAGCTCATTAACCAACGGGTTTTCCGCTCGCGGCGTGGGCGCGATCTCGTTGCCGTCCACCCACACCGGCACGATCTCCACCCGCTCCGCGTGCACGCGCGCACCAGACGAGAGAATTCGCTCGCGCATGTACGGCCCGAGCGCGATCACGAAGTCCGCATCCCGGTAGCCGGCGCCATTCGCCCAGAAGAGCAGCCGCCCGAGTGGGCTGGACCGCCGCAACATTCCCGCTGCGACCTCGGCTTCGGGGTGGAGATCCATGGACCAGATCGCATAGCGGCGGCCGCGCAGCATGCGTCCGAGCCACCCAACGAAGGAGAGGAGCGGCGGCGTGGTGAGAAAGACGATGCCGCGATACTTCCGGGCGCCAAGCGTGGCGCGCAGCGCCTGCAGGTGAAATGACGTGTAGTCGAGCAGCCGCCCCACGGTGCTGCCGCGTCCGTGCGACGTGCTGCGCACGCGGTTGATGCGAACCCCGTTGCGCACTTCGAGCTCGTCCGCCTGCATGCGCCCCGCAACGTACTTCCCCCGACTCGTGCAGATCTCCACCGGAATTCCCGCAGCCACCATGTGCTCGGCCAGATCGGTCAGATGGTGCGCGGTGGCAGCGATGTCCGGATAGTAGTGCGCATTGACGAAGAGGATCGGACGTTGATCTGCTGCGTCGGGTAGAGCCGGATTAGTGATTGGCAG
>JBDTXN010000268.1:0-2990 GCA_040006175.1 Gemmatimonadota bacterium | reverse complement strand
GTAAAGCAAGAAAGACGAATCGACACCGACGCCGAGTGAGAGCGTACGCCCGATTCGAGCATTCTGCTTTTTGTTGTCACTGTTTGGGATCCGATCGTCGAGGCGACGCTGGCCGACCTGGATGGATCAACCAAAAAAGAACCCGACGCTCGAGGGTGCGCATACGCACTCCGTCAAGGTCGGGTTCGATTCGTCTTTCTTGCTGTGAAATTCGTGTCCAGTCAGTTGTCTCTACGCTGCGTCACTCCTACCGGCTGAACGAGAACGAGAAGCTGTACGTCCCGCCGCCGTGCTCGGAGCTCGGGAACTTCCACCCCGAGATGCGCTGCTTGATGCACGACTCCGCCTCCGCGGCGCCCCGACCAGACCAGGTTTTCTTGGTGATGTCGACACCCGTGACGGCACCCTCGCTCGTGAGCGTCACGGCTACCGACACGGATCCGGCCAACTGTGGATTCACCTTGAGGCCATACTCCGAGTAGCAGAACTGCAGCTGCGAGTTGCGGCCACGCACGTAGTCGCCAAGGTCGGAGACGTTGCGTCCCGGACCGCCGACATTCTCGGCGTGAATCACGCTCGGGGGCGCCACGCGCACCGTCGCGAAGCCAACGCCACCGCCGCCGCCGACGCCACCCAGTCCGCCGCCGGCGCCGTTCCCGCCCAGCCCCTCACCGAGCCCGCCGCGTCCGGGCGTGCGCGAGCTCTGGCCGCCGGCGCCATAGCCGATCACCGCCTTCCCCTGCGCGCCGGGCGCAGCGCCCGTTCCCGTGGCGACCTCCGTACCACGCAACGCGTTGGACACGTCGCCCACCATACCGCCGGTGTTGTTCGCCGGTCCGCCGCCGAACGCGTCGTTGATCGCGCGCGTGTCGTTCTTTTGAGGACCGCCCTTCCCGCTTCCAGGATTCTTCGCGACCGTGCCCGTCTTCGGAGCACCGCCCGCGGACGCGACCGGCACCGGTGCGGGGGTCGGAATCGGCACGTCCTCCGCCTTCACGTCGATCGTCACCGGATCTTCCGGCTTGAGCAGATTGATCGAATTGGGCGGCGCCGGCAGAAAGAACACGAGCAGAAGCCATATGAAGCCGAGCAACCCCGACATGATGTACGAGTACAGGATCGCACGCCCTTCGGCGTCCGCGAACTCGTAGCGCAGCTGCCTCGTGAACGAGACATCGTCAACGTTCTTCCGCACCGGGCGCGGTGCACGCGGTTCGCCGGCCATTACCGAGCTCCTGCGCCGGCAGGCGCGGTAGTGACGGTCGCGATCGTGCCCGTGCGATTCACCTGCAGCGAAATGTTCTTGAAGCCCGCCATGCGCGCCGTCTGCATCACGCGCGCGAGGAGATCGTAGTGCATGCTGCTGTCGCCCTGAATCGCGAGCGGCGTGTCGAGCGACGAGTCGCGCGGCGTCGCCTTGATCCTGCGAATCGAGTCGGAGCTCGCCTTGAGCGCGGTGAAAAGCGGTGGAATTACGAGCGGCTGCCCCGGATCGTTGGAGCGCGCACGCGCCGCGTCGACTGTGCTCATGAGCGGATGCCCAGCGAGCGTGACCTGGGCGCCGATGCCGAGCGTGAGTTGCGAGAGCGCCACCTGGCCGACGCTCGCGGCGGGAAGCCGCACGCCGGGCACCACGGGCGACAGCTCGCCGACGGTTGCCGTGGTGAGCGCGAAGAACACGATCGAGACGAACGTGTCCACGAGCGGAATCAGATTCAGCTCGGTGAGTCTGAACTTCGCGAACTGTGCGGCGCGGCGCGCCATGCGCGCATCTCTTCCACGGCTCATGGCTAGGCTCCCGCGGCGCCGCGCGCCTTCGTCGTGAGCGAGATCCCCGTGAAGTGCGCGAGCTTGAGCCGCTCGAGCACGTGCACGATGTTCGCGTAGCTCACTTCATCCGCCGGGATGACCGTGACGTCCGCGTTCTGCGGATATTTGGTGCGGATGCTCGACATCAGCGTCTCGAGCTGATCGAGTGACTGCTTGTCGAGTCCCTGAATCACCTGATGGAAACCGCCCTGCTCCGAGTGCTCCACAGTGAGCTTGTCATTGTCCACGCGCACCGCGAGCAGAAGATTCAGCACGTCCTTCTCGGACTTGATGCGCGAGAGCTGCTCCGGCGTGTTCACGACCACGGGCGGCAGCGTGAGATCGAAGGAGGTGAGCGCGGCCATCGTCGCCCCCTGATACGTCAGGAGGCTGAAGAACACGATGGACGTGAGGATGTCCACGAGCGGCACGAGATTGATGCCCCCGCCGTGCGTGACCGGCGCCCGTTCTGCACGCCGTTGTTTGGACCGGTGGAAAATTGACGCCATACGATCAGCTCACGCGTGGTTGTCCGATGAGACGCCGCCCGGCCCTTCGCATGCACATCATGCGGAGGAAAAGCCGGGCGAGCGGCTTACCGGTGACCGAGTCGGACGTCGGGACGATCGATGAGCGCGTTGATGAGACGCACCTGGAACTCATCGACCTGCTCGATGATGCCTTCCGCCTGGCTGACGAGATACGCATGCGCCACCGTCAGCGGGATCGCCGTGAAGAGACCGAATCCCGTGGCGTTCAGCGCGACCGCGATACCCGCCGCGAGTGCCGCCGACCGCTCCGCCGCCGCCGCCGTACCGACGGCCGCGAACGCCCCGCGCAGTCCGTAGATCGTTCCGAGCAGACCGATGAGGGTCGCGACGTTCGCGAGCATCGGCAGATAGTGCAGCCGCCTCGTGAGACGCGGGAGCACGCTCAGCGCGGCGGCGTCGGCGACGTTCTGCAGATCCGCCTCGTCGCGGCTGCGGCTGCGAAGAATGAGGAGCCCCATGTCCGGGAGCACCGCATTCGACTGGCCGCAAAGCTTGATCGCGTCTTCGATGCGTCCGGCGCGCACGAGTTGGATCACGCGCTCGATGAACGTCCGGCCGTTGATCTTCGAGCGAATCACGATCATGTAGAATCGCTCGACGAAGACGGCGAGTCCGACCAGCGCCACCAGT
>JBDTXN010000267.1:0-3015 GCA_040006175.1 Gemmatimonadota bacterium | reverse complement strand
TCTTCATCTGCGGCGGCGCCTTCGACGGCCTCGAGAAGATCATCGAGGCGCGCACCGGTCGCCGGCAGATCGGCTTCACCAAGGAAGAGCTGGCGAACGGCAAGGCGACGGATCTGGCAAAGAACCCGTTCGCCGACGTCGAGCCGGATGATCTTCTCCGCTACGGGCTCATCCCCGAGCTGGTGGGCCGACTGCCCGTCACCGTCGCCCTCGAGGCGCTCGATGCGGACTCGCTCGTGCGCATCCTCAAGGAGCCGAAGAACGCGCTCACGAAGCAGTACACCAAGCTGTTCGAGCTCGAAGAGGTGAAGATCACCTTCGACGAGGCGGCGCTCCGTGGCGTCGCACAGCGCGCGCTCAAGCGCGGCACCGGCGCACGCGGCCTGCGCGCAATTCTCGAGGAGCTCATGACGGACGTCATGTTCGATCTCCCGAGCCGCGATGACATCACGGAGGTCAAGATCACGGAGTCGTGCGTGCTCAACGGCACACCACCACTTCTCGAGATCTCGCCAATGCGTCAGAAGAAGAAAGCCTGACCGCTTTCCTGGATGGCCGTCCGGTTCGCGCCGAGAGCCTCACTGCACCATGTCGTGCGCGCCCACGCTCGCGATGTCCCGTTGCACATCTGCGTTCAGCGGATCGAGCTTCGGCCACTGGCGCACGTCGTCTGGGACGAACGCGCCCGCCATCGATGCCATCCCGCCCTGCTTGAGCACGCCGCTCGTGGGATTGTCGTACTCCGCGATCACCCGGTAGCGATGATTGGCGACGAGCGCGAGCCCCTCCTCGTGGAACCCGAACACACGCTTGCCGAGTGAGATGAGGTGGCCGTCGCTCGTGAGCTTGGTGTCCAATCGCACGAGCAGCTTTCCGTTCTCCGCGTCTTCGAGCCGCACGGAACGCGCGTAATCGTGGACGTGCCCGCCGAGCGCGAGGATCGAGCCGCTCACCGGCATCGTAAACTCGGAGCTCCTATGTGAGCGCCCCGGCGGCAGATCCCACGCAGAGGTGCCGCCGATGACGCTGTTCACATCGGCGAAGAACGGCATGACGTCGATCGGGTGTGAGTGGCCGGCGGGAATCCACGGCAGCGTGACGATCACGTAGGCCCGCTGGACGGTTTTCCCATCCACATCATGGAAGGCGGAGTAGAGCCCGAGGGTATCGCCGCGGGCGAGCGGCACGCCGACGCCGCCGGGGAGCGAAACGCGCGGTGTCTCCTTCCCCACCGCCATGAGCCGCTCGACCATTGGATAGAGCAGCTCGCGCCGGCTGTAGTTGGCGAGACCCACATGGTGCACCATCCCGTGTGCGAGCGCGGTTCCCCCGGTGGCATCGCCGTCGCAGAGCTGCACACTATAGCCGCGCACCCATCCGTCCACGGGCCACGCGACGCGCAGCACAGGTGTGTCCATCATCATCATGTCATCGGACTCGTGCGCCATGGCAGCGATGCGGAAGGGTCCGGCCACGATGCGGATCTCGCGTCGCCCACTGTCAACCTGCACCGCGGACGCCGCCACGTTCATCCCCGCCATCTGCTCCGCACCGGCCGACTCCGAAACGCTCGCGCGCAGCGCAACGCCCGCGGGACACGCGCGATCACCGGCCTGAGCGGCGGCGCGTGATGCTGCTAGAACACACAGCGCAGAAACCAGTCGGCGCATGGACACCTCAGTGGACGGGAATCACGATCATGTCGTGAAGGCCGTTCAGCCTCCGTCCACGCCGTGCCCAAAGATGCACCCCTGCGCACCGAATTGTATCCATCTGTACATCCTGCCGGATAACGGCTCGTACAGGCGTATATTGGAGGATGGCCATCCAGCTGACGCGTGACGAGGAGAACTTCGAGCTCGAAGACAAGCTGCCCGTCTTGCCGCTTCGGGACGTCGTGCTCTTTCCCTACATGGTGATCCCGCTGCTCGTTGGGCGGGCGGCGTCGCTGGCGGCCGTCGAGAGCGCGCTTGCGGGCGACCGGTGGATTTTTCTCGTCTCCCAGCGGAGCGCCGACACGCAGGATCCCGCAGCCGCCGATCTTTTTCGCGTGGGTGTTGCAGGGCGCGTGCTGCAGGTTGCCCGCCTGCCCAACGGGACCACGAAAGTGCTGGTCGAAGGCGTCGCGCGAGCGAAGGTGACACGCTACGCTCCTACCGAGAAGGTGCTGCGTGCGATCATTACGCCGTTCGCGCTCGACGAGCCGGCCGGCGGCGCAGACGAGCGCGCGATGGCCCGCCGCGTCGTCACGCTCTTCGAGGAGTACGTCGCGCTGCATCGACGCCTCCCGGCGGAGGTCGTGTCGCTCGTGCAGGGAACCGAGGCGCGCGAGAAGCAGGCATTCGCGATCGCAGCGCACATGCTCGTACGCCTCGACCAGCGCCAGGACTATCTGCAGGCCGCGAACATCGGCGCGCTCTTCTCGATGCTCGCAGACACGCTCACGGCGGAGATCGAGATCCTCCGCCTCGAGCGCAAGATCGAGGGCGAGGTTCGCGGCTCACTCTTTCAGAACCAGCGCGAGTTCTACCTGCAGGAACAGCTCAAAGCCATCCATCGCGAGCTCGGTCAGGACGAGGGCGACGGTTTCGACGAGCTGACGACGGCGCTCGAGAAGAAGCAGCTCCCCCCGGCGGTGCGCGAGCGCGCGGATCGCGAGATGCGTAAGCTCCGACGCACCGCACCGCTCTCTCCGGAGTCGACGGTGGCGCGCAACTATCTCGACTGGATCGTCGCGCTTCCATGGACCGAGCGCAGCGATGATGTCGTGGACGTCGCGCACGCGCAGGCGGTGCTGGACGAGGACCACTTCGGCCTCACGGACGTGAAGGACCGAATCCTCGATTACATCGCCGTGCTCGCGCTGGTCGGCAAGCTCGAAGGTCCCATCCTCTGCCTCGTCGGCGCACCCGGGGTCGGCAAGACATCGCTCGGCCGCTCGATCGCCCGCGCGCTCGGGCGCAAGTTCGTGCGCATGTCGCTCGGCGGCGTGCGCGACGAGGCCGAGATTCGCGG
>JBDTXN010000266.1:0-3027 GCA_040006175.1 Gemmatimonadota bacterium | reverse complement strand
CCCTACTACCGGGCATTCGCGCCGTTCATCACACGCGAACAAGCAACGGATCCGAACGCCTTTCGCGAGTTTGCCGATCTGTATGAGGCGGTCTTTCAAGTCGAGCGTGAGAAGCGCGACTACAAGGGCACCGAGCAGGTCATCTCGGCCGAGAATGTTGCCGCGCTGCTCGAGAGTGAGGAGGGTTTGCCGGAGTCGACTGCCCACTAAGCGCGCTCACGTGTGGCAGACACCATCGACCGGGGAATTCCGCTCGCTCCCAAGAGCTGGGGTTTCTCGCTGGCGGACGATTCTACGAGCTGAGCGCCAGTGATTCGGGAGCCGAAGTGTGGACGGCCCATGCTTTCATACATGCACACCACGGCCACTCCACTGTATGTCGATTTTGACGTTGCGGTTGCTTTCGCGAGGCGCGTCCACCTCTATACCTCTATAGACTCATCGCCACCGGGACAGCGCGTGCGCATTCTACTCGTCGAAGACGACGCCAATCTCAGCGACGCGCTTGTGCGCGGCATGAAGGAACATGCGATCGAGGTCGTTGTGGCGCGTTCCGTCGCCGACGCTCGTGAACGCATCCTGTTCGCTGCATATGAAGTCATTGTTCTCGACGTGATGCTGCCGGGGGGAACTGGCTTCGATCTGTGCGCCCTCATCCGCGATCACGGCATCACAACGCCGATCCTCATGCTCACGGCGCGCGACGCGATTGCCGACCGCGTGCGCGGACTGACCGCGGGCGCCGACGACTATCTGATCAAGCCGTTCGCGTTCGCTGAATTGATCGCGCGGGTGAGGGCGCTTGCGAGGCGAACACCAGGCATCGTGCCGGAACGCGTGCAGACGGCGGATCTCGTCGTTGACCTGGCTACGCAGCGCGTGAGCCGCAGCGGACGTCCCATCGTGCTCACCGCGAAGGAGTTCACGCTGCTCGAGCTGTTCGTGAGGAATCAGGGTGCGGTCATCGATCGTGCCGCGATCACCGCGCGAGTGTGGGATGAGAATCACGACCCCTTCGCCAATGCGCTCGAAGCATTGGTACGACGTCTTCGCGCGAAGATCGACGATGCATTCGAGCCCAAGCTGATTCATACCGTTCGTGGTGCGGGCTATCGGTTCGGGGCGCCCGATGCATCGAGTACATGATCGAAGCTCGCGGCCGTCCCGCTCATTCTCGTCTCGAGTCGCTCGATCGACTGCGACTCCGTCTTACCGCGTGGTATGTCGGTACCTCCGTCACGATCGTTCTTGCGCTCGGCACCGGTCTGTTCCTTGCCGTCGCGCGACAGATCGGCCGTGAGCTCGATCGCACGCTCGACACCGCGACCTCACAGCTGATCGTGGCGGCGCAGCTCGCGAACGGGGGACCTTTAGTGCAGCGTCTGCGGATGCCGGGCATGATGTTGTACGTACTCGACTCCGCGGCACGCCCGATTGTACCGGATACGGCGAGCGAGCTCATTCGCTCACTCGCCCGCGTTGCGGCGGTCGAGGGTGCGGCCAGCGACGAGCGGCCGACAGTGAAGGAGCATCAGCTGCGGATGCGCGCTCGCGCCTTTCGGTCGGAAACGGGACCGTTGCGCATCGCCGTCGCGGCAGCGGACCTGGAAGATCTCGAGGATCGGTACGGAGAGCTGATCACGCTATTCGTCCTCGCCGCGGTGCTCGCCCTCGGTTTCGTGGCGATTGGAGGCGTGCTGCTCGCGCGGAAGTCCGCGCAACCGGTTGAGGCAGCGGTCGAGCACATGCGTCAGTTCATGGCCGACGCCGCGCACGAGTTGCGGACTCCGGTGACCGTCGTGCGCACCGAGGCGGAGATCGCACTCGAGCGAGCGCGCGATCCCGAGGAGGACGCGCGCGCTTTCCGCCGCGTTGCACTGGAGTCGGTCCGGTTGAGCAGTGTCGTCGACGACCTCTTCACGCTCGCGCGCGCCGATTCGGCAGAGCTTCCCGTGGAGCACAGCATCGTCTTCCTCGATGACGTGGTGTCGGATGCGCTCGCGGCAATTAGTCGACGTGCCGCCGACAAACAGATCCCGCTCACGCTCGAGCACTACGAGGAAGCTCCTGTGCGCGGAAGCAGCACCCTGCTGGCGCGACTCGTCATCATCCTTCTCGACAACGCAGTGAAGTACACGCCGGACGGGGGTCGCATTACCGTTGCCGTGCGCGCCGATCAGAACCGAGTCACGCTCGAGGTCAACGATACGGGTGTCGGAATCGCGCCGGACGCACTTCCGCGCGTGTTCGACCGATTTTTCAGGAGTGATGATGCGCGTGCGACGACGCAAGGCGCTGGCCTCGGCCTGGCAATCGCGCAATGGATCGCGCACGCGCATGATGGAGAGTTGACGCTTGCCTCGTCGCCCCTTCAGGGCACGACAGCTCGGCTGGAGATCCCACGCTCCGAGGCAAGCGGCTAGAAGGTCCCGTTCGCCACTATGTGATCCTGGCGTCAGGTTCGCCGAATATCCTCAGCACTCGCCCTCGCCTTCACACGTGCACGAGGATGGGTTGCCCGGCCAACACGCAGCATTGCAGGTCGAGAGGCCTCGGAGTCTCGAGTCCTCACATCGTCGGTCGCCATGGCGTTCGCTGTGTGTGGCCATTCTTGTGCTATTGGCGCCCCACTCGCGAGCGCAGGCGCAGAGCGGATCGGCGGACGCACTCGTGCGCGTCCTTGTGCGCACCGCGCTTGGTCCTGCGTCCGATGTGGTCGTGACGAGCGGGCCGGTCGTGACCCGGACGGACGGTAGTGGGCGTGCTGTGCTTCGCCTCGCTCCCAGTGCGATGACTTTACATGCGCGCCGGCTCGGTCTCGCGCCCGACTCCCTGCGACTGACGCTGCACGCTGGCCAGGATACGTCGGTTGACTTTCTGCTCCACGAGCAGGCTGCCGCAATCGTACCCGTCTTGGTGTCGTCGACCCGTATCGAACGCCGAGTGGAGGAAGAGCCGCTTCGGGTGGAAGTACTCGCGGGTGAGGACATCGGCGAGAAGACGCAAATGCGCCCGGCGGATCTTCGT
>JBDTXN010000265.1:0-3040 GCA_040006175.1 Gemmatimonadota bacterium | reverse complement strand
AGCGTGACCGGGTCGACGACTTCGTTGCGCTGCGAGATCGCGATCATCGCGCGGAAGATCCGGCGATGGCGCTCGTCGTAGAACATGGTGTCGTCGACATGCTCGCCGGCACGGAGAATCGCATCCGTGTCCATGAGCATCGCCGCGATTACCGCCTGCTCTGCCTCGGGTGCGCGGGGAGCGGTGCGGTCGCGAAAGGGATCACGCGCTAGCGCTGTCGAGGATTCTTCGAGCGAGCTGGACATCTTCCCATGTGGGACGCTTCCACGCCGGATTGCGAAGCAGCGCGGCCGGATGATAGGTGACGATCACGGGAATGCCGTGATAGCGGTGAACCGAGCCACGCAGCTTGCCGATCGACAGCTTGGTCTCGAGCAGCGACTGGGCGGCGAAGGTGCCGAGGGCGAGGATGACTTTCGGGGCTACGAGGTTCACCTGGCGGATGAGATACGGGCGACACGCGCTCACCTCTTCCGGAAGCGGATTGCGATTCCCCGGCGGCCGGTGCTTCAGGACGTTGAGGATGAATACCTCTTCCCGCGACAAGTTAACCGCCTGAAGAATCTTCGTCAGTAGCTGGCCGGCCTGGCCGTAGAAGGGTCGCCCGGTGGCGTCCTCCTGGGCCCCTGGCGCCTCGCCGACGCACATGAAGTCCGCGCTCGGATTGCCTTCACCCGGCACCGCGTTGGTCGCCGTCTTGTACAGATCGCAGCGCGTGCAGCGTCGAATGAGCTCCGCGAGCTGCTCGAGGTCCGAGGCGGCGCCGATCTCGCCGGGCACGCGATCCTCGTTCGCGGAGCCCACGACGAGGCCCTGAGATGCGGGCACGGGCGGCATCATGGGAAGCGGCGGCTCCGCGGCGACCTGTTCGACGAAGGGCGCCGAACGGGCTGGGCGAGGCGCCGGCACATCGGCGGGGCGTGGGGGCTCCTCGACACGCGGAGGCTCGCTGGCGCGCGGAATTTCTGGTGCGACGCCGCTCTCGCGCAGCGCCTCGCGCCACCCCGCTGATGCCGGCTCGCCGATGGAGCTGCGTCCATCGCTCTCCGCGGCGATGGGCCGCGTACGCTCGAGCGGTGCGCCCTTGCCTCGCTTGATGCCGACGAGCTTCATCACCTCTTCGACGGAGAGGCCATCGAGCACCAGCTCTGTCTCGCCCATCTCTCGCCGCTGCTCGAGGTAGCGCCTGAGCAGATCCTCGGCGCTCACCGGGAATGCGCCGCCGCGTCGAGGTGCATTCGATCCAGCACACGGTCGAGGATGATGTCCGCGACCTCGCGCTTGAGCATGAGCGGGATCTCCTCCTCGTCGCCATTGCGCGAGATGATCGTCACCCGATTCGTGTCGACGCCGACTCCCGCATCCGGCTCGCCGGCATCGTTGAGCACGATGAGGTCGAGAGATTTCGACTCGAGCTTCTGGCGCGCGTTGGCGAGGCCATCATCCGTTTCGAGCGCGAAGCCCACGCGCACCGAGCCCGCGCGCATGTGCGCGGCGCTCTCGCGCAAAATGTCCGGCGTCGGCGCCAGCTCGATGGAGGGGGCGGCACTTCCCTTCTTGATTTTGCTGCTCGCGACGGTGGCGGCGCGAAAATCCGCGGGTGCGGCGGCCATCACGAGCACGTCGGCATTCGCGACCGCGACATTCACGGCGTTCGACATCTCCTCCGTGGTCTGCACGCGCACGACTGTCGGTCCGACCGGCAGCGGAACCTCGAGCGGCCCGGCGATCAGCGTCACGTTCGCGCCACGCCGCCAGGCGGCTGCCGCGAGTGCGACGCCCATGCGCCCGCTGCTCCGATTCGAGAGCACGCGCACAGGGTCCACGAGCTCGCGCGTGGGACCGGCGGTTATGACGACATTGCGTCCGGCGAACGAGCTGTCATCCAGCATGCGCGCGACGTGCGCGACGATCGTCTCGGGCTCCGGCATGCGCCCTTCGCCGCTTCCCTCGCCAGCGGCGAGAGCGCCGATCTCCGGATCGAGCACCGCGTAGCCGATCTCGCGCAGATGCGTTGCGTTCCGCCGTGTTTGTGGGTGCGCCCACATGCGATCGTTCATTGCGGGAACGAGGAGCACGCGCGCTTCCGTGGCGAGAAGGATTGCCGCGAGCAGATCGTCCGCGCGGCCGTGCGCGGCGCGCGCGCAGAAGTCCGCCGTCGCCGGCGCGACGACCACCGCGTGCGCGGCTCTGGCGAGCTTGATGTGATCGAGCGCGTGACCCTGCTCGACGAGCGACGTGTGCACGGGACGGCCCGTGAGCGCCTCGAAGGTGAGCGGCGCGATGAAATCCGTGGCCGCACGTGTCATGACGACGTCGACGGCCGCGCCCTCCTGCGAGAGGAGGCGCGCGAGCCACGCCGACTTGTAGCTCGCGATCCCGCCCGTGACGCCCAGCAGGATGCGGCGGCCTTCGAACGGTCTCACGGATTCGCCGCGGTTAGCGGCCGCGCCGGGGAACGACGTGGTACTTGATCGACTCCTCGCTCGTGAGCTCTTCGAGTGCGCGAGTCGTGAGCTTCTTCTCGTGGATGTCGGAGCTCATGCGCGGAAACTCGTTGAGAATGCGCGCATACTTCGCGGCGACGAGAACGCCAAGATATTTGTTGGCCGCGTGCTTCGCGACCTCGATCGGGGTGAAGACCTGCATTAATGCTCCTCGATGTGAGTGTCCAGCTCCAATTCCAATCGCTCGATGATCGAGCGAACATCGCGTTCCACATTCTGCAGCCGCTCGCGGCGCAAACCTTCCGCATCGATGATCTGCGACACGCTCGTTGCGGCACGATCCTGATTGTCGTTCACGACCACGTATTGATACCGTTGCACTGCCTGCAGCTCGACCAGCGCGCTCAGAAGCCGCCGCTTGAGCGTTTCCCTCGTTTCGGTTCCACGTCCTCGCAGACGCTCCAGCAAAATCTCGCCCGAGGGCGGCAAAACGTACACCAGGACGGACTCCGGAAAAGCGCTCCGGAACTGCATGGCCCCCTGGACATCGATGTCCATGATGACGTGCTGGCCCATCTTCAACACGCGCTCGA
>JBDTXN010000264.1:0-3073 GCA_040006175.1 Gemmatimonadota bacterium | reverse complement strand
ACGCGATCGACTACGACGCGCTGCGCCGCACGCCAAAGGCGATCATCGGCTTCTCCGACATCACCGCGCTTCATCTCGCGGTACACGTGCGGTCGAGGGTCGCGAGCTACCACGGGCCGACGGCGCGCGCCGTGCTCACTCCCTCCTCACGCAACTCGCTGCGCTGCGCCACGGGCCACACCGGCGATCCGTTCGCCGGCGCGCCTCCACTAACCTGGTTGCAGGAGGGCAGCGCGAGCGGGCCACTCGAGGGCGGGAATCTCGCGCTCATCTGCTCCCTCCTCGGCACTCCCTACTCCGCGCGCTTCGACGGCGCGATCCTCGTGCTCGAGGACGTCAACGAGCCGCTCTATCGCATCGATCGTATGCTTCGCCAGCTCGTGCTCTCGGGTGCGCTCGCGCGGCTCGCCGGGCTCTGCTTCGGCGCCTTCACCGATCGCGGCGACGAGCGCGATGCGACGCCCTGCTCGCTCGATGTACTTTTCCGTGAGGCGGCGATGCACGTGCGCGGTCCGGTGGTCTGCGACATTCCCTGCGGACACATTCCGGATCAGTGGACGATCCCGCTGGGCGCACGCGCCGAGCTCGATCGCTCGCGTGGACTCGCGCTTGCACTGTCGTGAGAACCCGCATTCACACACGTATCCGATGACGATGTCCGACGTATCACCAAACGAGATCGCCCCGAGCGCGCTGCGCGCGCGGCAGGAAGGCGGCACACGCAACGTCTTTCTGGACGTGCGCGAGCAGAACGAATGGAATCTCTTCCGCATCCCGAACGCGATTCACGTTCCGCTCGCACGCGTGAGCGACGCCGCCTCCGAGGCACTCGCGACCTTTCCGGACCAGGAGATCGTGGTCTACTGCGGTCGCGGCGCACGCTCCGCGCAGGCAGTCGAGTTGCTGCGCGCCAAGGGCGTGAAGGCAACGTCTCTCGCCGGAGGCATCGCGGCATGGATCGATGCCGGCGGCGAGGTCGAGGAGTAGCGGCGCACATCACGTGCGTGCCCTCGACACGCTGGCTCGCCTCGAGCGAGCGCTCGTCCCCGTCGCGGCCGTAGCGCAGGCCCCGGTAGCCGACGTTCGCGATGCTTCCGTCGCCGCGATCTTCCGCGTGACCGGCGCCGACGCACTCGAGCTCCTCATGATCGAGCGCGCGAGCTACGCCGGCGATCCCTGGAGCGGCCACGTCGCGTTCCCTGGCGGCCGTCGCGAGTCGCAGGACGCCACGCTCCTCGACACCGCGCTCCGCGAGACGCGCGAGGAGACGGGCGTCGACATTCTCGCCCACGGACGCGTGCTCGGTGCGCTCGAGCGCGTCAACCCCGTGTTGCCCGCGCTCCCGCCCCTGTCGATCGCGCCGTTCGTGGCGCTCCTCGCGCACGAGGTGCCCCTCTCGCTCAGCGACGAAGTCGCGGGCGCATTCTGGGTTCCGCTCGCTGTTCTCCAGGGCGCGGATGTCTCACGCCAGGTGGAGGTCACGCTGTCGAATGGCAGCACGCGCATCGTGCGCGCCTTCGTGCACGGGCGTTACACGATCTGGGGACTCACCGAGCGCATCCTCCGCGACCTCCTTTCTCGGCTCTCGTAGACCCGATCTCTCGGCCAGAACTTCCGCTTGACATCGGTTAACCGCGCTTCTAATATGAGTTAACCATAGTTAACTATCTCTCATGCGTTACGTCGTGTGCCGGTGCCCTCTCCGTCTGTCGAAGACTACATCAAGGCCATCTACAAGGCCCACGCGCGGACCGGCAACGTCGCGACGCAGGAGCTCGCCGAACGGCTCCACGTCAGCGCGCCCGCGGTCAGCAAAATGATGCGCAAGCTGTCCGCCCTGAAGCTGATCACGCACGCCCCGTATCAGGGCGTCACGCTCACGCGCGCGGGCGAGAAGCTCGCGCTCGAGATCATCCGTCATCACCGGTTGATCGAGCTGTATCTGGTGCAGGCGATGGGCTTCTCGTGGGACAGTGTGCACGAGGAGGCGGAGCGCCTCGAGCACCACATCAGCGAGGAGTTCGAGGACAAGATCGACGAGCTGCTCGGTCACCCTACCGCGTGCCCGCACGGCGATCCGATCCCCACACGCGCCGGCACGATCGCCCGGACATCGAACCGCCCGCTCACCCAGCACCGCTCGCCCGCACGGCTCATCGTGCGCCGCGTCAGCGACGGGGACGCCGACCTGTTGCGCCACTTCGAGGCGCTCGGCGTCACGCCCGGGACGGCCATCGAGCTCGTGACGCAGGAGCCGTTCGAGGGGCCCCTCGTGCTCAAGGTGGGCGGCAAGCGTGTGCGCCTCACGCCGCAGGCAGCGAAGGAAGTATTCGTCGACACTCTCGCGGAGCAGGACTGAGTGGCGCTCACCAACATTCCCGAAACTCCGCTTCCGGAGGAGGCGCCCAAGAAGTCCGGATGGCGGCACGCGCGCCTCACGCCGAGTCTGGCCGAGGTGTATCGATCGGTGCCGGTGCTCGGAACATCAACATGGCGAAAGGCGCTGGCGTTCGCGGGCCCCGGATATCTCATCGCGGTCGGCTACATGGATCCGGGCAATTGGGCGACGGATCTGGCCGGCGGATCGGCGTTCGGCTACCGGCTCCTCTTCGTGATCCTGCTGTCGAATCTGATGGCGGTACTGCTGCAGGGACTCTCGTCCAAGCTCGGCATCGTCACCGGACGCGATCTCGCGCAAGCGTGTCGCGATCACTACTCGCGCCCCGTCGTGATCTTTCAGTGGATCATCTGCGAGACGGCCATTGCCGCGTGCGATCTCGCGGAGGTCATCGGCTCCGCCATCGCGCTCAATCTGCTCTTCCACATCCCGATCCCCGTGGGCGTCGTGCTGACGGCGCTCGATGTGCTCGTCGTGCTCTTTCTGCAGACGAAGGGCTTCCGGTGGCTCGAAGCGCTCGTGATCGTGTTGATCGCGACGATCGGACTGTGCTTTCTCTTCGAGGTCGTGATCTCGAAGCCGTCGCTGTCGGGCGTACTCGGTGGATTCATCCCCTCCGCGGACATCGTTCGCGATCCGAAGATGCTCTACATCGCGATGGGGATCCTCGGCGCG
>JBDTXN010000263.1:0-3084 GCA_040006175.1 Gemmatimonadota bacterium | reverse complement strand
TCCGGGACGCGGTCGGCTATCTGCACGACACGAACATCGAGCGGAGCACGCGGTGGCCGCGGACGATGCTCGCCACGAACACGCACGACACGAAGCGCAGCGCGGACGTGCGCGCGCGCATCGACGCACTCTCGGAAGTTCCGCGCGAGTGGGCTGAGCAGCTCGCGCGCTGGGAGCGCGCACATCGTGGGCTCAAGGTCCGCGTGCATGACAGGCTCGCGCCCGACGCACACATGGAATACGTGATCTATCAGACCCTTGTCGGCGTGTGGCCGGTGTACCGGTCGGACGCCGGTGAGCGCGATGCGCTGTGCGCGCGCGTGTCGGAGTTCGCCCGAAAGGCCGCGCGCGAGGCCAAGGGGCGGACGTCGTGGACCGATCCGGATGAGGAGTACGAGGGCGCGCTTGCGTGCTTCATCCGCTCGCTCTTCGATCGCGCGGAGTTCGTGAGGGAGCTCGAGGCATTCGTCGAAAGCATCGCGGCGAGCGGCGCGCTGAACGCGATCGCGCGAACCGTGCTGCACCTGACGTCTCCCGGTTTCCCGGACATTTACCAGGGCGACGAGCTGTGGAACTACAGCCTGGTCGACCCGGACAACCGGCGCGAAGTGTCGTACGAGGTTCGGGAGCGCCTGCTCGGTGAGCTCGAAGCTATGTCACCAATCGGTGACATAAGTCAAGTCATGAATTCGCTTGACCTTACGGTGATAGGTGAGGACGCCCTCAAGCTGGTAATCATCCAGAGAATTCTCCTCGCCCGCGCTGCCAACGCCGAGCTGTTCGCGCACGGAGATTATCGCCCGCTTGGCGCCCATGGCTCGCATGCCGACCACCTCTTCGCCTTCGCACGCCGCACTCTCGGTGCCGCCGCCATCGTCGTGGTGCCGCGCCTCACCCATGCCTTCGCTCCTCACACCCTGCCCGTGGGTGAGCTCTGGGCCGATACCACGCTGCATCTCCCCGGCTCGCTCGCCAGCACGCGTTGGCGGTGCGCGATCTCCGGCCGCGAGCGCACTGTCGCCGCGCACGCGAGCACCGATCCTGCCTTAGCTCCTCCCTCCACGATCCCGGTTCCAGTTTCCCAAATCCTTGCAGCCGCTCCCGTTGCCGTGCTGCTTACCACTCCAGCTTCCGTAAAGAAACCGAAATGATGCGCCGCGCGGTGGCCTTGCTCCCTGATGGATCGGTAGCTTAAGCCTTCCAGCGCTCCACTTCACACCCCCTGACCTCGCTTCATGAGCATCCCAGCAGGCGCCATCGTCGCCTATTTCTCCATGGAGATCTGCCTCGAGCAGGCGATCCCCACGTACAGCGGCGGGCTCGGCGTTCTCGCCGGCGACACCCTCCGCGCCGCCGCCGACCTGGAAGTTCCGATGGTCGCGGTCACCCTTCTGCACCGGAAGGGCTACTTCACGCAAACTCTCGAAGCGAACGGCCAGCAGCACGAGTCCGACGTTCTCTGGAGCCCGGAGAAGGTGCTCGCGCCCGAAAGCGCGCGCGCCTCCGTGGAGATCGCCGGCCGCACGGTCGCCATCCGCGCGTGGCGTTACGAAGTGGTCGGCGCAGGCGGGCATGTGGTCCCGGTCTTCCTGCTCGACACCAAGCTCGAGGAGAACTCCGAGTGGGATCGAACCCTCACGGATCGCCTCTACGGCGGCGACAGCCACTACCGTCTCTGCCAGGAAGTCGTGCTCGGCATGGGTGGCGCCGCGATTCTCGAGGCGATGGGCTACGCGGAAGACGCGCAGTATCACATGAACGAGGGACATGCCGCGCTGATCACGCTCACGCTGCTCGAGCGCGAGCTCGCCGGGCGCGCGCGCCACGACATCAGCGAGGCTGATCTCGAGCGCGTACGGCGCCGCTGCATCTTCACCACGCACACGCCCGTGCCCGCCGGGCACGATCGCTTCGATGAGAGCGAATACAGGAGTGTGCTCGGAGATGATCGGGCACAGCTCCTCCAGGAAGCGCGCGTCGTCGAGGATCACACACTCAACATGACGCACCTCGCGCTCCGTATGTCGCGCTACGTGAACGCCGTCGCGATGCGGCATCGCGAGATCTCGCAGGGGATGTTCCCGGACTACCCGATCGACTCGATCACCAACGGCGTGCACGCGACTACCTGGACCGCGGCACCGTTCCGCGATCTCTTCGATCGGCGCATCCCCGAATGGCGGCGCGACAACCAGTACCTGCGCTACGCGATCGACATTCCGCTCGAGGAGATTCTCGACGCGCACGCGGCCACGAAGGCCACGCTGTTCGCCGAGGTGCTGAGGCGCACGGGCGCGAAGCTCGATCCGACGATCATCACGATCGGCTTCGCGCGGCGTGCCACCCCGTACAAGCGCGCGGATTTGATCTTCTCGGACATCAAACGCCTGAAGGCGATTGCCCAGCGCTCCGGCAGAATCCAGCTCCTGTTCGGCGGGAAGGCGCACCCGCGGGATGAAGGCGGGAAGGCACTCATCAGGCAGATCTACGCGGCGGCGGCGGAGCTGCGCGGAGTGGTGCAGGTCGTTTACGTCGAGAACTACGAGATGGATATTGCGCACCTGATGACATCGGGCGTCGATCTCTGGCTCAACAACCCGACGAAACCGCTCGAGGCATCGGGCACCAGCGGAATGAAGGCAGCGCTCAACGGCGTCCCTTCGTACTCGGTGCTCGATGGATGGTGGGTGGAGGGGTGCATCGACGGCGTCACCGGCTGGGCGATCGGCCGCGCGCGCGGCGGGCCGGACGATGAGATCGCCGATCTGTACGTGAAGCTCGAGCGCGTGATTCTGCCGCTCTTCTACGGTCTCCCGTTCTCGTGGGCGAACGTGATGCGCAATTCGATTGCGCTCAACGGCTCCTTCTTCAACACGCAGCGCATGGTCGGTCAGTACGTGCACAACGCATACTTTCCCGCCGCGAACCAGCGGCCGATCCCCGTCGCGCCAGCGGAGAATGCGAGGGAAGAAGTACACAGCGCGTGGGCGGGAGTGCGATAGATCTCATCATCGGCCCGATACGCGGGTTGCCGGCATCACGAAGCAGATGCGGTTGCCTTCCTGGCAGCCGCATCGGGTATCT
>JBDTXN010000262.1:0-3127 GCA_040006175.1 Gemmatimonadota bacterium | reverse complement strand
CGCGCACGTTGATCTCGGTGGTGTATCGCGTCTGGTTCTCCTTGTCCTGCCACTGCCGGTATTCGATGCGCCCCTCGACGTAGATCTTGTCGCCCTTCTTGAGGTAGCGCTCGACGATGTCCGCCAGCGTGGACGCCTTGCTGTTCCAGACGACGCAGCGATGCCACTCCGTCTTCTCCTGCTTGTCTCCGCTCGGACCACTCCAGCTGCGGCTCGTGGCCAGCGAGAACGTGGCGACGCGATTGCCGCCGGTGGTGGAGCGAACCTCGGGATCGGCGCCGAGATTGCCGATCAGGGTGACCTTGTTCAGGCTGCGACTCATATGGATCTCCTGGCGGGTGGCGAGTGGACTCGCCTGACAGAGTATAGACCGATTGCGTGCAGCGCGCCAACGCTCCGGCGCGGCCATTCTCCTTCTATTGCATACCCCGGGGCTCAGCCGGGTGCACCCGGCGAGAGATCGAGCCGCAGGACCAGCGCGTCCTCCTTCGGCCTTCGATAATAGTCGCGCCGCCGTCCGACCTCGACGAATCCGCGGGAAGCATACAACGCGCGCGCGGCGGCGTTCGAGTCGCGTACCTCGAGGTACAGCATCTCTACCTCGGCCTTGCGCACCGCCGCGATCGCGGCGTCGAGCAGCCGCGCGCCGACCCCGTGCCGCCGCGCATCGCGCGCCACCGCGAGGTTCCCGATCTCCCCTTCGTCGAGCACGAACCACGCGACGACGTAGCCCCGCACTTCACCACTCTCGTCCGCGATCAGGAAGGCCACGCGCGGATCGTCGATGAGGTCCACGAATGCCATCCGGTTCCACGGATCGCCAAACGACGCGTGCTCGATTGCGAGGACTGCATCGACGTCCGTGTCGCGCGCGGGGCGCAACCGGATCGGCGCGCGGTGCTCACCGTGTGTCACCTCGGTGCCCGCATCCTCATCGATGTGCATGCGTTATGCGACCGGCAGCGGACGACCGTGCGCCTGCTCCCACTTCACCTGCGCCTCCGCGAGTCTCCCGTAGTCCGGCTCCCAGGCGGCGAGCGAGACTGGCGCCAGGGCGAGCCACGCGCCGAGTCGCACGACGTTCGCCGCGCGCGGGATCGTGCGCGGGTGCTCCTCGGGCCCGATCACCGTCGCCTGCATCGTCTCGGCCTCGCGCGCGAGCGAGTCACGCGGTACGAGCCTCAGAGGCGCGAGCTCCGCCACCTCGTGGCCCGCGCGCGTGTACGCGGCCGCGAACACCTCGCCCCGCAGCGCGTCGAGCACCGCGAGATACGCTCCATCCGCGAGCGATGGATCCGCCGCAATGAGCGCGAGCGATGGAACCGCGTACAGCGGAATCCCCTGCGCGAACGCGATGCCCTTGGCGAGCGACGCAGACACGCGAAGGCTCGTGAAGCTTCCCGGCCCCGCCCCGCACACCACGCGCGCGAGATCGCGCACGGTCGCACCCGCCTTTCGCAGCGCCTCATCGATCGCGGGGAGCAGGTGCTCCTCCGCTCCGCTTCGCATCGCGACGTCCCGTGAGGCGAGCAACTCTCCATCCCGAACCACCGCCACCGATCCGATCGACGTCGCCGCCTCGAGCGCCAGCGTCAGCATCGCGCTCATCCTGCGAGGAGGAGGCGCCGCTCCTCGTCCGCAGGATCGAGCTCGAGATCGATCGGCACCGCGTCCGGTGGAATCCGGTCGCCACCGCGCTCCGGCCATTCGACGAGCACGAGGGCATTCGCGCGCATCATGTCGTCCCAGCCGAGGTTCGTGAGGTCTTCAGCTTTCTCGAGACGATAGAGATCGAGATGATAGATCGGGAATCGATCACCCTTGTACTCGTGCACGAGCGCGTACGTGGGGCTCGTGACTTCCGTCGTGACCCCCGCGCCCCTGCAGATCGCCTGCACGAGCGTCGTCTTTCCCGCGCCGAGCTCACCCGAAATGGCAACCACAAGCCTCGCGTGCGAGGACCTTCCGAATCGCTCGCCCCACGCAATGAGCTCATCGCGCGTCAGAGCGAGATGCCCACGTGTCGCTGCATCGGGTACGATGTGGTGGTGCGCGTCCATCATCGCGGAGCCCGGATGCGACTCAGCCCTTCTCCACGTCTCGAGCCCAGCGCCGCGCCATTACCGTTCCCCTTCGCCTTCACCTCGAGCAGCTGATCGCGCAGCGCCGCAGCGGACTCGAAGTCGAGATTCATGGCCGCCTCCTTCATCTGCGACTCGAGCAGCTCGATGAGCGTCGCCGTGTCCATCTCGCTCGCGTACGTGGCCACCTTTTCGGTGACCTGCTTGTGCTTGTCGTCGCGCTCGCCGCGCGCATCTGCAACGCGCGTGATGAAGCGCACCTGCTCGGTGCTCTTCACGACGGTTGTCGGCGTGATGTTGTGCTCGAGATTGTACGCACGCTGGATCTCGCGGCGGCGCTTCGTCTCGTCGATGCATCGAGCCATCGAGCCGGTGATCCTGTCCGCGTAGAAAATCGCGCGCCCTTCGACGTGGCGCGCGGCGCGCCCCGTTGTCTGAATGAGTGAGCGATCGCTGCGCAGAAATCCCTCCTGATCCGCGTCGAGCACCGCCACGAGCGACACCTCGGGCAGATCGAGTCCTTCTCGCAAGAGGTTGATGCCCACGAGCACGTCGAAGTCGCCGAGCCTGAGTCCGCGGATGATCTCGACACGCTCGATCGCATCGATGTCCGAATGCATGTAGCGCACACGCACGCCCATCTGCTGCAGATAGTCCGTGAGATCCTCGGACATGCGCTTCGTGAGCGTCGTGACGAGCACGCGCTCTCCGCGACGCTCGCGCAGGCGGATCTCGCCGAGCAGATCGTCGACCTGGCCGCGCACGGGGCGCACCTCGATCTCCGGATCCACGAGCCCCGTGGGCCGAATGATCTGCTCGACGACCACACCCTCGGAGAGCTGCAGCTCGAGATCACCCGGCGTCGCCGACACGAAGAGCGCGCGCGGAGTGAGCTTGAGGAACTCGTCGAACATCAACGGCCGGTTGTCGAGTGCGCTCGGCAGACGGAATCCGTAGTCGACGAGCGTGAGCTTGCGCGCGCGGTCGCCGTTGAACATCCCGCCGATCTGCGGCAGCGACACGTGCGACTCGTCGACGACCACGAG
>JBDTXN010000261.1:0-3159 GCA_040006175.1 Gemmatimonadota bacterium | reverse complement strand
GACGAGGTAGCTCCGGTCGTCGACTGGCGGGTGGCCGCACAACGGGTGGCGGAGGCGGACCGGGAGGCGCGGGGCGAGTAGCGCTTCGCGAATTCTCCGAGGCTCTCGCTATTTCGTCGCGATCAATCGCTCAAATCTCGGATTGTCCTTGAGCGGGGCGAAGTTCGGATCGATGCGAAGCCAGGCTGGGGAGAGATAGTAGTTCATCTTCAGCAACGACTCGATCTGATCCATTGCCTTGTTGTGGTTCCCCGTTAGCGTATAGATGCGTGCGAGCTGATGCTGGATGTACGAGCCTAAGTAGTTATCCCGCGAAGCCGGCAGCAGGGACACCGCCCGTTCGCCCTCCGCCTCCGCATCGGCCTTGCGTCCCACATATGCGAGCGCGAGTCCATGAATCACGCGCCGTTGTGCATCGTTGGGAGTTGAAGCCAGAGACTGTTCCAAACCGAGCCGCGCCGAGTCTGCGTAAATTCGCGCGCGTTCGTGGTCACCGCGAAAGTAATATGTCTGAGCCAGGACGATGCCCCACGTTCCGCGGTCTCCATCGAACGCGCTCGGCGTGAGGCGCAAGAGCAATTGCTGCTGCGAATCGTCGAGAACCCACGCGAGATCCCAGTAATTGCCGAAGTATGCAACCAGGCCCGTGGGCTCGACCGTTGCAGGCACCGAGCGCGTTACCATGCGTGCTGACGCGAGATCTCCCTGTGCCAGATACAGCATCACCTTACACTGGAGTAGATCGAGATTCGATGGTACGACCTTCAGCGATCTGTTCACCTCCGTCATCCCTTCCGGGTAGCGATGCAGGCGCAGAAGTGTTTGTGCAAGTCGCCGGGAAGGTGTTGGAGACCTCGGATCAATCGTTCGACCACGCTCGAGGTTCTTTTCTGCCTCATCCCAGCGGCCCAGACTCTGCTCGGCCAGGGCGGCCGAGGTCAGCAAATCGGGATTCTCTGGAGCCAGCCGAATGCCTTCCTGGTAGGATGCGAGCGCTGCTTTCAAGTCCTTGTCGACGAACTCCTGATATTCGCCATACGCGAGCTGCGTTTCAGGCTTTCCAGGTGCTAGCGCCACGGCATGCTCCAAGGCCTGCTTGGCCGCAGTCGCGAAGGCCGGGCTGGGGGAAGCGGTGAAGTAATAGGAGGAATTCGCTCGCGAGAGCTGTGTCCATGCTCTTGCGAATGTGGAGTCGAGCGCGACGGCCTGCTCGTAGAAGTTGATCGCACTCTTCAGGGTATTTGCATCCGCGATGATGAGTCCCTGCGTCGCCTCACCCTTCAGGTAGGCATCATACGCTGCGAGATTCGCTGTGGGCTTTTCAGTGAGCGTCTGCCGCTGGCCGCTGCCGAGGGCCACGTCCAGCGCGCTCGCGACCTGATTCGCGATGTCCGCCTGCACCTGAAAGACATCCGTGATCGAGGCATCGAAGGGCTGCTGCCACTTCGTGCGGGGTGCATGACCCTCCGAAACGTCCACGAGCTCGGGACTCACTCGCACTCTGCTCGTTCCATCGGGGCGCTTCTCCCACTGGACGGTGGCGGTGAGCAGATAGTCCGCGCCGAGCTCGCGCGCGATCTCCTGCGGCGTCTTCGTCGTATGGCGGTATTGCGCCGAGCTGCCGCGCGCGATCACCTGAATGGTGCTCAACTCGGAGAGCTTGCCGCGCAGCTCGTTGGTGATCCCGTCTGCGAGATACGCGTTGGCCGAATCGCCGAGGTTCTCGAATGGGAGCACCGCGAGAACGCGTGCGCCGTTGGCGGACGTCGACACGCGTGACTGGCGCCACGCGAACAGCACGCCGAGGCCGAGCAGAAAACCGACGATGAGAGCGGCCGCGAACACGGGTACGCGCCGGCGCTCGCCGGATTTCGCGACCACACTCGGCGCGGGTGAAGCGGGGCTCGCCGGCGCCGCGGATGTGACGCGCTCCGCTGCGGTCTGGGCGGGTGCGGCGGCCGATGTCGCGGCGGATCCGATTGCTCGCGCGAATTCTGCGGCGCTGCCGAATCGGTCTGCTGGTACTGGGGCGAGGGCGCGCTGAATCGCCGTGTCCACGGCCTCCGGCACATTCGGGCGCGTCGTGCGCACACTCGGCACCGGCTCCGTGAAGCGCTTGAGGATCACCGCCTGGGCGGTTGCACCGGTGTACGGTTGCTCCCCGGCAAGCATCTCGTAGAGCACTGCGCCCAACGCGTACACGTCCGTGCGCGCATCCGTGCTCTTGTCCGCGCTTGCCTGCTCGGGGCTCATGTAGGCCGGCGTGCCTATCGCAATTCCCGTTTGCGTGAGACCTTCCTCTCCGACGAGCGCGCGTGCAATTCCGAAATCGGCGACGAGCGTCGAGCCATCCTCCGTGAGCAGGATGTTCTCGGGTTTGATGTCGCGATGGATCACGCCGTGCTGGTGCGCGTAGTCGAGCGCACGCGCAGACTCACGCGCGATCTGAAGCGCCTGATCTATCGGGAGCTGTCGTTCGCGAACGAGCCGGCTGCGGAGACTCTCGCCCTCCACGTAGGGCATCGTGAACCAGTACGCGGGCGTGCCGCCGCTGCCGGGAATCGGCTCGACTACGCCGGAGTCGTGCACCGTGAGGATGTGCGGATGCTGGAGCCTCGCGGCCACGCGGATCTCGCGCTGAAAACGCTCCGGCCCGAGGCTCGCCGCGAGCTCCGGATGCAGCACCTTGAGTGCGACGGGCCGGCCATGCCGACCGTCCTGGGCAAGAAATACCGTCGCCATGCCGCCGCGACCGAGCTCGCGCTCGATCGTGTAGTTGTTCATGCCGACGCGGAGCTGCTCCAGTAAGTCGCTCACATCACACCGGCTATGAGTAAGGTGCCGCAGCGCATACGATAGCAGGAACGTGCCACCTGGGGTAGAGCGCGTTTGCTGCGGCGCTGGCGGCATCGCATATTCGCTTGGACTCGCATCCCCATGGTGCCGTGAAGCTTCCCGAGCAGCGGATCGCAATGCAGGCGGCGCGGGGGCCGCAGATCGCGGGCGCGAGCTGAGTGCCTCTCTCCTTGTTTGTACATCCCATATGACGAGACGTCCCGCACGCTCCCACTCGCTCCGCTCCGGGCTTCTGGCGCTCGCACTTCTGAGCTGCAGCTCGCCCGATGGGCCGAACGGGCCCAGAGCGCTCAGAAACAAGAT
>JBDTXN010000260.1:0-3160 GCA_040006175.1 Gemmatimonadota bacterium | reverse complement strand
GTCGAGGTCATCGCCACGTGATGCTGAACCATCTCGTGAATGGTCCGCTGCACGTTCGGGCTCTCGACGTCGAGTGCTCCGTAGAGTGCCGAATCGCCTGCCGTTGGGCACACGTCGGGCTGTTTTCCGGGATAGTACTCCGTGTTTGTGAGCAGGCCGTGCTCCAGCTGGTCGATGCCGAGCGCCACGGCCTCCCGGAAACCTACCGAGCAGAGATGCGCGGTCACCTTGACGCCGTCTTTGTGCGCTTCCTTGATCGCGGCACCGAGCTCGGCGCGCGACACCTGCGTATACGCTTTGAACCACGTCACCCCTTCATCCGCCCAGTAGCGAACCATCCTTCGTGCGTCTTCGGCGCCGCTCAGCGGATGCATCGCCGCAGGGCCTGGACCGGGGCCCTGCAGATATGGACCCGTGACGACGATCTCCGGGCCCGGAAGCTGGAGCGAGTCGATCTTCCGTTTGAGATTGAGCTCCTGGTACGCATCGACGCTCCCCGTCGTGCGGATCGTCGTCACACCGGCCGACAGGAAGAGTCGTGGGTAACTCGTCCCCATGAACTTCATCCCGCCGTAATACATGTGATCGTGCAGTCCCACGATTCCGGGAATCACCGTCTTGCCGGCGAGATCGATGACCTGCGCTCCCGCCGGGATCGACGTTGCGCCCGTTTTCCCGACGGCCGCGATCAGGTCGCCGCGAATGATGATTGTCTCATCGTCCTGCACTGGCCTCCCGGTGCCGTCGACCAGGCGCGCGTGCGTGAGTGCGATCACCGGAGCATCGACGCTGACGTACTCACGGACCGCTGCCGGAAGCGTGCGTTGCTGCGCGATCAGATGCGGGGCAAGCGTGACGAGCGCGAGCGCGCTAGTGAACGCGCCCGCCGTACGAGGAAGCGTGCGATACATGAGGATCTCCGTCGCTGCGAGAAGTACGAGGAACTACGCTGAACGCGGCCATCATCCCGGAGCCCAAATGCTCGGCGATGTGGCAGTGGATCATCCACGTTCCGGGATTGGACAGGTCGACGAGGAGATCGACGGTCTCACCGGCGGGAATGATGGCCGTGTCTTTCCAGACGAAGTGCTCATTCGGAATCCCATCATGGCTCAGGACGAGAAAACGCTGTCCGTGTAGATGAATCGGGTGGTCCATCGCGTGCCCTGATGACGGATCGTTGATGAGCCGGAGCTTCACAACATCGCCTTCCTGGAACCGCCACGCGATGTCCATGTTCTCCTTGCCGGTGGCGCGATCTCTCAGCACCCAACCCACTTGTTTTCCGGTGGAGAGCCAATTCATCATCGGCATTCCGTCGTTCCAGTCGACCGGCGTGTTGATGCCCCAAAGCATGTTCTGGACGGCAGCGGGAAGGTCGTGCGTCCGAAGGGTGAGAAACATGGTGTAGTCCACCGGTTTGGACATATATGGTCTGTATTTGTCGATATCAGAAGTCACATCGGTGTTGCGCCGCAGCGTTGCAAACGTTGCGGCGACACTGGAGCGTGTCGAATCGCGCGCGACGCGAACGAGCCCGAGCGTATCCACTTCGGCGGAGAACGTCCCGGCCGCGTGGTTCAACGCCTGCACACGATTGACAAATGCCGAGGTTCCGCGCGTCGCGAACTGGACGTCGACGACGTACCGCTCCGCGGGTGCGATGACGACGCTGGGCACCCACGCCTCGTGCTCGAACTTACCGACGTCGCCGGCAATCACCTTCATCCGGGCACCCGTGAATGAGAGATTGTATATTCGTGCGTTGGCGGCATTGGTCAGGAAGAATCGAACGACCTCGCCGCGCTTGACGTCGAGCGAATAGTGCGGCTCGCCGTTCACGAGGAGGAGGTTCCCGAAACGGCCCATGAGCGCGTGCGTCGGCGCCTCGGCACCATATGGCGTCACGCCATGGTCGCTCAATAAGAGATCGCTCAACATGAGCACCTGCTCACGGTCAGCTCGCGCGTAGTATGCCGGATCGTGCGAGCGAACGACGATGTTGCCGTACAGACCGAGGTTCTGCTGAATATCTTCGCGGACATGCGGATGATACCAGTAGATGCCGGCGTCGCGAAAATGCACGCGATAGGTGAATCGTCCGTCGGGAGCGACGGCCGGTTGGGTCATACCAGGTACGCCATCAAAGGGATTCTCCAGCCGTACGCCATGCCAATGCATCGTGCTCGGCTGATCGATCGCGTCGTGGAATCGAACCACGATGCTCGATCCCTGGTCCACCTCGATCAACGGTCCGGGATATTGGCCATTGTAGCCATAGGCGACGAAGCGCTGACCGCCGATCGTGCGCCGCACCAAGCGCGGCTCGAGTGTGAGCGTGTCGCCGTCGCGCAGAGCGATCGTCGCGCGCCGGCGACCATCCTGGATCGTCGCATCATTTGTCTTTGCGTTGGGCAGGAACGGTGCGACGGCAGGCGTCAATCCGTCCATGCCAGGCATCGTGGGCATCCCGGGCGACATCGGCGGCATCGGCCATCTGGTCGTGTTGCCGGCCACCGCCATACCGCGGTGCGACGTGCTCGTCATTCCGCTCGTCGTCGCGGAACCAGTGTCCTGCAGCGCGCCCGCGGCCACCGGTTGAAACAGATCGCGATGCGCCATGAGCAATGCACTCGGCGACGTGCCGCGGAGTACGAGCCGTCCCGTCCGTGCAACGACACGTGGCGATCGCTCGGCGCTTATGAGAACTCTAAATTGGTTGCGGTCCAGCTCGCCCAGATCAGTGCGTCCGTTCGTCACGACGCCGAGCTTGACCGCGCTGTCGAGCGTGAGGGAGTACGCCCAAGCGACGTATGTGGAGTAGGCGCCCAACGCGCGCGGTTCCGGGAGACCGGAAATTGTGGCGATGAGCCGCTGACGCGGGCGTCCGTCTACGGTGACGGAGACGCCGAACGGAGTCGGAATGGGCAGAAGCTCCAATACGGCCGACGCACCGCCAAGATCCGGCGTTGGGACCAGATCGGTGCACGCGAGATCGGCGGCGCCGAATGCCGCGGTCGGACAGCTCGCCGACGCCGCTCTGCCAATAGTGTCATACGACTTGTTGAATCGGGCCGCGCCCAGTGTAGCCATGGCCGCCGCGAGGAGCGCTGAACCAGTCCTTCGACTCACGGCCCGGTCGCGACGATGTTCGAGATCA
>JBDTXN010000259.1:0-3192 GCA_040006175.1 Gemmatimonadota bacterium | reverse complement strand
CGCCGATCGCCGCGCGCAATCCGCTCGCCGACTCCGCGGATCAGGTGATGTTCGGCATCAGCACCTTCATCACGGACAAGGGGCTGCTGCGCGCGCAGCTTCAGGCCGACACGGGCTATTTCTTCGACGGCAGCTCGCGGATCGAGGTACGAAACGAGAAGACGACGTTCTTCACTCCGCAGGGCGCGCAGAGCGCCGTGCTCACGTCGAAGGAAGGCACGTACATCACCGCACGCTCCACGATGGATGCGCGCAGGAAGGTTCTCGTCGTCACGACGGACGGCAAGCGGCTGACGACCGAGCAGCTCCACTACAACCAGGGCACGAACGAGATCTCGAGTGACAGCGCGTTCGTGATGACGGAGCCGACGCGAGAGCTTCGGGGCGTCGGCTTCATCTCCGATCCCAATCTCATCAACGTGCAGGTCAAGCGAGTGATCAGCGGCCAGGGCCCGCTTCCGCTGCCGGGGCAGCAACATCCACAATGATGCGCAGCGTTTTACGATCACTCGCCGCGCTGTTCGCAACCGCAGCGCTCGCCGCGCCACTCGCCGCGCAGCAGCCGACGGCGCCGCCGCCCGCGCCTCCGACGTCGGGCGCGCCGAGTGGACAGTGCGATCTCCTCATCACGCCGAACACCGACTCCACGCACTTCACATCCGCGAAGCTGCCGAGCGGTGAGTACAACAACTTCGTTGGCGGCGGCGTGACCGGTCACTGTCCGGCGCAGCAGATCACCCTCGTGGCGGACAGCGCGGAGTGGTTCGGCGACCTGCACATGTGGCACCTCGTCGGGCACGTGCACTACGTCGAGCCGCGACTCACGATGGATTCCGACGTCGCGACCTATTTCCTCACGGACGAGCATTTGCTCGCCGAAGGCAACGTGCACGCGCTGCTGCCGAGCGGCACGACGCTGGTTGGGCCACGTGTCGAGTACTATCGAGCCTCTCCGAAGATTCGCGCTGTGGCCCGTATGGTCGCGCCAGGCCGCCCGACGATCAACGTCGTCCAACAGGACTCGACGGGAAAGCCGTCCGAGCCGACGGTGGTGGTTGCGAATACGGTGGTGATGGACGGCGACAGCCTCGTGTATGCCTCGCAGAACGTGGTGATCACGCGCACCGATGTGATCGCGACTGGCGACACGGCGAACATGAACAGCCAGACGCAGTTCGCGCGGCTCATGCGTTCGCCAAAGATCGTGTCTCGAGGAAAGAAGCAGTTCACGCTGTATGGTGAGGTCATCGATCTCTTCGGAAAGGATCATGCGCTCGAGCGCGTGCTGTCCAAGGGAAAAGCGAAGAGCGTGAGCGACAGTGCGGTCATGACGGCGGACACGATAGACTTTCGCATGAATGCCGGCCTGCTGCAGCGCATGTACGCATGGGGAAAGTCGCGCGCACACGCCGTCAACGCGCAGTTCGATGTGATCGCCGACTCGATCGATCTGCGCATGCCGGGACAGCGCACGCGCGAGATCCGCGCGCTGCGCAAAGCGTACGCGCAAAGCATTCCCGACACGGCGAAGCTGCACACGAAGGAGCGCGACTGGATGCGCGGGGACACGATCGTCGCGCACTTCGACAGTGTGCAGGCGCCGGGCGACAGCTCCAGTCAGCCGCAGATGCGGCAGCTCGTCTCGCAAGGAAGCGCGCAGTCGTTCTACCAGCTCGCGGCCAAAGACAGCGGAGTCGTCGGGCCAGCGATCAACTACGTGAAGGGACGGGACATCTCGATCGCATTCGCGAACCGCGCCGTGCAGACCGTGAACGTCGTCGACCAGGCGCAGGGCGTCTACCTCGAGCCCCAGGTCCCGGGCCGCTCGGACACGCTCAAGGCGCGCCCGCAGGCCGCGCAGCCCGTTCGCCGTCCGGGGAGGCGTCCGTGATCGAGCGCCCGCTCCCGCTGCCCGTCCAGCGCTTCATCGAAGAGCACGCACGCGGCGATCGCTGGACTGCCATGGCGCTTCACGCCCTGATCTGCGCATCCCGGGAGAGTGGCGAGGTCCCGTTCAACCAGATGGCGATCCAGTATCGCAACGACTATCTCGGCATGGTCCGGGATGAGGGGCGCGACGCGGACCGCGAGGCCGGACGCCTCGGACTCGATGAAGTGCGTGAGCATCTCACGCGCACGGTGCTCCCGCGCCTGGCCCAGGACGGGTTGGTGAAGATGCCGTCCGGGCAGGTGGGGAGTGATACGATCATCAACGTCGAGCCCACGTACTGGAGCCAGCTCGCCCCCTTTCGTCAGGCGATTCAGGATTCAGGCGTGGAGGGGGTGCTCAAGCACACCGGTGAGCACCAGGTCATACGCGCCGGCGCACGACCGCCCGGTGAGCCGCTTCACGGCGGGAGCGTGCTCGAAGCTCGTTCGCTGGTAAAGACTTACAAGCGGCGAAGGGTCGTGAACGACGTGGCCCTGCGCTTGCAACAGGGGGAGATTGTCGGGCTTCTGGGCCCCAACGGGGCAGGGAAGACGACGACATTCTACATGATCGTCGGGCTCATACAGCCCCAGGAAGGGCGAATTCTCCTCGATAATCGCGATATCTCGGAGATGCCGATGTACAAGCGCGCGCGCTTGGGCATCGGCTACCTTTCGCAGGAGCCGTCGATCTTTCGTAAGCTTACGGTCGAAGAGAACATCCTCGCGATCCTGGAGTCGATGAAGCTGTCGGCGCGGGAACGCGCGGAACGGCTGGAGCAGCTGTTGGGAGAGTTGAGCATCGCGCACCTTCGCCACAACCGCGCCTATTCGCTCTCGGGTGGAGAGCGGCGCCGCCTCGAGATCACCCGGGCGCTCGTGACGCAACCGAAGTTCATGATGCTCGATGAACCGTTCGCCGGAGTCGACCCGATTGCAGTGCACGACATCCAATCAATCGTTGCCGGCCTCCGCCATCGTGGAATCGGAGTGCTGATCAGCGATCACAATGTGGAGCAGACGCTGGATATCGTTGACCGCGCATACATCATGTTCGACGGGCAGGTGAAGGTGTCCGGAACCGTCCGCGAGCTCGTGTTCGACGAGACGGTCGCGGAGATCTACCTCGGACCCACTCTGGCGGCGCGCTTGCGCGCTCGCTTCGCCGAAGGCAACGGTAACTCGAGGGGAGGTGCTGCATGAGATCAGGCATGTCGCAGCACACCCAGATGAAGCAGGAGATCAAGATCAATCCGCGCCTCT
>JBDTXN010000258.1:0-3211 GCA_040006175.1 Gemmatimonadota bacterium | reverse complement strand
TCGCGTCAGCTTCCCTGTTTGATCCGGATGTCGCCGTTCACCGTGCGGATGCGGATGAGCGGCCCGCCCTTCCCTATGTTCTGCCGCACGCGCACGAACTTGCGTGGCGTCCCGTGTGAGTCGTCCCAGTCGGTCGTCTCCGTCACGTCGAGCTTCCAGTCACTCTTGATCTGCGTGTGCTTCCGGAAGTTCTTCGTGTAGGCCGTCTCCAGATCGAGCGTCGCATCCGCGCCCTTTGGCAGCACGAGCTCCACATCTCCGCTGCCGGACGTGATGTTCACCGGATGCGCGCCCTCACCCACGAGATTGATCGACACGTTCCCCGCGCCCGTCGATGCGTCCGCAGCCCCTTCCGTAGGGCCGATCTCGATGTCGCCCCCGCCCGTCTCGGCAGACACGACTCCGCGCGAGCGGCCGACGATGATCGCGCCGCCGCCGGTCGTCACTCGCGCACCGTCGGGCGCCTCCTCGAGCTGAATGTCGCCGCCGTCCTTGTCGATCACGATGACGCCGCTCTTGCGGCTCTTCGACGACTTGTCATCGTCGAGTGAGCGGAAGCGGAAGACCTCGTTGCGCTTGAACCTGGTGTTCTCGCGTTTCCGCTCCCGTAGTGCACTCGCGCCATCCGTGCTGCTGCGATCGCGATCGAGCATGTCCCGAGCGCTGTCGATCGCGCCGCGATTCCGCTCGAGCATGAGGCGCGAGCGTTTCATTTGGCTTTTCATGCGCTGCATGCCACCATCGCTCATCATCTCCTGCGCACGCTGGAGCGCCTCCTGGCTGCGCAGCATCGCCTCGCGCGAACGCTCGAACGCTTCGCGGGCACGCTCGTAACTCTCGGTGCTCATCTCGGGCGCCTCGGGCGCGCGCGGAATGTCGGGCATGCGCGGCATCGCGGACGGATCCGGCGTGTCGGGGGCGTCTGGAGCGTCTGGTACATCCGGCATATCGGGCATATCGGGCATATCGGGCATATCGGGCATGTCCGGCATCTTCGCTATCTCGGGCATCTCGATTCGCATTTTGGAGAGCGCCTTCAGCTCCGGCATCCGGAACGAGTACGTGCGCCGAGGAATTCCCTGGCTACCGGAGTTGCCGACGACGTTGCCCGTCACGTCATCGAAGCGAACGGTGCCGCCGCCTGTCGCTACACTGCCATCCAGCTTCGACTTGGTGATGTGCACGTCGCCGCCGCCAGTCGAGAGCTGCGCCTCACCAGTCGCGTGCTCGATCGCGATCCGACCTCCGCCCGTGGTGCCGGTGAACGTTCCCTCCACACCATTGATGTGGACGTCGCCGCCGGCGGACATCAGCCGAACGTTGAAGCGCTTCGGCACGTGGATCGTGAATGCGTGATCGAAGCTCTGATTGTCGGACGAGCCGACGTAGCGGCTCACCAGCCTGGCGTCTCCGCCGCGCTCCTCGAGTGCGACCGTCGTCTCTCGCCAGTTCGGACCGCCCAGCGAGCCGCTGACGGTCACCTTGGAATCGTCGGTGCCGACGATGTCGAGATCGCCGCCCGTGTCGAGGTCGAGCTCGAGCGTTCCGCCCGGGCGAGCGGTCACGGACTTCTCGAACGTGGAATCCACCTCACGACGCCGAACGGGCGCCAGCATGGAGATCACGACGGCAGTGTCGAAGCTCCCGCTCAGCCGCAGCGTGCGCGCCAATCCCGGGAACGCCTCGGCGATGCTGGGCAACGTGACAACCTTCGACAACGTCGCTATGCGCGGAAACGACGCAGGCGATGCCGCGTCGGCCTCCGCTGCCGAGCTCGCGCTCATAGCAACCGCCACACGCGGCGCATCGGCAGCTGCATTCGCACTCGCGCGCGAAGCCGCATCCGCACGCGCGTTCGCCCTCGCCTCCGCCAATGCAATCGCCGGCGCATCGCTCACGGTCGCGCGATCTCGCGCGCGAGGCTTCGCTGCGTGCGGCACCGGCTTGAACGCCGATATCGCGACGAGCATCATCGCGGCAGTCAGAAGTCCCGCCACACGGGACCGCGCCGACACTCGCGTACGATTCGGTGCTTCGTTCAGCACCGCGAGCAACCTGCCCTCGAGCTGCGATGGACGCGCCATGGCCACCGAGACGATGCTCGCCGCGCCGAACGACCGCGCGAGCTTCGCGACGTCGAGCAGATGCGCCGCGTAGTCCGTGGCCGGCGTTCCCATCTGCAGCACGCGCTCATCGCACGCCCGCTCGCATTCCGCGCGCAGATGACGCGCGGCGATCACCACCAGCGGATGGATCCAGTAGACGATCGACGCGAGCGTCGCAGCGAGCTGCGTCGCGGCGTCTCCGCGCGCGATGTGCGCCATCTCGTGCCGCACGACCACGCGCTTCCGGTCCTCGCTCCACGACTGCGCGGAGTCCGGGAGGACGATCACGGGCTTGAGAATTCCCCACGTCACCGGCGTGCTCACGCGCGGGCTCGCGAGCAGCGCGACATCCGCCGCGACGCCCGCGTGCATGCGCTCGAGCTCGAGCAGCGTGCGCCAATCCATGGAACGAAGCGGCGTGGCGGTGCGGCGCACGCGCGCGAGCCCCGCGCGTCCCAGCGCGATCCACGCGAGCCCGAGCAGAACGCCGAGCATCCAGATGCCGAGCGCGATCTGTGGAGCGCTGGGCCTGAATGCCGCCGGTGCGACGACTGCGTGCGCGCGCGTGTCACCAGCGTCGATCGAGCTGGTGACGAGCACGGGGCGGATCGTCTGCTGCGTTTCTGCAGCCCGTGTGGACGCGGGCACTCTGGGCGCCACGTGCGCAGGCGCGCGGGAAGACTGAACAATAGATGGCCTCCATGCCGGCTCGCGTGCCGGCAGCACACCCACGCGCCACTCCGGCATCAGGATCATGAGCGGCGGCAGCGCGATCGCGCACGCGAGCGTCGCCGCGATCACGACGTGGCGCACGGCATAGCTCGAGCGCCGCACCGCGAGCGCCGCGAGTCCGCCCGCGATCATGACGATCGTGAGCCGAATCGCGAGGGAGACGATGAAGGAAGTCATGGCCGTCCTCCTTTGGTTGTCTTGCGCTCGGCGCTGCGTGCGCGCTCGATCAGCGACTCGAGTCGGTCGAGCTCCGCGTCGCTGAGCTGCCCTTCGTATTGGCCGATCATGGCGGCGACGGCGGAGCTGGCAGAATCATCGAAGAACGTCCGTACCAGATCGCGTACGGCGGATTTGCTGACGTTGTTTCGATTGGC
>JBDTXN010000257.1:0-3231 GCA_040006175.1 Gemmatimonadota bacterium | reverse complement strand
GCTCATCCGGTGTGCAGTCGGCCATCGGCGACGTCAACAGCGCGACCGTCGAGGCGCGCGCACTCTCCCGCGAGATCGGCCACGTGCTCGAAGCCGCCGACGAGCTCCGCAAGATCGACGCATAGCACGCTCGCGCGGTCCCTTCGCCGCATCACGATCGCTGCACTGCTTGGGGCGCCCTCGCTGCTCTCTGCGCAGAAGCCCTCGGCCGCTCCCTCGCAGATTCCGACACCGGCATCCGTGATCGGCTTCGCGCCCGGAACCGATCGCAAGCTTCCGGCGTGGTCGCAGGTGGTTGCGTACTTCACCGCGCTCTCGAAGTCGAGCCCGCGCATCCAGCTCCACACGCTCGGCAAGACAACGCTCGGCCGCCCGTTCATCGCGGCGATCATCTCCGATTCGGCGAACATCGCGAACCTGCCGAAGTATCGGGAGATCCAGCGCCGGCTCGCGGATCCGCGCCTGCGTCGACCCGGGGAGCGCGACTCGCTGATTGCGGACGGAAAGCTCATCGTGCTCATCACGTCGAGCATCCATTCCGACGAAGTGGGAGGCATCCTCACGCCTCTGGTGCTCGCGCACAGGCTCGTGAGCGGGGAGGATGCGGAGACGCGTGAGATTCGCGCGCAGACGATCGTGCTGATGGTGCCGTCGCTCAATCCCGACGGTGTCGACATCGTGGGTGCTTGGTATCGCAGCACCCTCGGCACCGCGGCCGAAGGCACCGACGTGCCGGTGCTCTATCACCACTATACCGGTCACGACAACAATCGCGACTGGTACGCGTTCACGCAGGTCGAAACGCAGATGACGGTGGACTCGCTCCACAATCTCTGGCATCCGCAGATCGTGAACGACATCCACCAACAGGGCACGGACGAGTCGCGGCTGTTCATTCCGCCATACATGGATCCGATCGAGCCGAATGTGGATCCGATCATCATCTCGGGTGTGAACGCGCTCGGACTGGACATGACGTGGCGCCTCACGGCGCAGGGCAAGACCGGCATTACGAACAACTCCACCTACGATGCGTGGACGCCGAGTCGCGCGTACCAGCACTATCATGGCGGCGCGCGCATCCTCACGGAAACGGCGAGCGCCGCGCTCGCCTCGCCGCTGACGACGCCATTCGATTCGCTGAAGCCCGGGCGTGGCTACGACTCGAAGGTGTCGTCGTGGAACTTCCTCGTCCCCTGGCAGGGCGGCACGTGGACGGTCGGAAACATCGTCGACTACCAGGTGAGCGCGACGTGGGCGCTGCTGCAGGCGGCGGCGCCGACGCGCCGCACGTGGCTCGAGAACTTCTCGCGCGTGAGTGAGCGCGCGGTGCAGGGGCAGCGCGCGGCTGGCCGCGAGAAGTGGCCGGCGGCGTATCTCATACCGATGCAGCAGCCCGATCAGCCATCGCTGCGCACCGTTCTGCGCATCCTGCAGCGCGGTCAGGTGGAGATCCGCCGCGCCACGGCAAACTTCGTCGCCAATCGCGTGCGCTTCTCCGCGGGCACGTACGTGGTGATGCTCGATCAGCCGTACGGCGCGTTCGCGAAGGCGCTGCTCGAGAACCAGCACTATCCGGATCTGCACGAGTACCCCGGAGGGCCGCCGAAAGCGCCGTATGATGTGACCGCGCAGACGCTGCCGCTGCTCATGGGCGTGGGTGCCATTGCGGTCGACTCGTTCCCGGTGACGATGACGGAGCCGATCGCGCAAATCCCACCGCCAAAGCTGGAAGTGCCTGGGCTCAGCGGGAGCACGGGTCGGCGCATCGCGATCTACCGGAGCTGGGACGCATCGATGGATGAAGGCTGGACCCGCTTCGTCTTCGATCAGTACCGCATTCCGTTCACGGTGATCGGCGACCGCGAAGTGCACGCAGGCAACCTCGCGTCGCGCTTCGACGCGATCATTCTCCCGGACGAATCACCGCGCGGCCTGCAGAGCGGCCCGCGCGACGTTGCCTACCCGGATTCACTGAAGGGTGGACTGGGCGCCGCGGGCGACGCATCGCTGCACGACTTCGTGAACGCGGGCGGAACGCTCATCACGTTCAACGACGCGAGCCGCTGGGCAATCGACTACCTCAAGCTTCCGGTCAAGGACGTGCTCGCGGGCGTGAGCAGCCGGGATTTCTATGCGCCGGGATCGCTCTTCGCGCTCAACATCGACCAGTCGCACCCGCTCAATCGCCTCATGCTCGCGCACCCTGCGGCGTGGTTCGAGGATGGTCCCGCATTCGAGATCACGGATACCACACGCGCAACGGCGGCCGCGGTCTACCCGCCAAACGGCTCGGTGCTGCTCTCGGGATGGCTGCTCGGCGAGCAAAAGCTGCGCGGTCACGCGGCGCTCGTGGATGTGCGTGAAGGGAAGGGACATGTGGTGCTCTTTGGCTATCGGCCGCAGTACCGCGCGCAGAGCATGGCGATGTATCCGCAGCTCTGGGCGGCGCTGCTGGGATGCAAGTAGGGCGGCCGAGGAGGTCGCGACATAGATTTGTGCGATGCTCTTCGCCCGTCGCGCGCTCGCAACCGGCGCCATTCTCGCCTGGAGCGTTACGGCTCTCGCCCAGGCCCCGGCCAAGCCCTCGCAGGCTCCGGCACCGGCGCCTCCCTTCTGTACCGTACCCGCGCGCGTCACCTCACCCGATTCGCTTCCCGATCTTCGCCCGCCGCTCGTCCCTCTCCCGAAAATCGTGCGCGGTCTCTACGTCAATCGCTGGGCGGCGCTCGGCGATCGCGGATGGGAGCTGATCGGACTCGCGAGCCGCTCCGAGGTGAACGCGCTCGTGATCGACGTGAAGGACGATCGCGGATTCGTGCTTTACCGCTCCCGTGTGCCCCTCGCGCGCGCCATCGGCGCGGATACCAACCGCCCCATGCGCCACGAGCGGCTGCGCGCGATGCTCGACTCCATGCGCGCGCACCACATCTATCCGATCGCGCGCATCGTCGTGGCGAAGGATCCGCTGCTCGCGAATGCTCGGCTCGAATGGGCGATTCGGCGCAAGGCCGACCCATCGGCGCCCTGGCGCGACAGGAAAGAGAATCCCTGGCTCGATCCGCATCAGGACGGGCCGTGGCGCTACGCCGCGGAGCTCGCGTGCGAAGCGGTCGATCTCGGATTCAGCGAAGTGCAATTCGATTACGTTCGATTCCCCGACGACAAGCGCCTGGTGGCCGAGGCGACCTTCCCGCTTGCACGTGGTCGGCTGCGCGCGCAGGTGATCCG
>JBDTXN010000256.1:0-3251 GCA_040006175.1 Gemmatimonadota bacterium | reverse complement strand
CGAGACCGATGTTGATCATGCGGAAGGTGTTCTCGAGCAGCTTCGCGAGCTCCGCTGCCTCGGGGGAAGACACTTCGACGACGTCGTCGATGAACAGCTTGTAGAGCTGGCCGCCGAGCTGCGTGCACTGGGGGGTCACGCCGCCGAGAACTTTCGGCGTGTTCTTCGTATGCCATTTCACGTTGCCCGGATCCACCCGCTCGGGCGAGAAGCAGAGAAAGAAATCCTTCCCCACCTCCAGTCCGTTCGACTCGAAGCGCGGCAGCATGAGCTCGCGCGTAGTGCCAGGATAGGTCGTGGACTCGAGCACCACGATCTGCCCGGGGCGCAGGCGCTCCACGATCGCCTCGGTCGCCGCAACGATGTACGACATGTCGGGATCCTTCGTCTTCCCGAGCGGCGTGGGCACACAGACGGAGATGACGTCGCACTCGCCGAGCCGCGACATGTCCGTCGTCGCCTCGAGCTTGCCGGCGCGCCGCAGGGAGGCGACATCGGCGCCCTTGACGTCCTTGATGTGGCTCTCGCCGGCGTTCACGAGCGCGGTGACGCGCTCAGAGACCTCGAATCCGAGGACCTTGAGCCCGGCGTGTCCCATCTCTACGGCCAGTGGAAGTCCCACGTAGCCCAGTCCCATCACACCGCAAACAAGGTCGCGGCGGTCGATTTTGTCCGACAGCGATTCGAAGGTTCCCACAGGCCGGTAGTTGGGTGGTGAGGTCGCTCTGCCCGAAAGACTTTCGTCGGGCAAATCCGGTAACCTCGCCGGGGCGTCGGCAGTCTGAAAGAAAGAGCGCGGCGCGCGCGCCTCGACGCCCGTTATTCGCCCTCGGGCCGAGGCAATGGAAGAACTTAACGGAAGCAAATTGAGCGATCAAGCAAAACGCTATCCACTGCCGCTGGCGGCCTCCGCCCTGCCGACGGTTCTTCCGTGCTCCCACAACGGCTGCCCGCTGGGCGTCGACGCGCCGGCGATAGCCAGCGCGCTCCTGGCGGGAGACCACCCCCGCGCCTACCTGCTGGCCCGAGGCCCGAATCCATTCGCCAGTGCGTGCGGGCACGGCTGCCATGCCCCCTGCGAAACCGCGTGCAACCGCCGCGCGTTCGGCGCACCGGTAGCGATCGCGGCGCTCGAAGCGTACGCGAGCGGCTTCTCGACCCCGGCGACCCTTCCCTCACCGGAGCCATGCACCAGCGCGCATGACGCTCGCTCGGTGTCCGGGCTCGTGGGGCAGACGCCAGACAACGCCTTTCGCGCGCCGCGCTCGGGCAAGCGCGTGGCCATCATTGGGGGCGGCGCCGCTGGAATGGGCTGCGCGCACGATCTGGCGCTCCTGGGACACGAGAGCACGATCTTCGACGAGGCGAACGAGCCGGGCGGCGTGCTCACGGGCGCCATCCCCGCGTTCCGATTCCCCGTGGCGAGCGCACGCGCCGAGTGCGCGGCGATTCTCGCAACGCACACACAGCTCGCGTCGAATGCGCCGGTGATGGGGATCGAGACGCTGCGGGCGATGCTGGCAACAGAGTTCGACGCGATCTTCCTGGCCACGGGCGCGTCGATGCCCGCGGATCAGCCCTTTCCCGACCAGCCGCCACATCCGCGCGTGGTAGACGCGATGACCGTGCTCGCGAAGCACACCCCGCTCAGCGGACGGGTGGTCGTGATCGGCGACGGTGACCTGGCGCTCGACGCCGCGCGCATCGCGCTGCGCCGCCCGCGCAGCGAAGAGGCGCGAAGCGTCGCGACCGCACACGCCGTGCTCCCCGAGCCGCTCGAGCAGACGTCTGCGCAACCTGCGGCGCTCGCGGCCGCCCTCCAGGACGGCGTGATCCTCCACGGCGGGTGGCACGCGCGCCGCTATCTCACGGACGAGCACGGAGCGCTCAGCGGGGTCGAGATCGCGCATGCCACCGAAGGTGTGACGAAGGTGCTCGCGTGCGACTCGCTCGTCACGGCTGGGCGCCGTGTGCCCACGCGCCAGTTCGGATCGGAGCTCAAATACGACGCGGAAGGGCTGATCGCAGTCGAGCCATACACGCTGCAGACATCGCTGCGCGGCGTCTGGGCGGGCGGCGCGTGCGCGTTCGGTCATCGCACGATCGCGCACGCGGTTGCGGACGGAAAGCGAGCCGCATGGCAAATTCACGCCGCGCTCACGAAGAGCGTCGTGCAGACCGTCATCTCGTCCGCGTGGGTCGAGCTCGGCGAAGACGAGTGGGATGGCGAACGAGCCGCCCGCGCGATCGCGGCGAGGCGCATCGATCTCGCCGCATCGACCGCACCGCCCGCGGATCCGTTCTCCAGCAGTGCGCTGCGCGATCAGCAAGAGATCGTGCGCGAGGCAAGCAGGTGCTTCGACTGCACCGTGATGCCCGTGATCACGGATGACTGCACCAAGTGTGGAAGCTGCATCAGTGGCTGCCCCGAGCGCGCGCTCTCGTTCACCACCGACGAGCTCCCGCTGGTCGCCGTCGACGCCTCGAAATGCACGCGCTGTGGTGCATGCGTCGAGATGTGCCCGCCGGGTGCCATCGCGATGGCGCGGGCGATTTGGGAAGCGCGCCTCGCGGCGGGTGCCGCGGTGCCCGAACGTCGTGCGCCCATCATTCGCCGTGCGCCCAGCTACACGCCGCCCGACATCGGCGGCCTGCCGGCGGTGCGGATCTAGCTGACCGTCGCTCCGCCCCGTCTTAGCCGCCCGATGAGCGCCTCCGTGGCGCGCACGTGCAGCACGAGCACCGAATCCTCGCTCCGCTGATCGATCACCTCGCCCTCGCGATGCAGCTCGGCCAGTAGACGGCCGTCGCCAGCAGGGATGCGCACCTCCGCGATGGGCCGCATCAGGCGCACGCGCGTGACCAGCGATCGCATGAGAGGTTCGAGGCCGCCCTCCGTCACGGCGGACACGAAGATAGAGTCGGGATACTTGTCCCGCACACGCTCCTGCAACGCCAGCAGATCGTCGTGACTGAGCTGATCGATCTTGTTGAACACGTGGAGCACCGGCTTCTCCGTGACACCGAGCTCGCCGAGCACGCCGTCGACTACGCGCACCTGATCCTCCCACGTCGAACGGCTCGCGTCGATCACGTGAAGCAGGAGATCGGATTCGTTCACCTCTTCGAGCGTCGCACGGAAGGACGCGACGAGATGGTGCGGCAGCTTGCGAATGAAACCGACCGTGTCCGTGAGCAGCGCCTTCTGGTGCTCGCCGAGCTTGACCTCGCGCGTGAGCGGATCGAGCGTC
>JBDTXN010000255.1:0-3278 GCA_040006175.1 Gemmatimonadota bacterium | reverse complement strand
ATGCGGACAAGGCGCAGAACATCATCGTGCTCAAGCGAAGCATGAATCCGGGCTTTGCGGGCATCGAGAACGAGCTGTTCTACAACGACAAGTCGAGTCTGTTGTTCGGCGATGCGAAGGCGTCGCTGTCGAAGCTCGTGGCGGAGACGAAAAACGTGTGACGCGGGTGGTGCGGACGCTCTGGTTGGCGCCGGCGCTCGCGTTCGTCGCGTGCTCCAAGGGCGAGGCGCCGCCTCCCCGGAAGCCGAGCGCAGATTCCGCTGTCGCAGCAAAGGCGGAAGAGAATCGCGCCGCCGAAACCGACGAGTGGAACCGTGCCGAGGTCGTGAAGCGTCTGGGCGAGGCGGGGCTCGTCGTCGTCGACAGCGACAAGGTGGCGCATCACCCTGGGCTCGAGCAGGCGGGCCACGCCGTGAGCGTGAGCGGCAGCCCGCTCGAGCTCTACATCTACCCCACCGCAGCGGCCCGCAAGCAGGATGCGGCGAAGCTCGACACGATACCAAATCCCGATACGCCGCCCGCGCAGCGTCCCCGATTTATCGTGTCGGGGAATCTCATTGCGATTCACATCACGACGAAGGAAGCCTTAGCGGAGCGCGTAGAGAACGTTCTCACGTCTCGGCATGGGGCCGCGCCGTGAGCACACCGATTCACGACCTCGAATCGATCGCCGTCAGCGCGCGATCACGACTGATGCGAGAGAATCGACCGAAAACACCGAGTAGCGCAAATTCGTGGTGACGGATTCGCTTGGTCTTCCATCACCCGCTAACTGGCCCGCCCGAGCGTCCGCTGAAACACCACCAGTGAGCTGTCGAGCGGCGCCACCCTGATCGCCTTCGCGATTGCCTTGCGCGCCGCGGAGGTGTCGCCGTGCGCGAGTGCGATCTCCGAATGCATGCGAAGCAGCGCCTCGGGGCGCGCGCCCTTGAGCGAATCCGCGAGGGCGAGCTCCGTCGCTGCTTCCGGAAGTCGCCCCGTCTGCCGCAGCATGTTCGCGAGCAGGTAGTGCAGGTTGCCGCTGCGCGGCTGCTGCACGATCGCTGCGCGATACGTCGCGATCGCCGAGTCGGGCATGTCCTTGTTGTAGTACGCCTCGCCCTTCATCACCGCGTGCCAGTTGGCGCTCGTCGAGTCGTGCGCGGGCACGCGCGCGAGCTCCGCGAGCACGGAGTCCGGGCCGCGCCGCGTGCCGAGCGCCACGAGATACATGACCCACGTCTGCTCCGAGGTCGGATTCTCTTTCGCGGCGTCCCGCAGCAGCGCGAGCTCGCTCTCGAGCGCGCCGACTGCGTGCAGCTGCTCGGAGTAGAAGTAAACGATGTTGTCGTTCCCGGGCTCCAGACTATGCGCCTTCCGGAGGTACATGATCGCTTTCTTGTGGTCGCCCTGATTGGCGTACAGATCGCCCATCAGCTGCCAGGGACGAGAAGCGCGCGGCGCCTGCTCGATACCGTGGAGGAAGAGCGTGTAGTTCGTCTGCCAGGGCAGCACCTCGGGATATGTCACGAGCAGCGCGCCAACTGCCACCGCCGCGAGTGGCACACCCGTCGCGAGGTGCGCCACGAATTCGCCGCCCAGGCCGCGCACCCAGCCGTACGCTGCGCTGATCCCCCACGCCGCCAACAGCGCCACTCCCACGCTCGGCAGATACAGCGTGCGTTCGGCCAACAGCTGGCCCGTTGGCACCAGCAGATTCGACGCGGGAAGAAAGGCGATCGCCACCCACGCGATCGCGACCAGCGGACGTCGATCGCCACGGCGCGCGAGCAGCGTCGCACAGGTCACGACGATCGCTGCCGTCCCGAGCGAGAGCACCGACCAGATCGTAGGCTCCGTCAGAGGAATCACGATGTCCGAGCCGTAATGCATCCGCAGCTTGCTCGGCCACACCAACAGCCGCGCGATGAGCGGCCACGCGGCGGTCATGGTCCAGAAGCGTGGCGCGAAAGTGAAGTTGCGCACCTCGTGTGTCACCCAGTGCTGACTGACGGTGAGGCCGCCGAGGACGAAGAAGCGCGCTGTCGCGACGCCGACGAGCGCGACGGTGCACAGCGCCCACACGCGCCAACCGCCAGCGAGGACCTCGCGAAAGGTCGGACGCTTCGTGGAATCCGCGGCGCGCCATCCCCACAGGCAGAGAAAGGCGATCGCGGGAATTCCCGCGCCGCTCTCCTTCGCGCCGATCGCGAACGCGTAGGCGCTCGCTGCGAGCAACGCCGGACGCCAGCCGATGCGAACTCCGCCATCGCTCCGCACCGATGCGCGAAGCACCACGCCAATGCACGCGATGCCGAAGAGCGCAACGAGCACCTCGCTCGAGTTGACGATGTTCGCCACCGCCTCCACGTGCACGGGATCGACCGCGAAGAGGAGCGCGCCGAAGAACGCGGCCCACCTGTTCGTCGCCCGTGAGAGCAGCCACCACAGGAGCAGCGTGGTCGCGACGTGAATGACGATCGCGTAGAGGTGAAAGAGCCACGGCTTGCCGCCGCCCAGATTCCAGAGCAGCGCATACATGAACTGCGCGACAGGGCGGTAGAGTCCCGTTTCCGGATTGCCCCAATAGCTCTGCACCCACGCCTGCGCGACGCCGAGCCACGTGTGGCGCGACGGCACCTCCACGATGACACCCAGATCGTCGTAGACGAAGCCGAAGGTGAGCGAGGAGAGATAGGGCAGCGCCGCCGCCAGAATCAGCAGGAAGAGCGCAACCCGCTCGGCGGTGAAGATCCTTCGCCAGCCGGCTACGGAGCTGGTCGAGGATGTTGGTGCGGCGATCATGGCACAGAGGCGGGGGGAAACACGATCGGGTCAGGCATCAGCCTGACCCGATCGTGGGGGAACAGACGTGCGCCGTTCAGATCACGGATCGCAGGTGATGATACCGTCGAGGGTCGTCGCAGCAGCCTGACTGCCGAAGCCGGCGTAGCACTTCTTGGTCGTCGCGCTGTGGCTCGCCGTGCCCTTCCAGCCCTTCGCATCGGCCGCCATACCCGTCACCGACACACCCTGCGACGTCGTGAAGTTCAGCGCGCTCTGGTCGGTGCTGTACGTCTGGTTGCCGGAGAAGTACGCCTCTTCCGACGTCGCCAGGTTGCGCAGATCCGACTTTTCGGACGCCAGATATGCCTTTTCCTTCGTGCTCGCGAACTTCGGAATCGCGATCGCGGCCAGGATGCCGATGATGACCACGACGATCAGAAGCTCGATCAGGGTGAAACCCTTTTTTCCACTGACGCGCATTGTTGTTCCTCCCGGAACAATAGGTCCATGTG
>JBDTXN010000254.1:0-3321 GCA_040006175.1 Gemmatimonadota bacterium | reverse complement strand
GAGATACCGCAGGAAGCGTTTCTCGCGGTGCTGCAGGTGGATTGATGGCCCTCGCTGCCGCGACGGGCCCACACCAGCTGGTCGTGCAGACCAGCTTCCTCGGCGACACCGTTCTCACCACCCCGCTCATCGCGGAGCTCGCCACGCGAGGTCCCGTGAGCGTGATCGTGACTCCGGCATCGGCGCCGCTCCTGGCACGCAACCCGGACATCCACGAGCTCATCGTCTACGACAAGTGGGGAGCCGATTCGGGATTGCGCGGATTCCGGCGTCTCGCGCAGCGCGTGCGCGCGCCCGAGGTGCCGGCCGGCGCGCCGCCGGCTATCGCATATCTCGCGCAGCGGTCCGCGCGAAGCGGTGCGCTCGCTCTCGCCGCCGGCTACACGCAACGCGTGGGCTTCGACGGCTCGGCGGGCCAGCGACTCTACACCGCACGCGTGCAGTATCGCGAAGACCGGCACCATGCGGAGCGTTTGCTGCGTCTGGCGTTTTCCGGAGAGGCCGAGCGTGATGTCGATGGAGAGATCGCGGCGCGCGACGAGTCCATTCATCCGAAGCTCTTTCCCGGTGAGGCCGAGCGTGCGGCGGTCGATGCGCTGCTCGGGGCGAACGATGACTCGCGCCCGCTCGTCGCGCTCGCGCCCGGAAGCGTGTGGGCGACGAAGCGCTGGCCTGGCTACGCGGAGCTCGCGAATCGACTCTCCTCGCGCTACCGCCTGGCAATTATCGGTGGACGCTCGGACAGTTCGGAGGCGGCATCTATCGCTGAATTTTCCGGTGCGCAAGGGGTGGTTGACGGAACGGCATCGTTGACGTTGCTTGCCTCAGCCGAATTAATAGGTCGTGCGAAGTTGCTGGTTACTAATGACTCGGCGCCGCAGCATTTGGCATCCGCCATGGGCACGCCAACGATCACTATTTTTGGGCCGACGGTCGAAGCGTTTGGCTTTGGTCCGCTGGCTCACGACTCCATCTCCCTGGGACTAGACGCGCTTGCCTGTCGCCCCTGCCACCATCACGGTCCGCCCCGTTGTCCACTCGGGCATTGGCGCTGCATGCGCGAGCTCGGAGTCGATGCGGTCGCCATCGCCGTGGATGAGGTGCTCAGTGGCTGCTAATGCGTTGGAGATGCACGCGTGAGCGGGCGCACGAAGTTCATCGTCGGCGTCGACCTGGGGGGCACGAACATCGTCGTCGGTGCGATGCCCGAGGACGGCAGCAAGCAGCTCGCCGTGCGCCAGGCATCTACGCACGCGGAGCTCGGCGCCGAAGCCGTGGTGCACCGCATCGCAACGATGGTTGCAGAAGCCATCGCGGACGTCACCGCGAGCGAGAAGGCGCGGGACGAAGACTTCCTTGGTGTTGGCGTGGGAGCTCCGGGCCCGCTCGATCGCGAGCGCGGCGTCGTGGTGGTCGCGCCGAATCTCGGCTGGCGGGACTTTCCGCTGCGCGATTCGATCTCCGATCGCACCGGGCTGCCCGTCGCGCTCGACAACGACGCGAACTGCGCAACGATGGGCGAGTGGTGGAAGGGCGCCGCGCAGGGCGCGAAGAACGTCGTAGGCATCACGATCGGGACAGGCATCGGCGGCGGCATCATCATGGACGGCGTGCTCTATCACGGCTCCTCGGATGTCGCAGGCGAGATCGGGCACACCACCATCGACTCGACGGGACGCTACTGCCGCTGCGGCAACTACGGATGCCTTGAGGCGTACGCGTCCGGCCCCGCGATCGCGCTGCGCGCCCGCGAGGCGCTGGAGCGCGATGAGGTGTCGATGCTGCGCCGGATGGTCGACGGTCGCCTCGATGAGCTGACCGCCGCGACGATCTACGCCGCAGCCAACGCCGGCGACGCGCTTGCCCTCGAGGTCGTGCGCGACACCGCACGGTTCCTCGGCACGGGCATCGGCAACTTGCTCAACATCCTGAATCCCGACGTCGTGGTGATCACGGGAGGCGTGACGCAGGCTGGCGAACCGCTGTTCGAGCCGCTGCGGGCGGAGGTGAAGCGTCGCGCATTCCGCCCTGCCGTAGACGCATGCCGCATCGTCGCTGGTACGCTTCGCAGCAGTGCGGGCATGGTCGGTGCCGTCGCTACGTTCAAGCAGCAGCGCCTCGGGGCAGTCTAGATGATGATGCGTCGCAAGCGACTCGGCGTCATTAGCACCTTCGTGTGGGACACGATCTATGGGCGCGATCCGCGCTCGGAGCCCGTGACCGAATGGGGAGGGTGCGCGTACGCCCTGAGCGCGCTCGACGCGAGTCTCGCCGACGACTGGGAGATCGTGCCGCTGGTGAAGGTGGGCGACGATCTCGCCGCGCGCGCGCGCGAGTTCATCGCGACGCTGAGCCACGTCGCACCGGACGCTGCACTCATCGGCGTGCCCTATCCGAACAACCGCGTGGAGCTGCGCTACGAGACGAGCGAGCGCCGCGCCGAGAAGCTGACGGGCGGGCTGCCGGGGTGGAGCTGGCTCGGGCTCAAGCCCCTGCTCCGCGATCTCGACGCACTGTACATCAATTTCATGAGCGGCTGGGAGCTCGATCTCGAGACCTGCCAGCTCCTGCGCCAGAACTTCTCCGGCCCGATCTACTGCGATCTGCACATGAAGGTGCACGCCGTCCAACCGGACGGATGGCGCGTGCTGCAGCCGCTGCCGAACATCGATCAGTGGTGCCGTTGCTTCGATCTCCTGCAGATGAACGAGGACGAGGTGACGACGGTCGCGCGCGATCCGATGGAGCTCGCCGCCACGGCGATGATGGCCGGCGTGCGATGTCTCACCGTGACGCTCGGCTCGAAGGGCGCGGTCTACTTCGCGGCGCCGGGCTTCGATCGCATCTCCGATCTGCGGACGACGAGCGCGTCAATGGCCGACGTCGGCCCGCTCCGCACCGCGCTCGTTCCGGTGCCGACCTCGTTCGACGGCGGCGATCCGACCGGCTGCGGCGACGTCTGGGGCGCCACGTTCTTCTCGCGCCTGCTCGGGGGCGACGACATCACGGCCGCGATGCGCGCGGCGCACGGCGCCGCCGCGCGCAACGTGACCTTTCGCGGCGCGTCGGGGCTCACCCGACACCTGCGCGGAGAGCTGATCACGCAATGACCACGATCATCAATCTCCCGCCGTCGCTCGATGAGCGCACCTTCGAGACCGTTCTCGAGCACCTCGCTCCCGTGCCGATCGACGAAAAGGTGCTACTCGACGGGCGCCACACGCGCTGGGCATCGCCGTACGGGCTCACCGCGCTCCTCACCATCGCGCAGACGCGCGCCGAGAAGCCGGCGCTCGTGTCGCCGGAGTCGGAGGAGACCGG
>JBDTXN010000253.1:0-3324 GCA_040006175.1 Gemmatimonadota bacterium | reverse complement strand
CAATGTGGTACCGAACGGCCGGTGCGGTCGTCATCCATGCGGGTGATAGATGTAACGACGCGCCCGATACGGTCAGTATTTGCGCCCTGACGTGCAGTGTCATCTCCCGGGAACGACACGTGGAGATTGCTGCCAAACGGAACACGTTAAGTGCTCTCCGCCCCTTATGTCACGTCAGGAGAATCATGAAGATCAATCGACACGTTTTCACGTGGTCATCGTCGTCGCCCAAAAGCGCACGCGTGGCTACTCTCGCCGCGTCTTGCATTCTCGCCAGCTTCGCCGCCGCATGCGGAAACCGCGACGTCAGCGCGCCGAACTCGCTCTCGAGCATCGCCGTTACCCCGAATCCGCAAACGCTGCCGCCCGGCACGACGGCGCAGTTCACGGCCACGGGCACGGACGGAGCAGGCAATCCGATCTCGATCACGCCCACGTGGAGTGTCGTGAACAGCGGCGGTTCCGTGGATGCTGCGTCCGGATTGTTCACGGCAGGCGCTACTACCGGCACCTTCACGGGAACCTTGCGAGCGAGCAGTGGCGGAAAATCCGGCCTGGCGACGATCATCGTGTCGGCCGATGCGCCGGTGCCAATCGCGAATCTCGGCACCGCAGCACCGAACGGCATCATGGCGGGCACCGCGGTGACGTGCGTAACGGGAGGAACGATCAGCGCGAATGTCTCCATCAGCCCGGGAAACACGATCACCGGCTTTGGCCCGTGCGTCATCACGGGCGTTCAGCACCTCGGTGACGCAGTGGCGCTCCAGGGGCAGAATGATCTCACGACCACGTACAACACGCTCGCCGGCCTGCCCTGCGGCGCCGCCATCGTTGGAGATCTGGGGGGCACCACGTTACTCCCCGGCGTCTACTGCACCGCCAGCACCATCGGCGTCACTGGAACGGTAACGCTGAACGGTAACGGCGATCCGAACTCCACATTCGTGTTCCAGGCGGGAACGGGGCTGACGACGGCAGGAAATGTCGTGCTGATCAACGGCGCCCAGGCCAAGAACGTGTGGTGGCAGGTTGGGTCGTCGGCGACGCTCGGGACGTCGTCGCAGTGGAAGGGGAACATCGTCGCGCTGACGAGCATCACGCTCGTCGACAATGCGACGCTGGTCGGACGCGCACTCGCACGCAATGGTGCCGTCTCACTCGGAAGCTTCAACAGCATCACGCTGCCGTAGCGCTTCGATCGGGGTGGCGTTCGCTCAGAAGCGGAACGCCACCTTGATGCTCTCCCCGCCCGCCTTGTTCGACGCGGTCTCGAGCGCCTTGCGATACTCGCCGAGTGCGAACGTGTGCGTGAGCAGTCCCTCGATCGGTGCCGCGCCACTCGCGATGAGCGCCGCCGCCTCCCTGAAGGCGCCCTCGCCGGCGGTCGCGTGCACCGGCGAGCCGTAGCACAACGAACCGCGCACCGTCAGCTCCTTGAGCCAGAGTGGCGTCCAGTCCAGACCATTCATCGTGCTCGAGTTCCCGAGCAGCACGATCGTGCCGCCCGCGCGCGTGACGCGCATCGCGTCGTCCATCCCGCGCGTGCCGCCGATGCACACGAAGGTGCGATCGAAGCCACCCACCCCCACCTGCTTCCCGATGATCGGCTTCAATAGACGCGTCCCCCCCGCATCCGCGAGCGCCTTCGTGTAGTCGCCGCGCGCGGGCACCACCTGCGACGCGCCGAGCCGAGTCGCATGCGTGCGCTGCACATCGTAGCGTGCGAGCGCCGTCACCCGCGCGCCCGGCGCGAGCGCGCGGAGCGCCGCGATCGTGAGCAGCCCGATCGAGCCCGCGCCGATCACGAGCACGCGCTCGCCCGCCTCGGGGAGATTCGCGCGCACCGCGTGCACCGAGCACGCAAACGGCTCGATGAGCACCGCCGCCGCATCGCTCATCCCCTCGGGCACCGTCACGAGCTGGTCCTCGTGCGCCACGAACTCCTCTCCCCAGCTTCCCCCCAATCCCCGAGTCGTGCCGATCAGCATCCCGGGTGCAATATCGCCGTCCGTGAAGTGAGCGCAGCGCGAGTGGTGCCCGCTCTCGCACGGCGCGCATCGCGGCGCGATCCCGCGCGGCTCGCAGCAGAGTAGGGGATTCGCCGTCACTCGCGCTCCCACGCGCACCGTGCTGACTCCACTCCCCGCAGCGATCACCTCACCCACGTTCTCGTGGCCGAGCACGAACGGAAACGATGAGAAGGGCGAGGTGGAAGGACTCGCGCCGAGAGAGATGACGTTGAGGTCGCTCCCGCAAATGCCACCGAGCCGCGTGCGAATGCGCACCCATCGCTCGCTCGGCAGCCGCGGCTGCTCAATGCTCGCGTAGCGCGTACACGCGAGCGCGCCGGTGTAGAATTGCCGCGAGAGCTTCCCGGCGGCGAGCGTTGCGAGATACGTCGGAATCGGCGCGGCGAATTGGATCGCCTTCACACCGTCACGCCCATCGGCGCCGCAACACGGAGCGCGCGCGGAATGCACGAGACTTCCAGCGTCGAAGACGTCGCCGTGCGGTACTCGCCATCGGTCTCGTACGCTGGCGGCGCGTCGAACTTCAACGTGAACGATGACGCCTGCTCGGACAGCACCAGCGGATTTTGCACGTGCTTCCCACTCGGCGCCGCCGCCAGCATCGAGATGCGCGTGAACGGCGGCGCGTCGAGGATGGAGATCGCGTCGAGCTTTCCGTCGTCGATGCGGGCATCGGGCGCGATCTGGAACATCCCGCCGAAGTTGCGCCCGTTCGCGATGATGAGCATGAGGTGCGCGCGCGCGCCGCGCGCCACTGCTGCGGTCGTGATGTCGATCGGCATCCCCTCGAACTTGAAGAGCTGGCGCAGCGCGGCGCCGAGGTAGAGCAGGTCGCCGGTGAGCAACGGGATGTTCTCGAGATCATCGAGCACCGCGATGTCGAAGCCGAAGCCGGTCACATTGAGGAAGTAGCGGTCCTCGATGCGCCCCACGTCGACCAGCATCTCGGAGCCGTCCGCAACCAGTCGCGCAGTGGCGGCAAGGTCGCTCGCGGGTGCGCCCACGGTTTTCGCGAAATCGTTGCCGGTGCCGGCGGCGAGCAGTGCGAGCCGGCAGTCCGCACCGGCCGAGAGGATGGCGTTGGCGGCGTTGCTCCACGTGCCATCACCGCCGCATGCGACGATCGTCGTCGCGCCGTTATGCAACGCGAGCGCCGCGAGGCGCGTCTCGTCGCCCGGGCGCTCGGTGAGCTGCACATCGGTGACGCCGACGGCGGCAAAAGCCTTGCGAATGTCAGGGAGTAAACGTGAACCCCGCCCCCTTCCGGAGGCGGGGTTCACGATCACCGTGA
>JBDTXN010000252.1:0-3389 GCA_040006175.1 Gemmatimonadota bacterium | reverse complement strand
GTGTCGTATTCCGCGCGGAGGGGCTTGAGGAGCTCGCGCACGGCGTCGACTCCGAGCAACTGCGGCGGGTTCGGGTCCAACTGTCCAGTGGCGATGAACGACAACTCGGCAGTTGGTGAGACTCTCACGCGACGGATGACTGCACTCATGGGCTTGGCTCCTGCGAGCACGTCGCTCAGACCGGGTCGTCGCGGTGCATCAAACAACGTGTGCACACGCCCGCGTCGCAGGTCGGCATCCACGAGCAGGACCTTCGCCCCGCGGAGGGCAAGCGTCAGCGCGAGATTACAAGCAACGGTCGTCTTGCCATCACCCGGCAAGGGGCTGGTAATGAGGAGGACCTGCCGCGAACGCTCGCTCTGCGCGAACGCGAGATTGATCGCGAGCCGCGCGTACGATTCGCTCAGATGCGAGAGGTTGCGAACAGGGCGCAGCACCTCGGAGACGGACGTGTTGGACACGCCGAACTCACCGCGGTGCTTCCGGGGCTCCTCACCAGCGTCGTGCGCTGGCCGCACACGCCGCACTTGCCGGGCCGCGCCCCGCAACCGTTTCGTCCATGGTGATTCGCGCCGGGCATGCGGAATGATCCCCAGCACCGGGCGTCCCGTCGCAAGCTGTACCTGTCGTCGCGTGTGTATCGCGCGATCGAAGTGATCCAGCGCGAACGCGGCTGACGTACCCAGCATGAGGCCGGCCACAAGCGCAAGCGCGAGGTTGAGAAGCGGGCGTGGCGCGACCGGGATGGTCGAGGGCACTGCCGGATCGACGACGCGCACGCCCGGGTACGTCATCGCTTCGGCCACCTGAGCTTCCTGAAGTCTGGTCTGCAGCAGTGCATACATCTGCTCCAGTACCTTCGGCTCCCGCTGCAGCCGATCGAAGTTGATTTCCCGCGTCGGCAGACGATCCGCGCGTCGCGCATACTCCGCGCGAGTCACGTCGATCGCGGCCAGTTGGCTCGTCACGCTCTGGAGATAGCTTACCGTGATTCCCCGGAGTTGCGCCTCTATGTCGTGAATGCGCTGCCGCGCCGCTTGAAGATCGGGGTCCTGCGCCGTGCGATGGGTGCGTAGCTCGGCGAGCTTGTCCTCGGCGACCGTGAGGGAGGTGAGCAGCTGAGTCGCGATGTCGCTCTTGATCAGCGCGGGCGACGCAAGGAGGCGTCGGTACGGTGAGGGGCCATCGGGCTGCATTCGTGCCGCGTCCGAATCCACGCTCTTGACGAGCTCGGCCATCGCGGCCCGCTCGGTTTCCAGCTGGCTCCGTTCGACCTGTATCTGGGAGAGGCGATCGACCTGGTTTCTCGCTTCATCGGGAAGACTCACTACCTGCTCTCGCTCACGAAAAGAGCGCAGCGCGTCCTCCTGCTGAGCGAGGCGCTGTGAGAGCTTGGCGATCTGCTCGCGCAGGAACGCCACTGTGGTGTGGAGGTCGGCTCGCTGCGCCTCTTGCCGTCTAGCGATGTACGTGCCGGCCATCGTGTTGACGATCTGACTGGCTAACTGCGGATCCTGTCCCCGATATCGAACGAGCACGATGTTGGTTTCGCGCCCTGCTCCTGGATGCACGACCTCGCGATCACGACGCAAGTCCTCGACGGCGTCTACGAACGGCGTGACAGCGAAGTCGATCGCGTCCAGGGAATCGGCTTTCGGCGTGAGTGAAAAGCTCACGGAGCCAATGTTTACGGTCCCGCGCGACGGGATGTGCGTGATGGGTGTATTCGCCTCCGCGTGCGCGAGATCGAAGCCCCCGTTGCGGCGCCGCGAAAGGCGGTAGCGGTTTTCCGTCGACGGGGTAAGCTGACCCATCAAGGACGCGAAAAGCCCGGGGCTCTGGGACGCTGCGCGCGCGCCGTTCGCGACCGCCGAGGAATCCTCGGCGGTGGGCGCGACACGAATACGCGTGAACACTTCGTTGCGGGGCACTCCCGATGGCTGGACCAACGTGAGCTGAACGCCTAGCGACTCGACGACCGCCTGTGCGAGCACGCGGCTGCTCAATTCCTCCATGTCGGTGTTCAGCTCGCTGCGCGTGGAGAGCTGCACGGGGTCCATCGGTAGCGTGGACACGTGCTCGTCGATCCGGATCGACGCCGTCGCTTCGTAGATAAGAGGCAGACGGTGCGTCGCGTACGCAGACCCCGCCATCACCGCGAGCGTGCTGCCGACAATGAGCCAACGGCGCCGGCGCAGCGTCCCCCAGAGCGAAGCCTCCCGGGCTTCGGTGACGGGGTGAAGCGGGGGTTCCGATGCGATCAGCGGCCCCTCGGCGGAGGCTGTCCTCGGAATCACCGATCCCATGTTCACCGCCGGATCATAAAGGTGGCGATGGTCGCAACGCCGGACACGATGGCGCCCAGGATATAAGGGTTGCGACTCACCCAACTCCGCTCTGGAACGTACAGATGGTCCCCCGATCGGACCGGGGTGCTGGCCAGCGGGAGAGTGCTCCGCGCGTTCAGCGTAATCGATTCGCCGTCCCGAACGACGACGACCTTCTTTCGGTTACCCTCGCTACTGACGCCCCCGGCGAGTGCCAGCGCGTCGCCCAGGGTCATCGTTGCATCGACAGAGTAGAGCCCGGGCGTCCTCACCGCACCGTCAACGCGAACGCGCCGCAAGACATTGATCTCGATCGATGTCTGCGAGAGATATTTCTGGTACTCGGTGACGAGCCGATCGCGCAGCGACGCGGCCGATTGCTCCGTGACGAGAAGCGGGCCGATGCGCGGAAAGACGGCTTCGCCACGGTCGTCGACGCTGAAGTCGCCCGAGAAGTCCGGCTCTCGCCACACTTTCATCCGAATCACGTCGCCGGGCCGCAGGTGATCCGCAGCCGGGTTGGCCGGCGTGACAGTTGAAGCGGTGGTCTGCGCGTATACCGGCGGCGCAGCCGCGATCAGGATCGCGACGAGGAGCTCGCGACGGTGAAGTGACGGCATCGTGCAGGAGCCTCCAGCGGCGAAGAGCCGCTTCGACGTGAACTTCGGGCGATCCATTCAGCCTTTCGGTGCTAAGGAGTGCAACGGGCGACGCTCGGCTTTGAGCCGGCGCTTCTGTCTCGGACTACGAGTAGAGCGTATTGTTCTGAGTGTGTTGTTCTGAGTCTTTCGATCTGACCCACCCCACAGCGGCGCACCGACTTTCCTCCAAGGACGTAGAAGTGCGCGGGGAGCGAGTGACCGTCGCAATCAGACCATACGACGGTGACCACGTCCCTGTCGCCGTGTTGTTGGGAGTTTGTGCTACAGCGACACGATGTGATGGCGAGTGTTGCAAGGCTGATACCCCCGTGACCTTTCCGTGATGTTGCAGCGTCATACGCTCGGCCCAATCTGTTTCCATTGGGTCGCACAGAAAGCGCACGACCGGCGATATCATGAG
>JBDTXN010000251.1:0-3390 GCA_040006175.1 Gemmatimonadota bacterium | reverse complement strand
CCTCTCGCGTGTTGTTCGGCATGCGGCTGGAGACCGACCGCCTCGCCTTCCGACCGATGGTTCCACCGTCGTATCGCGGAGCGCGCGTCCTTCGCGGCGTGCACTACCGGCAGTCGACACTCACGATCACCGTGCGCGGCTTCGGAGACTCGGTACGATCCGTGCGACTCGATGGCGCGCCTGTAAATGGCGCGGAGATCATGTCGACGACGGCGGGTACGCACACGATCGAGCTGACGATGAACGACCGCTGGCGTAGCTCGTCTGTGCACGAGGTGCCGAACCGATTCGCGCCCGCCACTCCGGCACCGGAGCTGAGAGGCGATTCGCGGGTGTGGGCGCCGATTCCCGGAACAGCGAAATACGTGGTCTCCGCAAATGGAAACCCGCAACCGCCCATCATTGCCACCCGAATGACCATTACACCGTCCAGCGTCCTCTCCGAGTTTCAGGTGCTCGCGATAAATGACGTGGGCGACGAGTCGTTTCTGAGCGAGCCGGTTCGAGTGATCGCGAAAAGTGCCGCGCTGCTGGTGAAGCCCGATCACGTGGCGCTCGAGCGCGAGCGCGCCGGCTACAGCGGGAATGGCCACGTGTCGCTCAGCGTTCAGAAAGACACCACCATCCGCATTCCGGTGCACATCGAGCGCGACGGTACCTACACGATAGATGTCCGCTACGCCAACGGCAGTGGTCCGGTGAACACCGAGGACAAGGTTGCCGTGCGCACGCTGCTCGTTGATGCAGACACAGCGGGGGTCATCGTGATGCCGCAGCGCGGAGTCAATCGATGGACGGATTGAGGGTGGAGCAACCAGGTGCGCACGGCGATGCGCGCCGGCCCGCACACGCTCACGCTCACGTACGCGCCCGGCGATGCGAACATGAACCTGCGTGTGAGCTCGGCACTGCTGGACGTCGTGCGACTGACGCCTCTCACGAAGTCCATCGGAAATCCCAGATGAAGCGAGTCGCGCGCACGGCGGTGCTTGCACTTGCGCTCGTTGCTGGCTGCCATGCGGGCACCTCGCCACAATCCGCGGCGCCACTCGCGGCGGGCGGCGCGCTGTACGACCCACCGCACCAACTCGGGCCGCTCTTCGCGGACGTGCAGAATGCACGCGTCTTTCCAGACTCGAAGACGTTCGTGGATGCACGGCCGCTCATGGCGCCGGATCGCATCAGAGTCGAGTACGAATCGCAACGTGGTGCTCCGAAATTCGACCTGCGCGCCTTCGTCGCATCGCACTTCGCACCGCCGGCATCGCCAGCGGTGCCCGCGACGCTCGCGCGCGCAGACTCGACGGTCTCGATGGAAGATCACATTCGCGCGCTCTGGCCGGCGCTCACGCGCGCGGCGGACGCTCCCGATGCGCGATCGTCGCTCATATCGCTGCCCAGACCCTATGTGGTTCCCGGTGGTCGATTTCGCGAGGTCTACTACTGGGACTCGTATTTCACGATGCTCGGCCTCGTCGAGAGCGGGCGGACGGATCTCGTGCAGGACATGCTCGACAACTTCGCTCATCTCGTCACGACGCTCGGGCACGTGCCGAACGGTAATCGCACGTACTATCTGGGTCGCAGCCAGCCGCCGTACTTCGCGGCCATGGTCGCACTCTACGCCTCGACGCAGGACACCGCGCACGCGCTCCGGTATCTCGAAGCGCTCGAGAAGGAGCACGACTTCTGGATGGATGGAGCGGACCGGCTCGCCCCCGGCACCGCGTGGCGGCGGGTCGTGCGTCTGCCGAGCGGCGCGATCCTCAACCGCTACTGGGATGACATTCCCGAGCCGCGGCCGGAATCCTTTCGCGAGGACTTTGCCGTCGGGCAGTCGGTGCCGGAGGCACATCGCGAAGCGATGTACAGGAATCTCCGGGCGGGCGCGGAGAGCGGGTGGGATTACTCGAGCCGATGGATGCGCGATCCCAGGGATCTGCGCACGCTCGAGGTGATCGACCTCGCACCGGTCGACCTGAACAGCTTACTCTATTTCTCCGAGCGCGAGATCGCGGCGCAGCGTCGCTGTCGAGGGCGCGCGGGAGATGCGGACGTCGCCGCGCACTACGACTCGCTCGCGACGGCCCGCCGCGCGGCGCTCACCGCGGCGGCATACGACAGCGCGGATGGATGGTTTTACGACGTGCGATGGCGCACTGCAGAGCGCGTGCGCGATCGTCCGACGCTCGCGGCGGCCGTGCCACTCTACTTCGAGCTCGCGACTCCGGAGCAAGGGCGCGCGGTGACGACGCGCCTCGCGCGCCAGTTTCTCGCGCCCGGCGGCTTCGTCACGACGCTCGTCGCGTCGGGGCAGCAGTGGGACGCCCCGAACGGATGGCCGCCGCTCGAGTGGCTCGCGATCGAGGGCGCGCGTCGCTATGGCGGCACCGACATCGCTGATTCCGCGTCCTCGCGCTGGCTCGCGCTCAACCGGCGCATCTTTCGCGCGACGGGGAAGATGACCGAGAAGTACGACGTGCTGGATCCCTCTCGGCGCGCCGGCGGTGGTGAGTATCCGACACAGGATGGCTTCGGGTGGACGAACGGCGTCGCGCTCGCCCTCTCGAGCGAACAGCTAGCACACGCACCCGCTTCGCGGAGGAATCTCGATCGTGAGGCCGGTCGCGTCAGCTGTGGCCGGTGAGAGTACGCCGAGCGACGCGAACGCATCGTACGAGTCGCCTATCAACCCGCCGGGAAAAGCGAGGCGATTGTCCGGATCCTCGTCGTTGGCGGAAGCGCTCCGTTCCTGCGGCATTATCGCTCCGCGATCGGGCCCGGCTTCGCTGTTGCATGAGCTCCGGGAAACAGCGCTGCAATCCGGGCGGGTGCAGTGAAGATCGGGGCGGTGAAGGCGCAAGCAATTCTCGAGGGACTGCGTGATGAGCACGATCCGTGTTGCAGGTTGCGAGCAGGATAGCGATCTCGCCCGCCCGAGCGACGGAGTCGCTTTGGAACGGCGGTACTCGCGCGCACCCCTCGACATTCGGCCAGTGGTGCTCGCAAGGCTGGTCGGGAAAGGCGGCGACTTTCTTGACACCATGTTGCGGTCAACCTACACTACTGCAAATGGCCCCTCAGGAAACCATCGTTACATCTCGCGCGCGTCCCTATCTCTGGTGGGGACTCGCGCTGCTCGCGCTGGCCGCCGGGTACGCGGATCTGATCCGCGGAGGCGAAACTCTCGCCCCGATCCTGCTCGTGCTCGGTTATTGCGTGTTGGTGCCAATCGCAATTCTGAAGTAAGCCGTCGCACCACGTCGCTTTCGGTGTGCGGCCGCATCGAACGCGCAACGCGCTCGCTGATTGCCGTGCCTCGTATCGTGGGACATGGGCGAATAGCTCAGTTGGTTAGAGCGCCTGCCTTACACGCAGGATGTCGGGGGT
>JBDTXN010000250.1:0-3391 GCA_040006175.1 Gemmatimonadota bacterium | reverse complement strand
TTGAAGTTCAGGTAGACGATGAGCCCCGCCGTCGCGCACGCAAACAGCGCGAGGAGTGCGCGCCAGCTTCGCGGGTGAAGCCGCTTGTGCTGCAGGCAGCCGAACAAGCCGAGCGCCGCGAAAAGCATCGTGATGAGCGTGCGCCCTACCGATGGTGCGACAGTGTTCGACACGCCGAGTGCGACTTGCCAATCCGCGTACTCGAACCAGTTCGCGACCTGCGCCCAGAGCGGCGCCCGCCGCGGCCATATGCCGATGGCGTCGTATTGCCGGCGCCCGATCACCTGCCAGAGCGCGTGAAGATTCGATGGCGCGCCCTCGTTGAGCCACGGATCGAATCGCGCGCGCACCACGAGCACCGCGAGCGCGGAGAGGGCGAGCAGCGCACACGCGACCGTACCGGCGGTCTCGGCGCCGGGCCGCGCGCGTGCGTCCACCTGTGCGCGCGAGGCCAACAGCGTCACGGTCGCAATCGCACACACGCCGATCGCCGCGAGCGGCACGCTCGCGAGTCCGATCCCCGCCGCCGCGAGCACGACCGCCGCGAGGCGAGCGCCGGAGAGCCAGTCGACCGAGCCATCCTCGCGCTCCGCCACGAGCACCATCGCCGCCGGCGCCGCGACGAGCGCGCTCAGATGCAGCGGCACCGCGAGCGCGAGGGAGTACGCCGTCGCCGCTCTCCATCGCGGATCGCCCGTGCGACCGGCGCGCTCTGCGGCGAGCAGCGTCAGCATCACGAGCAGGAGCACGCTCGCGTACACCTCTGTCTCCGTCGCGCTCGACCACACCGTGAACATCCCGCCCGCGCAGAGCGCGCCTGCCACCGCCATTGCGCTCGAGCCGGTGACACGCCCGATGAATGCTGCCAGCGCGCCACCCGCCGCCGCGGTGCACGCCGCCGAGAAGAGATTCGTCGCGAGCGCAGTTCCGAGAAACGGGAGCGCGAGCGACCAGGCACGCGCGAGCATCACGTAGAGCGGAGTTCCAGGCTGGTGCGGGATGCCGAACGTGCGCACTGCGGCGATGAACTCGCCCGCGTCCCACATCGTAAGCCCCGGCGCGACAGTCGCGGCGTACGCGGCGAACAGGATCGCCGCCGCGACCAGCGGTGCCTTCGCCGCGGAGCTCAGCCTGGCACTTGGAGCAATGGCTGCTCCGCGGCCGGACGCGCCTTGCCGCCCGCGACGATGTCGCGCAGCTGCACCGCCGTAAGCCCGCGCACGAGCCGCCCATCCTCCGCCACCGAGATCTGTGCGGTTTCCTCGCTGACCACGATGACGAGCGCGTCGCTCTCCTCCGACAGCCCGAGCGCTGCGCGATGGCGAGTGCCGAGGGTTCGGTCGAGATTCTGGGATTGCGAGAGTGGGAGAATGCATCCGGCGCCGACGATCTCGTCACCCCGAATGATCACCGCGCCGTCGTGCAGCGGCGAGTACGGTGTGAAGATCGTCGCGAGCAGGTCTGCGCTCACCTTCGCCTGCATCGCCTTCCCGCTCTGGAGGTAGTCGCCCAGTGCGATCTCCCGCTCGAGCGCGATGATGCACCCGATTCCCGATCGGCTGAGCCGTTCGACCGCATCCGCCACTTCCTCCGCAACCTCGCTCACTTGCATGCGACGGAAGAAGCGCGTCACACGCGACTGTCCGAGGTGCGCAAGCGCAGCGCGCAGCTCCGGCTGGAAGATCACGAGTGCCGCGAACGCGCCGTACGTGAACACGATGCCAAGCAGATAGGTGATCATCGTGAACTTGAACACCCACGCCAGCGCATAGGTCATCACCAGCACCACAATCCCGATCAGCATCTGCACCGCGCGCGTACCGTGCAGCAGAAGGAGCAGCCGGTAGACGCCGTACGCCACGACCATGATCTCGATCGCGTCGCGCCAGCCGAAGGTGAGAAAGCGAAGCTGTTCGAACATGATTACTCGTTGCCCTCGCCCAGAATGCTCCACGCCATGTCCAGCGCGCGGCGTGCGTGGTCGACATCGTGCACGCGAAAGATGCGCGCTCCACCCGCCAAAGCGAGCACGTTCGCCGCGATCGTTCCGTCTACCCTGTCCTCCAGTGCCCTCGCGCCGCTGCTCTCGCCGATGAACCGCTTGCGCGACACGCCCACCGCCACGGGTAGCCCGAGCTCCGCGAAGCGCGGAAGCTCGCGCAGCACCGCCAGTGAGTGTTCGCTCCGCTTGGCGAACCCCAGGCCGGGATCGATGGCGATTCGCTCGCGCGCGACGCCAGCCGCGCGCGCCCACTCGACCCGTGCGCCGAGCTCCGTGATGATCTCGCCCACTACGTCATCACCATACCCCGCCTCCGCGTACGTCGCCATCGTCTCGACGGTTCCGCGCGAGTGCATGAGGATCACGCCCGCGTTCGCCGCCGCGCAGACGTCCGCCATCGCAGGATCGAGACGAAAGCCCGATACATCGTTGATTACCTCGGCGCCGTGCGCGAGCGCCTCGCGCGCGACGGTGCTCTTGACGGTATCCACGGACAACGGGATCGCGGGATGACTTTCTCGCAACGCGTCGAGCACGGGGATCACGCGCTCGAGCTCCTCGTCCGCGCCCACTGCCATCGCGCCCTGCGGACGCGTGGACTCGCCTCCCACATCCAGGATGTCGGCGCCCTGGGAAACGAGAAGTCGCCCATGCGCCGCCGCGGCCGAGGGGGAAAAAAACTTACCCCCGTCGCTGAAGCTGTCGGGGGTAACGTTGATGATCCCCATGATGAGGGGTCGATCCAGTTGCAGCGCCCGAGTTGCGAGCCGCCACTCGACTGCGCTCACGCGCGCGTGCGCCGCGCGGCGGAGGTCACGCCGGCGCGACCTCCGGACCACCGAGGAGCCCCGGACGCGCGGGCTTCGGCTGCACGACGACGCCCGGCTGCACCGGCACCGGAACGGCCGGTGGCGAGCCGGTCTTGCGCGGCGGCAGCGCCTGTCCGCGCACGAGCATCTCCGCATCCTCTGCGGTGAGCGTCTCGCGCTCGAGCAGCGCTTCCGCCATACGCTCGAGAAGATCGCGATTGTCGATCAGCGTCTGCTTCGCACGTCCATATGACTCGTTGAGCAGACGCGTGACTTCCGCATCCACCAACTGGGCCGTGCGCTCCGACACTTCGCGGTGGCGCGTCAGCTCGCGGCCGAGAAAGACTTCCTGCTCGTTGTCGCCGACCAGCACGGGACCGATCGCATCCGACAATCCCCACTGCGACACGTAGCGCCGCGCGAGCGACGTCGCCTTCTGGATGTCGTTCGAGGCGCCCGTCGTCACCTTGTCGTGGCCAAACACCAGCTCTTCGGCAACGCGCCCGCCGTACGTCATCACGAGCATCGCCTCGAGCTGCTGGCGCGTGATCGAATAGCGATCCTCGACCGGCAGCGTGAA
>JBDTXN010000249.1:0-3427 GCA_040006175.1 Gemmatimonadota bacterium | reverse complement strand
TGGACATGTCGTGCTGGATGAGCGGATCGCCCTCGCGCTCGTCGCCGGTGCGCAGTGGGAGCGACGAGCGCTTGGCGGTAGGCACACTATACCGTCGCACGTACTCCTCGAACTCGTTGCGCGCGCCGCCCTCGGGAATCTCCTCCACCGGATAGCGCTCGAGCAGCATGCCGAGCACCGCCTTGCGATTCTCGACGGCCGCATGCGATTCCGTGGTGACCTTCTGCCCCTCTGCAGCCAGCGTCGCGCAGGATGCGATGAGCTTGGGCGTGCCCTCGACGGACACGAGACAGATGCGGCAATTGCCGACGATGGGCAGCTTCGGGTACCAACAGAGCGTTGGCACCACGAGACCCATCGCGCGGGAAGCCTCGAGAATGGTGGTGCCTTCCGGCACCGTCACTTCACGTCCGTCGATCGTAAGCGTCGGCATATCGTCTTGTCGCTGGGGTCCGTCGGAGCGGGGCAACTGCTCCCGCCTCTATAATAACGGTTACGGCCAGAGCCCGCGACGCGCGCGCGAGCATATTGGCGCGTATCGGGACGATTCTTCAGTTCGCCTATTGTGGGAGTGCGGTGTAGCGCCCGGTGAATATCCCGGATTGCCCTCGCGCTCTCCCGAACACGATGTGCGCTGCTGACTGAATCGCTTTGAGTGTGAGCCCCGGTTTCAATCGATCGCTCGACTTCCCTCGACGTTCATTCCCGTGCGCGTGCACCGCGCATTGCGCACGTCACCGGGCACAGTCGTCGCCACTCGTGTTGCATTTACACGGCGAGTCACAAGCGCGATGCAGCCGTTCTTCAACGTCCGCGGTATTGCGTGCGTTTTTTCACATTCCTATTATTCGCGCCAGGATATTGGCGCAGAGCGCCGAGGAGATGAGTGCCTCATTCGAGACGTGAGTTTCTCCAGCTGTCCTCCGCCGCGGCGTTAGGTCTCGCGGCGTATCGTCTCCCTCCGCAGTACCGCATCGCACCCCCTACATCGCCACCGCTCACCGATCCGACGTTCAAGGAGCTCGCGATGCGCGCGCTCGACGCCGCGAAGTCCGCGGGCGCCGAATACGCGGACGTGCGCATCAGCCAGAACCGCAGCCAGGCCATTCAGACGCGCGAGCATCGCGTGCAGTCGCTGAGCGATTCCGAAACCTTCGGCTTCGGCGTGCGCGTGCTCGTGAAGGGCGCGTGGGGCTTTGCGGCCAGCCGCGAGCTCGCGCCGAATGAGATGGTGCGCGTTGCGCGTCAGGCGGTGGCGCAGGCGCAGGCGAATCGCGCGGCGCTCGAGCGGCCCGTCGTGCTCGCGCCCGTTACGCCCACCGCCACCGGCACGTGGCGCGGCCCGGCGGAGATCGATCCATTCAACGTTCCTGTCGAAGAGAAGGCTGCGCTTCTGCTCGACGCGAACGCTGCCGCGCTCAAGGTGGCCGGCGCGAAGTACGTGAACTCCGGAATGTTCTTCCTGCGCGAGGAGAAGACGCTCGCCACGAGCGACGGCACCTACGTCGTGCAAACGATCTTCCGCTCGCAGCCGCAGATGACGGTCACCGCAGTCGCGCCCGACATGTCCGACTTCCAGTCGCGCCAGTCGAACGACATCCAGCCGATGGGACGCGGCTACGAGCACGTGCGCGACGCGAAGCTGGTCGAGAATGCCACGCGCTGGGCCACCGAAGCCGTGCAGAAGCTCGGCGCCAAGTCCGTGGATGTGGGCCGCTATGATCTCGTGCTGCATCCCACGCATCTCTGGCTCACGATTCACGAGTCGATCGCGCATCCCACGGAGCTCGATCGTGCGATGGGCTACGAAGCCAATTATGCGGGCACGAGCTTCGTCTCCCCGCCGCAGAAAATGCTCGGCCAGCTGAAGTACGGTCCGGAGTTCATGAACATCCAGGGTGACCGCACACAACCGGGCTCACTCTCCGCGTGCGGGTGGGACGACGAAGGTGTGGTTCCCGAGACCTTCCTCATCATCAAGAAGGGGATCGTCGACGACTACCAGACCACACGGGAGCAGGCACCCTGGCTCGACTGGTGGTACAAGAAGCAGGGAAGGCAGACGCGCTCGCATGGCTGCTCCTACGCACAGTCGTGGGAGGACATTCAGTTCCAGCGCATGCCGAACGTCTCGCTCCTCCCTGGTGAGAAGGAACAGTCGTTCGAGGATCTCATCGCCGCCACGGATCGCGGGATAGCGATCGTCGGCGAGGGCTCCTTCTCGATCGACCAGCAGCGCTACAATGCCCAGTTCGGCGGACAGCTCTTCTATGAGATCAAGGGCGGCAAGATCGTCGGGATGCTGAAGGACGTCGCGTACCAGATGCGGACACCCGACTTCTGGAACTCGATGGACATGATCGGCGGCAAGAAGAGCTATCAGCTGGGCGGCGCGTTCAATGATGGAAAAGGGCAGCCGAGCCAGTCGAACGCGGTGAGTCATGGCTGCGTGCCGTCCCGATTCCGGAACATCAACGTGATCAACACCGGGAGGAAGGCGTGAGTTCCCGGTCGCTGTTCGATCCTCCTGGCTTCCTTTCGAAGGAGGATGCGCACGCGCTCACCATGCGCGTGCTCGGCATGGCGAAGGCCGAGCAGACTCGCGTGTCGATCGTGGGCGGGGCGCGTGGCAATACGCGATATGCCGTGAATCAGGTCTCGAGCGGCGGCGACAACACGAACGTCACCGTGACCGTTCGCAGCACGTTCGGCACGCGCAGCGCGAGCACCACCACGAACAAGCTCGATGAGGCATCGCTGCGGAGCACGGTCGATCGTTCGGAGCGACTGGCGAAGCTCGCACCGGAAGATCCGGAGTCGATGCCCGAGCTCGGCGCGCAGACGTACGACGAGTCGCCGGGGTGGAGCGCCATCACCGCGGGACTCGATCCCGCAGGGCGCGCCGCGGCGGTGCGCGCGGTGACGGAGCCGTCGCGCGCGGCGGGGCTCGCGGCCGCGGGATACATCGAATCGGATGCGCAGGTCTACGCGATCGCGACGAATAAGGGACTGTTCACTTACGGACGGCAGACGGGCGCGGCGATGACCACCACGGTGCGCGCGCCCAACGGGAGCTCGAGTGGCTGGGCCGGCGCATCGCACACGGATTGGTCGCGCATCGATCCGGAAGCATTGGGCGCGCGCGCGATCGAGAAGGCGCGCGCATCGATGAATCCCGTTGCGATCGAGCCTGGCCGCTACACCGTCGTGCTCGAGCCCACGGCCGTCGGAAATCTGGTCCAGCTGTTAGCGTTCGCGCTGAATGCGCGCAGTGCGGACGAAGGACGCAGCTTTTTCACCAAGCAGGGGGGCGGAAACAAAATCGGCTTGAAGGTCGTAGATGAGCGCGTGACGCTCGTCTCGGATCCGATCGATCCCGATGCGGCGGCACTGCCGTTCACGCCGGAAGGACTGCCGGCGAAGAAGA
>JBDTXN010000248.1:0-3491 GCA_040006175.1 Gemmatimonadota bacterium | reverse complement strand
TGCGCGAGCCAGAGCACGAACAGGATCGCCGCATCCCACCAGTGGAAGCGCATGTCGAGCAGCACCAGCACCGCGACGACGCTCTGTGCGATCGTGAGCAGAATCTCGTCGCGCTGCGCACCATCGAACGGAAGCGCCGTGGGCGTGCCGCGCGACAGTGAGAAGACGATCGGGATCATCGCCGCAAGTACCGTCCACTGATTGATGTTGCTGGACACCATGTTGACGAGTGCCATCGGCGCGGTGCGCACCCGGCTCGCCCACTGGAACGCCGATACCTTCTCCGGAAACTCACTCAGAAATGGCGCGACCCACTGCACGAGCACGAACTGGCTCACGCCGAACGTACCCGCAATTGCGAGCATCGACTCCAGGAACGGGTGCGCAGTGAAGTAAATCAGAGCCGTGCCAACGGCGAACAGCCCGCCGACCGCGAAGGCCCGCTGCTTGCCCGGACGCGTCGCCGCCCACCGTGAGATGCGCGGCGCATCGGTGATCTCCTCCTCCTGCCGCGGCGGCATGCGCCAGAGAATTGCGAGATACACGCCGTACATCGCGATCAGCACGATCGCGTCGATGATGTCGATCGAGCCCTTGTGCCAGATCCACACGAAGTACGCGAGTGGCGGCACGGTCGTGAGCACCTCGACTGCGTGCTCGTTCTCGAGTTGGATCGGTGCCAGAAAGGGACGCTGCTTACGTCCGAAGAATGCCGCCACGAAAAAGATCATCGGCCATGCGAGGCCCACCAGCAGCCTGATGGCGCCCGTGAAATTCGCGATGGCGAGATGCGAGTGGCATCCAGCCGGCGGGTTCGACACGAAGCAGTGCGGCGCATCCCCGCCCGCCTCCCACGCGATCACCGCCTCCACTGCGAACTCCGGCAGCGTCTGCACCCACGCGAGAATCGCGAGCGCCAACCCCTGCGAAATGAGAAACTGCGCCGCCTCGGCCGCCCACGCCACGAGGAAGGCACTCGCGAGCATGCCGGGAAAGGTCCAGAGCGCCGACCATGCGGCGGACGTTCCGCTGGCGATCAGGAGCAGCTTAGCTTTCACTTCGCTGGCGGGCACGGGGAACGGAGGACTCGGAAGCCGGCGCGCCGGTTGCGAGAAGCTAGGTTAGCACTGGGCAGGACTCAAGTTACGTGGGCGTACGCCCATGCATCTCGTGCGCCATCATCGGAGGATCGTCGCTACATGGCAGACAAGAAATCCCGCTCGCGTTCCACTACTCCCTCGCGGGTGACGCGCGAAGCCGATCCACCCGCACGCTCACTCGCCGTGCGCAAGCGCGTCGACGCCGCATCGCTCGAGTCTCCCGCCGAGGATTGGGGACTCGACCTCGATGAGGCGCCGGAACACAACGCCGAGTTCGAGCAGGTAATCCATCGCACCCTCGAGCTCCTTGGCGAGGATCCACAGCGTGAAGGGCTCAAGAAGACCCCGCAGCGCGTGGCGAACTCGCTTACCTGGCTCACGCGCGGCTACGACATGGACGTGCACAGCGTGGTTGGAGACGCGGTGTTCAACGAGACGCACAGCAGCATGGTCATGGTGCGCGACATCGAGCTCTATTCCCTGTGCGAGCACCACATGCTTCCGTTCTTCGGTCGCGCGCACATCGCGTACATCCCGGACGGTAAGATCGTTGGCCTCTCCAAGCTTCCGCGAATCGTCGATATGTTCGCCCGCCGGCTTCAGGTACAGGAACGGCTCACGGAGCAGGTTGCGCAGGCGGTGCAGGACGTGCTCGCGCCAAAGGGCGTGGGCGTCGTGATCGAGGCGATGCACCTCTGCATGATGATGCGCGGCGTGCAGAAGCAGAACTCGCAGACCGTCACCTCGGCCGTGCGCGGCATCTTCCGCAACGATGCGCGTACCCGCGAGGAGTTCCTCTCGCTAGCTTACGGCCGCAACTCACTCACCCGTTGACGAACGCCGCAGCGCCGCGAACGGCCCTCGTTACTGGCGGCTCGCGGGGGATCGGGCTCGCGATCGCGCGCGCACTCGTGCGCGAGGGCGTGCGCGTGGCGCTCCTCGCGCGCGGTGCCGAGGAGCTTGCGGCGCGCGCGAAGGAGCTCGGTGGGGGTACGGTGGCGATCACGGCCGACGTCTCCGTCGCGAGCGATGTGGACCGCGCGGTCGCGCAGCTCCGCGAGACATTCGACGGCGTGCCCGATCTGCTGGTCAACAATGCCGGGATCTTCATTCCCAAGCCGTTGCACGTGCTCACGCGCGAAGAGTTCGAGCGCATGATGCAGATCAATCTCATCGCGCCGTTCTTCGTCCTGCGCTCCTTGCTCCCGTCTTGGCGCGAACAGCGTAGTGGCCACGTGATAACGATCGGCTCCGTCGCCGACCGTTCGATCTTCCCCGACAACGGCGCGTACTCCGCGTCCAAGTTCGGTGTGCGCGCGATGCACGAAGTGCTGCGCGCCGAGACGAGGGGCATGGGTGTGCGCACCACGCTGGTGTCGCCGAGCGCGACGGACACGCCGATCTGGGAGACGGTGGCGCTCGCACCCGACAATCGCTTTCCTCCGCGCGAGGCGATGCTCCGCGCCGACGCCGTCGCCGATGCCGTCGTGTGGGCAGCGACGCGGCCGCCGCACGTGAACGTCGACGAGCTGCGCATCACGGCGTCGTAGGAGGACGCGGTGTTTCTCGAGCTCGTCGATTCGCTTCGGTGCGTGCGATCGCACGAGGATACCTGGCTCGTCGCGCTTGCGGACGAGCTGGCCGAGCGGCATGTCGTGGAGGGCGCGCTCGGATGTCCGGTGTGCAAGGCGCGCTACCCCGTGCACCAGGGCATGGTGGATTTCACTGTCGATGTGGCGCGGGGAGCGAGCGCGTCGATCCCGGGCGGTGCGGCCAGCGCCGCCGGGCACCGCGAGGCGCTCGCCCTCCGCGCCGCCGCGCTGCTCGGCCTCACGGAGCCGGGAGGGATCGTGGTGCTCGCGGGCGAGTGGAGCGCGTGTGCCGACGAGTTGCTGGAGATGGTCGATGGTGTACAGCTCCTTGCCCTCGATCCCGTCCCCGAGCTGCGGAGCCGCGGCGCTCTGTCGCTCGCGCGCATACCGAACGTGCTCCCGCTGGCTGCGGCCTCGATGCGAGGCATCGCGCTCGATGCCGCGCACGCCACGCCCTCTCTCCTCGCTGGCGCCGCACGCGCGCTCATTCCGAACGGGCGGCTCATCGCGCCGGTCTCGACGCTCGTTCCCGACTCGCTGCGAGAGCTCGCGCGCGATGACGAACAGTGGGTGGCGGCGGCCCCTCCACCCTCGAACGTTTCGGCGCCGGTGCCGATTGCACTGAGGCGCTAGCCCGCAGGCGCCTCAGGCGCCGCGGCGCGACTCCTCGGTGGTGTACGCCGCGTCGATGAGGGCTCGGAATTTTCGGTCGACCGTGCGCCGCTTCACCTTGAGCGTCGGCGTGAGCTCACCACTCTCGATCGTGAAGTCCTGCTCGAGCAGCACGACCTTCTTCGGC
>JBDTXN010000247.1:0-3492 GCA_040006175.1 Gemmatimonadota bacterium | reverse complement strand
CGCTTCGGCTCGCACGGATGCTGGCGCTGCAGCATGAGCGTGAACACGCGCCGCTGCGACATGCGGTCGAGCGCCTCCTGGTATCCCTCGGGATTCAGCCGGCGCGTGTCCCAGTTGTCGACGAGCTGCTCCACCTGATCGCGCATCGCCGAGGATGCACCAGCGCGCATGAGCGAGCCGCCTTTTTCCGCCTGCAGCGCGAGCTTGCCGAGGAGGCGGAGCAGCGAGCTGGAGATCGTCTGGTTCGACGCTTTCGCCGCGGCCTGCACGAGTGCGAGCACCGCGTCCGCCGCGAGGTGTTGCGACGCATCCATCACGAACTTCTTTCGCTTCTCGGCGTCTCCGCCCATCTCGAGCAGCCGGTCGAGCGCGGCGGGCTGCAGCGACTTGATGAGCTCCGTGAGCTGCGTCGTGACCTTGATCGACTCTTCGCTCTGCGGCCCCTTCAGCGATTCGGTGAGCTCCATGAGGAAGCCGACCACCGACTGATCGTAGTTGGGGTCGCGCCTCTCGTTGATCGCGCTCGCGAGCACGAGAGGGCTGAGGAGCTCCTCATTCCCGATGTCGGCGCCGAGCATCAGTGTCGCGCGTGCGAGGGCAATCCAGATGAGCTTCGCGCCGGCGCGCTTGTTCTCGTCGGAGGTGAGCCCGCTGTCCTCGCCCATGAGCTCGAGCTTGTCGTAGGTGAGCGTGGTGACCTGGATGTGCGGCCAGCGCATGGTCTGTGCGGCGATCGCGATCTGCGGCTTCTCGCTATCCTCGATGGAGGAGGCGTACAGGAAGTCGGCGAGCTCGTCGCGCAGCACGCCCGGGAGCACGCGGATCGAGCCGATGCGCTGACGGTGCATGCGCTGCGCGAGCTCGCGCATGAGCGAGTTGTTGGGGTCGGTGGCGACGGTGTCGATCACGACCTGGTTGCGCGCGAATGCGAACGTCACCGGCTCTATTCCGCTCAGGATCCCGTCCAGACGCCGGACGCACTTCTCCACGGCACCGGCGAGTTGCGGGTGTCCCTGGGGATAGATGGCGTGCTTCTGGACGGCGACCGCGAACTCGATCAGGAACTCCGCCAGGTTCTTCGGAATTCCGGTCGGATTCGCGCTCGACGGGGGGGCGGCGGAGGGTAAGGTCACGAAAGCGGGTTCACGGAGCGTGAGAGGTCAAGCGAGTGACAGGTTCCCGCCAAAAACGCAACGATGGGGAGGGCGACGATATCACTGAGTGCGATGAGGTCGTAGGTGCTGGGCGAGCTCAGCTGAACAAGGACCATATGTACGCGCCTGCACGAGAAAGCACTAATCAAACACTTTCGGAAAATTTATGGCAGAAGTAACGCGTCACTAAGGCGCCAGTGATAGGGTTTGTCGAAACAGTGCGCCAATAACTTCGTCAACGTGGATGGATTGGCTTGGAAGCGGCCGTCACGTCACGCGCGCTCCACATCACGCGTCGCGTCGTATCACGGAGCGCCCAGGCGGGTTGGCACACCCCCTGCCCCGTGTTCCCACACTCATTTCAATCGGCGGCATCATGACCAACGATCCAAAGCACCAGCCCAAGGGCAGCACGTCAACACACTCCGGAGCCGAGGCGGCGGTCGGTATGGAAGCAGTTTCGGGGCAGCGCGGCGGCGAAGTGGGGCGCAGCGACGAAGGCGCCGTTCGCAAACCGGCTAAGCAGTCCGCAGACACGATGAAGCAACCCGGCTCCGAGCCACTCGAGGAACGCACCACCGAGCACGAGAGTGGCTACGGCGGAAAAGGCGGCGAGCCCCGTGTGAGCTCCGACGAGCGCGAGAGTACGGACGAGAACGGATCGTTGCGCTCGGAGTCGAACAAGCGTTAAGTCAGGGAGTAATTATTGAACGCAACGGGCGCGACGGACCGAACCTGCACCGCCGCGCTCGCCACTCCCCGGATCACTAACCGATGGAATCGATGATGTCTCGCACCTCGAGAGCGTTCGCCGGCGCCCTCTGCTTCTCGCTCGCCACCACAGCGGCGCGCGCCCAGGAAGCCGTTCCGCTCCATAAGGGCGACCTGGTTCGATTTCTCACCGGTTCCACATACAGCAAGCCGGAAATCGCTGCGATCGTGAGGCGCGCTTGCCTGGCCTTCGCCCCCACCACGCGCGACTACCAGAACATGCGCGAGCTCGGCGCCACCACCGCCGTCGTCGACGCGATGAAGACCTGCACCGTGAACAACAACAAGGTCGCGCGCGCGGTCGCCACCGCACCCGCGCCCGTTCGTCCAATGGAGCTCAGTCTTCCGTATCGCGGCGTGACCGCGGCGGCAGGCTCCGTTGCGCTCTACACCGTGAGCGTGCACCGCGGACCGACACCGCTCGCCGGCGTGCGTCTGCTCCTGCACGGCTCGCGCGAGATCGCCGGCGGCGCACACGCGGAGCTCATAGCGAACACCGACCGTGATGGCCGCGCGACGTTCTCGATCCCCGCCGGTACCAACGCCGGCAACACCAGTCTCCGAATCGCGGACGCCGACGGCGTCGAGATGCGCGGCGTCACCGACTTCGTGCTCACGACGCTCCCCGCGTCGCCATCACTCGTGAAGGTGAACCCGCAGACGATCGACATCGGCGCCGGCGGACGCGGTCCGCGCGATGTCACCGTCAACGTCTCGGACCCGTTCACGAATCCGGTTCCCCGCGTCACCGTCTCGCTCAAGCAGTACCCGCCCCGAGGGAGCGCAACGTCGCCCACGCAGATCACCGACAGCAGCGGCATCGCGCGCTTCTCCGTGCAGACCGCTCCGCTGCAGGACGGCGACAGCCTGGTCGTGAGCATCGCCGATCGTCCCTACGCGACGCTGCACGTCACCGCGGCCGCCGAGATCACGACGTTGCTGCTGGAAGCGGAGCGTCGGTTGAGCGAGGGGAACGTCAGCGCGGAAGGCGCATACGACAGCGTGCTCGCCGTCGATCCGAACAACACGCGCGCGATGATCGGGCGCGGCTACATCCTCGCGGCACAGGGCAAGTACGAGCCCGCATCGCACGACCTCGAAACCGCGCTCCGCTCCGATGACGATCGCGCGAACGCGCTCACGGGACTCGGCTACCTCGCGCTCCGCCGCAACGATCTCGCGAATGCCGCGGCACGCTTCGATGATGCGCTCAAGATCGATGCGTCCGATGCAGGTGCCGCAACCGGCCGCGCATACGCGGAGCTCTGGCGCCTCGATCCGCGCCAGGCGCCGCATCGCGCCGCGGCGCTCGCGAGCCCGCGCCCCGTCTCGTATCCCGCGGATGCGGCGAGCCAGCTTCGCGCGGGCATCGATTTCTTCGCAGCCCGCAACACCGCGAGTGCGGATCGCGCGCTCACGAGTGCCGCCAGCAGCGCTCCCTCGTGGCCCGACGTCTACTACGAGCGCGCGCTCGTGTATCAGGCGGAGGGCCGCACGGCGGAGGCGATCGGAGACTTCCAGCGCTACCTCCAGCTCCGTCCGAACGCCGCTGACAAGGACGCGGTCC
>JBDTXN010000246.1:0-3493 GCA_040006175.1 Gemmatimonadota bacterium | reverse complement strand
ACTACGGCGACGCAGGCTGCTGTTGCGTGAGGCAGTGCAGCGTTCCTAGTCCCCACACGAGATCCACCGCGTGGATGCCTACCACCTCTCGCCCCGGAAATAGCCCGGCGATGGTGTTGAGCGCCGCCCGGTCGCTGCGGTCATTGAACGTCGGAACGATCACGACACCGTTTGCGATGAAGAAGTTCGCGTAGCTCGCCGGGAGGCGCTCGCCCTGCATCACCACCGGGCGCGGATACGGAATCCGCACGATGCGCAGCCCACCGGGCCATGTCTGACCCGCGAGCTCGAGCCGGCGCACATTGTCCATTGAGCGCTTGTAGTTGTCATCCGTCGGGTCTTCTTCCACGGCGAGCACGATCGTGTGCTCATCGGTGAAGCGCGCGATGTCGTCCACGTGACCGTGCGTGTCGTCGCCGACGCATCCTTCGCCGAGCCAGATCGTGCGGGTGGCGCCCAGGTAGTGATCGAAGGCGCGCTCGTAGTCCGCGCGCCCCATTCCGGAATTCCGCACCTGCACATCGGAGAGCAGCCACTCCTCCGTCACCAGCAGCGCGCCCGCGCCGTTCGTCTCGATGCCGCCCCCCTCGAGCACGAAACGCCCCTCGCCGTCGGGGCGCAACGCCTCCTCGCGGTCCATGCCCGAGAGGCCAGCGATCGCGATTCCGATCAGCTCATCGCGACCGAAGTTCTCGTACTTGGCCCACGCGTTGAATCGCCAGCTCACCCAATGCACCGTGCCGTTGGGCGCCATCACTGCCGTGGGTGCGGAGTCGCGGAGCCATACCCGATCGGTGCCGACCACGTGCAACCGCACGCGGTCCATCTGCACGCCGTGAGAAACGAGCGCCGCACGCGCCTCCTGTCTCACCGATTCGTCGTCGCAGAGCACCTCCACCTGCTCCTGCTGATGCAGCACGCGCACGATCTCCGCGTACACCCACGGAATAGGCTCGAACTTTCCCGGCCAATCAGGACGATGATGCGGCCAACCGATCCACGTGGCCGCGTGCGTCTCCCACTCGGCGGGCATTCGCTGACCAGGATAGTGCACGCCGTCATCGCGACGCGTGTACACCGAGAGTGCCGGCTCGCTCACCCGATGTAGCGATTCAGGATCGGGCCGTACGCATCGATGCGGCGGTCGCGGAGGAACGGCCAGTTGCGGCGCGTGTACTCGATCGCGCCGGGATCGCATTCCGCCAGGAGGATCGCTGGCTCCGTGCCGGCTTCCGCGGTCATCCGTCCGTAGGGATCGCAAACGAAGGAGTGCCCGAAGAACTCCAGTCCGTCGGTGCCGGGCTCCGGCTCGAAGCCCACGCGATTCACTGCCGCGACGTACACGCCATTCGCGATCGCGTGCGCGCGCTGCGCGGTGCGCCAGGCATCCGCCTGCGCAGCGCCCCACTCCTCCTTCTCCTTCGGATGCCAGCCGATCGCCGTCGGAAAGAAGAGCACCTGCGCGCCCATGAGCGCCGTGATCCGTGCCGCCTCGGGATACCATTGGTCCCAGCAGATCAGCACGCCTATTGTCGCGATCTTCGTCTTGAACACGCGAAAGCCGCTCGGTGGCCGCGACTCATCGTGCTGGTAAATCTCGCCCGGCGTGAAGTAGTACTTCTCGTGGTAGAGCGGATCATCAGGGATGTGCATCTTGCGATAGACGCCGAGCAGCGTGCCGTCGCTGTCGACGACAGCTGCGGAATTGTGATAGACGCCCGGTCCGCGCTTCTCGAAGATCGGCACGATGATCACGACATCGAGCTCGCGCGCGAGTCGCTGCATGCGCTCGGTGACCGGTCCGGGAATCGGCTCGGCGAGATCGAAGCGCTCGGCGTCCGTCACCTTGCAGAAGTACGGCGCATCGAAGAGCTCTTGCAGGCAGATGATCTGCGCACCGCGCTTCGCTGCCTCGCGGATTCCGCGCTCGGCGTTGTCGACTGCGGCGACCGCGTCGGGCGGAACCGCCTGCTGAACGAGTCCAATCGTGAACGGAGAGTCGGCCACTGGGTCCGTGAATTACTCGATGATCTTGCGAAAGGAGCCGGAGAGTCGCGCGAGCGATCCGGCGGGAGTGCGCGGCGGCCATCCGCTGTTCGCGGGCGGCGCGCAGACTCCGATCACGATGTCCATCACATTGGTCGCCGTGAGATCGGTACGGAGCAGCGCACCCGCCGTGTCGAGTGATGCATGCGAATCGTGCGCCGCGAGGTCGGCGTCGGGGTCGCGACCCGATTTCTGAATGGCGCCCCACGTCTCCTTGTCGACGATGCCACCGGCCGCATCCGTAGGTCCGTCGCGTCCATCGGTGCCGCACGCGAGCAGCGTCGCGCCGCGCGCGCTCTTCGCCAGCGCGAGCTCGCGCGCGGCTGCCAACGCGAGCTCCTGGCACCGTCCGCCAAGTCCGGTCGCATCGCCCATCGTCACCGTCGTCTCTCCCCCCCAAAGGAGGCAGCTTTGCACTGGACGATTGGTTAGTGGCGAGGAACCGGAGCCACAATAGCTTATTAGCGTTGCCGCGAGCTTCCTCCCCACATGCGCGGCTTCTCCCGCGAGTGCGGTGCCCAGTATTCGAGGCTCGTAGCCGAGCTCTTTGGCGCGAGCGGCTGCCGCATCGAGTGCAACGCGATTGCTGGCGACGATCTTGCGCTCGACATTCGCAAAGATGTCGTCGCCGGGCTTGGGCGTTTCCCGGGATGGATCGTGCTCCGCGGAAGCCACGTGCTTTCGCAACGAAGGGGAAATGCGATCCCAGAGCTTGGCCGATTGGAGCAGCATCCGGATCTCAGCTGCCGTGCTGGGATCCGGCGAGCAAGGCCCCGAGCCGATGGCGGCGAGATCATCGCCGATGACATCGGAGACAATGAAGTTTCGCGTTCGAGCATTGTTCAGTGCAGAAGACAGCCGGCCCGCGCCCCACCGAGTAAACCGTTTGCGGATGAGATTCATGGTCGCAATGTCCAAACCGGATCCCAGCAGGAGCTCGAAGAGCTGCATCATCTCTTCGGGCTTGAGCGTGCCATCCGGTGCGGCCATGAGGCTCGATGCGCCACCGGAAAGCAGCACCCACACTTCGTCCTCGGGCTTCACTTGCCTCGCGATTCTTCCCACGGCATCCGCAGCCGCGAGGGAGCGCGGCCCGGGCAGGGGATGGTCGCCGGCGACGAAGTCGAGACGCGCATGGGGTGTGGGCAGCACTCGTGGTGCGACGATGACGCCGCCCGCGGGCTCGATCCTCTCCTTCGCGAGAAAGTCGACGGCGGCAATGGCCATCGGGTTCGCAGCCTTTCCGATCGCGATGATCCAGACGCGCCGCTGGCCCATGTCCTTCACGATCCGCTCGAGCGCAACGGTGAGTGCCGGGCCCGGCGCAACCGCGCGCACGGCAGCCCAGTACAGCTGGACGAGTGCCATTCGCGCATCGATCGGACGTCCCGCAGGCATCACGGCCCACTGGGGTTGGCTCGGTGTTTTCATCGATCGTAAGATTGCG
>JBDTXN010000245.1:0-3511 GCA_040006175.1 Gemmatimonadota bacterium | reverse complement strand
TGCCGCTCGTCGCGGGCGAGTCGCTGCGCGCGAAGCTCGCGCGCGAGGGCGAGCTGCCCGTGGGAGATGCGATTCGCATCCTGCGCGACGTGGTCGATGCACTGGCGTACGCGCACGCGAGCGGGGTCGTGCATCGTGACATCAAGCCCGACAACGTGTTGATCTCGGGCCAGCACGCCGTAGTGACGGACTTCGGTGTCGCGAAAGCGATGAGCGCCGCCTCCGGCTCGTCTTCGCTCACCTCCATCGGTATCGCTCTCGGGACACCGGCATACATGGCGCCGGAGCAAGCAGCCGGAGATCCGAACGTCGACCATCGCGCGGATCTCTATGCATTTGGCGCGATGGCGTATGAGATGTTGTGCGGTCGCCCGCCCTTCAGCGGAATGTCGCCGCAGCAGGTGCTCGCCGCGCACGTGACGCTGCCGCCGGCGCCGCTCAACGCGCAACGCACGTCCGTGCCGCCCGCGCTCAACACGCTCGTCATGCGCTGTCTCGAAAAGAAGCCGGCCGACCGCGTGCAGAGCGCAAACGAGCTTCTCACGCAACTGCAGGCGATGGCGACGCCGAGCGGCGGCATGGCACCCACCGGCGCGATTGCGGCGGCGCCCGCGTTCACCTCGGGCGCCGAGGCGGCGCTCAGGCGTGCGCATCCGGTGCGTGTGACAGTGCTGTTCGCGCTGGTATCGGTGGCGGTGCTCGCGACGGTGTTCGTGCTGCGCAATGCACTCGGTCTGCCGAACTGGGTGTTCGAGGCGGCGGTGCTGCTGCTCGCGGCTGGATTGCCGATCATGTTGGCGACGGGGCGGAAAGAGCGCGAGCGAGTGATCGCGGCAAGCACGGGTACGTTTCCGATCCCGGATACGCCCGTCGCGAGAATGCTCACGTGGCGCAAGGCAATCCTCGGCGGCGCCACCGCATTTGGGGTACTCGCACTCATTGTGATCGGCTACACAGTGATGCGCGTGCTCGGTATTGGATCCATAGGCACGCTGCAGGCGAAGGGCCTCCTGAAAGAGCGGCAACCGATTCTGCTCGCACAGTTCGAGAGCCGATCGCCGGATACGACGCTCGCTCCCACGCTCACCGATGCGTTTCGCGTGGACCTCTCGCAATCGCAGTCGGTGAAGCTTCTCGATGGGAAGGAAGTCTCCGACGGGCTCGCGCGCATGCAGAGGACGGGGACGGTGACGCTGACACCGGCGCTCGCGATCGAGTTGGCGCAACGCGAAGGCGTGCCGGCGATCGTGAGCGGAGAGATCGCGCCCGTCGGCAAGAGCTATGTGCTCTCGGCCAAGGTGCTGTCGGCGTCGAACAGCGCGGTGCTCACCGCGGTGCGCGAGACTGCGACCAGCGACGCGGATCTCATCCCGGCGCTCGATCGACTGTCGCGAGCGCTGCGGGAGAGGATCGGCGAGTCGCTCGTGAGCATTCGCGCAGACCAACCGCTGGAGCACGTGACTACGGGGTCCCTCGAGGCACTGCGCAAGTACTCGCAGGGGATGCGGCTCTCGGACGCAGGTCACGAAGAAGCCGCCATTCCGATACTCCGCGAGGCGACGACCATCGACCCGGGATTCGCGATGGCGTGGCGCAAGCTCGCGATCCTGATAGGGAACAATGGTGGATCGGCTGCGGAGTACACGAGCGCCGCTCGTCGCGCCTATGAGCATCGCGACCGTCTCCCCGAATTGGAGAAACAAGCCGCGACGGCGAACTACTTCACCCTGGTCGACTACGACAGCGACAAGAGCATCGCCGCATATCGGGCGATGCTCGAGATCGATCCCGAGAATACCATTGCGCAAAACAATCTCGCGATCGCGATCTCACAGCGGGGGCAATACGCGGAAGCCGAAAGTCTCACGATGGCCTGCGTGAATCGTGGCCAGTTCGCGAATTGCCCATTTCACGCGATACGGAACCAGCTGATTCTCGGCGAACGTGCACGTGCGGAGAGCACGTGGAAGCGGTGGGAGCGTGCCGCGCCGCGGGATCCGCAGCTACAGCAGGTGGCGTTCGGACTCGCGAGCTGGCGCGGCGACTACGCAGTGGCCGAGCAGCACGCGCGGGCGCTCGCGGCCGAGGAAGCAAGCAGCAAGTTCTTCCAGGCCACCGTGCAAGAGGATCTCGCGTACTCCGCCGGCGCACAGGGAAAGATCGCGCAAGCAGAGCAGATGTTCCGCTCGGCCGCTTCGATGCAGGAAGCCCGGGGCGCGGGTGACTTGTATCTCAGTGACATGGCGCGCCTCGCGCAATTCGATCTTCGCTATCACAATCGGCCTGCCGATGCGGCCGCGATTCTCTCCGAGGCGATGGCACGACATCCGCTCGCCTCGCTGCAACCGGAGGACCGACCGTACTCGCTGATTGCCTCTACCATGGCGATCGTGGGCCAGCCCGACGAGGCGCAGCGCCTATTGGCCGAGTACGCGCACGCGGTGCCGGCGGGCGTGGTCAGGGGCGATTTGGACAGATTTGGCGCAGCGGGCCAGATCGCTCTGGCCCGCGGAAAGTACGCGGAGGCAATCGCCGCATTCAAGACGCAGCACTCGGACAATCTCTGCGTAGCATGCGGCAAGTTCGAGATCGCGCAGGCGTTCACGAAGCTCGGCCAGCCGGATTCGGCGATCGCGTACCACACTTCCACACTCGACAGTGTCGGAACGTTTCGCGTGTTCGGCGACGTGACGTATCTCGCTGCCACCTACCAGCGGTTGGGCGAGCTGTACGAGTCGAAGGGCGACCGCAAGCGCGCGGTGGAGAGCTACGAGAAGCTGATTGCGCTATGGAAGAACGCGGACCCGGAGCTCCAGCCGATCGTGAAGGACGCGAAGGAGCGCGTGGTGCGGTTGAGCGGGGAGCACTAGCTCCTCGACGCGTCGCGAATGTAGGCCGAATGCAAAACCCCGCCTGAAGTCGACTTCAGGCGGGGTCCTGTATTTTCATTGCGCCTGACTACCAGCGGTAGTGCGCAAACGCCTTGTTCGCATCCGCCATGCGGTGCGTGTCGTCCTTCTTCTTCACGCTGTTCCCTTCACCCTTGCTCGCCGCAATCACCTCGGCAGCCAGCTTCTCCGCCATCGACTTCTCGCTGCGCTCACGCGAATACTGCATGAGCCAGCGCATGCCGAGCGCCGTGCGGCGCTCCGGCCGAACCTCGACCGGCACCTGGTACGTCGCACCACCAACCCGGCGGCTCTTCACCTCGACGACAGGCTTGATGTTCTGCAGCGCAGCCTTGAACACGTTCACGCCCGGCTGTCCCGTGCGCGACTCCACGAGGTCCATCGCGCCGTAGAAAATTCCCTCGGCCGTCGACTTCTTGCCCTGGAGCATCAGCGTGTTGATGAACTTCGAAACGGTCTGGCTATCGTAGCGGGCGTCGGGGAGAATCGTACGCTTTACCGCTTTAGAGCGACGGCTCACTTCTTCTTACCTCCAGCGGCTCCAGCAGCAGCACCACCAGCCTTCGGCTTCTTGGTGCCGTACTTGGACCGACTCTGATTGC
>JBDTXN010000244.1:0-3567 GCA_040006175.1 Gemmatimonadota bacterium | reverse complement strand
CGCACCATGACATCGCCCGACTTGCACCCGAACGCTTTCGCGAATTCCGGCATGTTGGCGAGCGGACCGTTCACGCGCCACCGCGCAGGCGCGTGCGGATCCGTGAGCACCTGTTGCCGCTCGGCCTCCGGGCGCGACTTCGTTCGCCAGACCTGGGCCCATGACAGAAAGAAGCGCTGCTCCGGCGTGAAGCCATCGATTGGCGCCGGACGTTTTCCCGAAAGCGAACGCTCGAGGGCCTCGTACGCGATCTTGAGTCCTCCGAGATCGGCGATATCTTCGCCGAGCGTCAGCTTGCCGTTCACATGCAGCGAGTCGAGTACGACATAACTGTCGAACTGCTGCTGGACGAGATGTGCACGCTGGTCGAACGCCTTCGAATCCAACGGCGTCCACCAATCCGTGAGATTCCCCCGCGCGTCGAACTGGCGTCCCTCGTCATCGAAGCCGTGCGTCATCTCGTGTCCGATCGCGGCGCCCATGCCGCCATAGTTGACGGCGTCATCGGCGTTCGGATCGAAGAACGGCGGCTGCAGGATCGCCGCGGGGAACGTCACGTCATTCGCGAGCGGGTTGTACTGCGCGTTCACCATCGCGGGCGTCATCCCCCACTCCGTGCGATCGGTGGGTTTCCCCACTTTCGCGAAGTCGCGATTGCTCTCGAAGTCGAGCACGGCGAAGCGGTTCGCCACGAAGGGCTGTTTCGTCAGCTCGAGCTTCGAGTAATCGCGCCACTTGTCCGGGTAGCCGATCTTGTTGACGAACGCGTCGAGCTTGGCGAGCGCGAACGTGCGCGTCGAGTCGCTCATCCAGGAGAGCGTCGCGAGCCGCTCGCGCAGCACCGCTTCCATGTTGCGGACCATCGCCAGGGCGCGCGCTTTCGCCTCGGGCGTGAACGTGCGCGCGACGTACGCCTTCCCGACGGCCTCGCCGAGGTCGTCGGCGGTGGAGCCGAGGCAGCGCTTCCAGCGCGGCAACTGCTCTTTCGCGCCGGTCATCGCCTGCTCCATGCGGAACGCCTCGTCCGCGAACGGCTTGCTCAGCCACGGCGACGCCTCGCTGAGCGTATGGAAACGCAGGTACGCCTTCCAGGCATCGAGCGGCACCGACGTGAGCATCGAGTCGAGGGTGCGCACGAATGCGGGATTGCCGACGCGGATGGTCGACGACGCCGGCGCGTGCACATCGCGCAGAAAAGTCGAGAACGCCAGATGCGGCGCGAATGAATCGATCTGCGCGAGCGACATCGGATTGTAGAGCTTCTTCGGATCGCGCCGCTCGACCGTCGTGAGCGAGGCCTTCGCGAGCTGCGTCTCGATCGCCATCACGTGCTCGGCGTCGCGCGCGGCCTGCGCTGTCCGCTCGCCCGCGAGCGCGAACGTTTTGGCTACATGATCGCGATACGTGTCGCGAAGCTTCGTGGATATGGAATCCGTGCGCGTGTAGTAGTCGCGATCCGGAAGTCCCAAGCCCCCCTGGTCGAGCGCGAGAACGACTTGCCCGCTGTTCTTGAAGTCAGGCTCGGAGCTCGAGCCGAACATCACGGGCACGCCGATCAGTTGCAACTGCGCGACCTGCGAACGGAGCGCAGGCAGCGACGCGATCGCGTCGATGCTCGCGAGTCGTGGACGGAGTGGGGCGAAGCCCTGCGACTCGGTCTCGCTCGTGTCCATGCACGTCGCGTAGTAGATGCCCGCCTCGCGCGTGGCGCGATCGCTCGAGCCCTTGGACGCATCCTCGAGCACACTGCGCAGCACGACGTCGCCGCGATCCGCAACCTCGCGGAAGGTTCCGGTCTGCGAATACGCGGCGGGAATCTCCGTGCGCTTGAGCCACCCGCCGTTCGCGAACGTGTAGAAGTCGCCGCACGCCGCACACGTCGTGTCGAGGTTTGCACGGTCGAGCCCATGCGTCGGTGTCGTACCCTGCGCACCGGCGTCTGCGGACACGAGAATGAACAGCGCGACAGCCAAAGCCGCGCGCCCGAGTAGTGTGGACATTGCCGCCATCGAAATAGAGGATTGGTGCGCGGCGGCGCATGCGTGCCGCCGCGTGCTGTCAAAATTCGGGGGCGGGACTCCAGCGAGGCAAGACCGCCGCGATCGTCGAAGAAACGATGATCATGAGGGCGTCGCGGGCTCTTCCGTTTACTTGGGCAGGTACAGCTCCGAGCCGCCGCGCCTGATGTCGCGGACGCCGTGCGCGACGGCGGTGCCGACACTGGCGCCGAGAATGATGGCGGTTCCTATGCCGACGAAGGGAACGAACGCGGCAATCGGTAGTCCAACGAGCGCGACAGCAAGGCCGGCGATCCACGGGGCACCCGGCGTCTGGACCTTCTCGACATAGCGAAGGCGCCGACGCACGAAGTCACGCGTCTGCACGTACGCGATCACGGAGACCGCGATCGAGATTCCGATTCCGATGAGACTGAACATGCGGGCTCCTGATGAAGGCGGATACGGAATGCCTTACGAGAGCTGCACGCGTTGTGTTTCGAAGGGGTCAGGGAGTGAAGCTGAAGGTGAGCAGCTTCGATCCGTCGGCGCTGGGCGCATCGCTTGATGCGAAAGTCCAGTCGTGAGCGAGCGCGCGCACGCACGATTCGACTTCGCCGGCGCTGATGCCCTGCCAGGTGCGCCTCGTGACGACTGCTTCCTGCACCGCGCCGTCGCTGCCGAGCGAGAGCCTGACGGTGATCTCGCCCTTCAGGTCGGGACTGTACTTGAGCCCGAGCTGCGTGTAGCAATACTGTGCCTGCTTGTCGCGGTCGCTCAGAAGTGCGCCGGGAATCGTGAACGGTCCAAGCGGCGTGCGGATGAGCTTGTCCGACGGCGCGTCGGGGTGCGGCGCCACAACCGTGTCGCGGGCGGGTGGCGTGGGTGGCGTGGGTGGCGTGGGTGGCGCGGGCGCGGGTGGCGCGGGTGGCGCGGGTGCGGGTGGCGCGGGTGCGGGTGGCGCGGGCGCGGGTGACGCGGGCGCAGCTACCGGTGTCGGTCGCGGCGCGACGACAAGGGGCGCCTTCACGCGTACCGCGTCCGGCGGTTTGCTTACCGTCACCACAGGCGCACTCGGCGCCGGCAGCACGAGCTCGGGCGAAGCTTCCGCTGCGGACGGTCCCATTGTCGTCACAGGCGCTACTCTCGAAACCGTGGCCACTGAAGCTGGCGCGGGAAGTGGCGCCGGAACCACCACGCGAGTCGACACGCGAGTCGACACGCGAGTCGGCACGGGAGTCGGCGCCGGCGCGGACGCCGGAGTAGCAGCACGCGCCATCATCGTCGGCAGCGGCGCACCGCTCGGCGCACCGATCTGCATCGGCATGCTCGCCATGATGGTCGGCGGCGGCACCGACAGCTCTGCCGTAAGGCGTGCCGCGGAGTCGAGGATTGCGATGAAGTCGCGCGCCGTCGGCTCTGCCATCTTGATCGAGTCCTCGCCGTTCACCAGCAACCGCAGCCCCGAGAACGTGCCACCCACCCGACGAATCATCGTCACGTCCGCGCCCAGCGGCGTGCCTCGCGGCTGCACAGACGTTGCGCTCGAGTCGTTGTCCGGAACGGGAGT
>JBDTXN010000243.1:0-3571 GCA_040006175.1 Gemmatimonadota bacterium | reverse complement strand
GCCTGATCAAGTTATGGGTAAGTCACTAGAGTGACAAGCTTTGCCACGTACCCACGTCCTCTTGCATCGACGGTCTGCATACCAATACGGCAACTCACGAATGTCGTCGATCTCGAAGAGGGCGAGGTCGGCGGAGTAGCCGGGTGCCAGCTGTCCGGTCTCTTTGGAGAGTCCAAGCGCAGCAGCGCCGTTGACCGTCGCCGCGAGGAGCGCCTCAGACACGCTCATGTGCAGCTCGCTGACGCCCAGGGTGAGTATGAACGGGAGGTTGGGCGTTGGTGACGTCCCGGGATTGAAGTCGGTCGCGAGCGCCACTGCGGCGCCGGCGTCGAGCAATGCGCGCGCGGGTGGCCGGGTCCCCTTCCCCAGAAAGAGCATGGTGCCCGGGAGGAGCGTCGCGACAGTTCCGGAGGATGCGAGCGCGCGGATGCCGGCGGGGGAAATGGCCGCGAGGTGATCGGCTGAGGTCGCGCGGAGCTCTGCCGCGAGCTCGGCGCCTCCGGAGGGGGAAAGCTCATCCGCGTGGAGCTTGAGCTGCAGCCCGGCCGCACGGGCAGCGATCAGCAGCTCGCGGGTTTCCTCGATCGTGAAGACGCCGGGCTCGCAGAAGACGTCGGCGAACGACGCGAGCTGCTCGTTCGCGACGAGCGGGAGCATTTCTTCGCGAAGCATTTTGACATAACTGGCGCGTGTCGCAGGGGTCGTGCGTGCCTCCTTCGGGATCTCGTGCGCGCCGAGCCAGGTAGGCACGATGCGCATAGGCAGCTCGGTCGACAGTTGCCGGATCACACGCAGGATCCTCAGCTCGTCCTCGATCGAAAGCCCGTAGCCCGATTTCACCTCCACCGTCGTCGTCCCGTACGAGGCTAGGCGCTCGAGCCGCGGGCGCGCGAGTGCGAGGAGCTCGTCCGAGTTCCGCGCTCGCAGGTCGCGCACGGAGGCATGTATGCCCCCGCCCTGCCGCGCGATCTCCATGTAGTCGGCTCCCGCGGCGCGCCGCTCCTGCTCCTCGTAGCGCGCGCGACCGAAGATCGCGTGCGTGTGCGAGTCCACGAGCCCGGGCGTCAGCACGCCGCCTGCGCAGTCGACGACGGTCGCGTGCGGGTGTGCTCGCTCGAGCTCCGCGCTCGGGCCGACCGCAGTAATGCGCTCGCCGTCGACGGCGACCGCCGCGTCGGTGCGCACGCCGCAGTCGCGCATCTCCGCGCCCACACGTGCGCGCGGGGCGCCCGCGCACGTGACGACCTGCTTCGCGTTGACGAAGAGCAAGGTCACAGGACGATCACTGCGCCGTCATGCGGCGTCACTGCGCGGTCGCCATGACGTCCCGCACGCGCGCGATCGTGAGCGGCGCCTGCGCTTCGCCGCGGCACGCGTAGTAGCACGCGTTGCAGTCGATCGGCGTATAGCGCTTGAAGTCGCGCCAGTGGAAATCGGCGGGATAATCCGGACAGCGCCGCACCATGCCCGCCGGGTCGATGTGAATCGTGCGCACGCCGGAGTTGCACGAGTCGTCCATTTCGCCGCTGAAGAAGCGCGGCACCTGTTCCAGATAGTGGTCGGAGCTCACGATCACCCCGCGTCGCCTGCGCTTGAACGCGAGCAGCTCTCCCATGACGTCCTCGAGATGCTGCTGCTCGTCGCGCGACACCATGTGCGCCGTGTTTCCGTTCTTCGCATCGGTGTAGGTACTGAAGGACACACCGACGCCCAGCTCCTCCGCGCACTTCACGATCGGCACGAGCTGGTCGAGATTCGAGCGCTTGATGACTGTGTTGAATCGTATCCCATCGATGCCGATCGCCCGCATGCGCGGCACCGTCTCCAGAATTTTCGCGGCGAGCCCCGGGATGCCGCGAGCGGTATCGTGCCGCTCGTCGAGATAATCCAGCGAGATGTTGAACTGGTTGAGTCCCGCCTCCCAGAGCGAATGCGCGCGCTCGGGCGTGAGCATGGCACCGTGCGTGATCATCGCGAGATAGCGCACGCGAATCGCACGCGCGACGGACGCGACGAGCTCCTCGAGATCGCGGCGAAGGAGCGGCTCGCCGCCAGTGAACGTGATCATCACGGGATTGAAGTAGCGCGCCGCCTCTGCATAACTCTCGGCTTCGCTTCGCTCCGTGTCCGCACCATTCTTCCAGTAGTCGCAGAAGTCGCAGCGCGCGTTGCAGCGCATCGTGACCTCGAAGTGCACGAGCACCGGGAAGCGTCGCACGTGCAGATACGCGTACTTGGCCGCGAAGAGTGGTACGTGCCAGGGCTTGAAGCGAGCACTCAGCATGAGCGCGCGCTAATCGCGCGGGCCCCGCATCGGGAGCGTGATCCCCTTCTCCGCTGCCGTTCCGAGTGCGATGTCGTAGCCCGCGTCCGCATGTCGTGCGACTCCGATGCCTGGATCGTTCGTGAGCACGCGCTGCAGCCGCTCGCGCATCTCGGGGGTGCCGTCCGCGACGATCACCTGCCCGGCGTGCAGCGAGTTGCCAATGCCGACGCCGCCTCCGTGGTGGAACGAAACCCAGCTTGCTCCGCTCGCGACGTTGAGCAGCGCATTGAGAATCGCCCAGTCGGCAATCGCATCGCTGCCGTCCTTCATCGATTCGGTCTCGCGGAACGGGGACGCGACCGATCCGGTATCGAGATGATCGCGCCCGATCACGATTGGCGCAGAGAGCTCGCCACTCGCGACGAGGTCGTTCAGCGCGACGCCGAACTTCGCGCGATCGCCCTGGCCGAGCCAGCAGATGCGGGCGGGGAGTCCCTGAAAGTGCACCTTCTCGCCGGCGAGCTTGATCCAGCGCGCGAGCTGCTCATCGTGCGGAAAGAGCTCGAGGATGAGACGGTCGGTGCGATGCAGATCCTCGGGATCACCGGAGAGCGCGACCCAGCGGAACGGTCCCTTCCCTTCGCAGAAGAGCGGACGCACATAGGCGGGAACGAAGCCGGGAAAATCGAACGCGTTGGCGAGCCCCGCGTCGAATGCAACGGTGCGAAGGTTGTTGCCGTAGTCGAAGGTCACCGCGCCGCGCTTCTGCATCTCGAGCATCGCGGACACGTGGGCGACAGCGCTCGCGGTGGATCGCGCGACGTATCCGGCGGGATCGTCCACACGCATCGCCGCCGCGTCTCCGAGCGACAGTCCATGCGGCACGTAGCCGTTGAGCATGTCGTGCGCGCTCGTCTGGTCTGTGAGCACGTCAGGCGTCACGCCGCGGCGCACGAGCTCGGGCAGCACGACCGCGGCGTTGCCGACGAGCCCCACCGACAACGCCTCTCCCGCCTTCTGCGCGGCGGCAATCCATGCAAGCGCCTCATCGAGACTGCGCGTGCTGCGATCGCAGTAGCCACTGGCAACGCGCTTCGCGATGCGCGACTCATCGATGTCGACGCCCAGGAACGCCGCGCCCTGCATGGTGGCCGCAAGCGGCTGCGCGCCGCCCATGCCGCCCAGCCCCGCGCTGAGCACGAAGCGGCCAGCGAGAGAGCCGCCGAAGTGCTGTCGCGCGACGGCACCGAACGTCTCGAACGTGCCCTGCAGAATTCCCTGCGAGCCGATGTAGATCCACGAGCC
>JBDTXN010000242.1:0-3602 GCA_040006175.1 Gemmatimonadota bacterium | reverse complement strand
ACGTCGATCCGCGCTTCACGCGCACGAGCGCGAACTGCGACATCCACGCGCCCATTCGCTCGGGGAGCGACATCGCGTTTCTCGGCGGCATCATCAATCACGTGTTGTCGAGCGATCGCTGGAAGACGGATCCGTTCTTCCAGAGCTACGTGTCCAACTACACGAACGCATCGACGATCGTCTCTTCGGAGTATCGAGACACCGAGGATCTCGACGGCGTCTTCTCCGGACTCAAGCCCGGGAAGGAACAGGAAGACTGGCCGTTCGGCGGCACGACCAACGATTACGATCCGGCGAGCTGGCAGTACGCGGGCACTTCGGTGCAGACGGAGGGCGAGCAGCCCGCGTACAATGCGCGCGCGGGCACGGAGAAGCAGCATCAGGGACCGCAGTCCTCGCGTTCGAGCGAGGCGAGCGGACAGGCGAGCGGCGTTCCGCGGAACGCGGGCACTCGTGCGTCGCCGGCCAAGTGGGACATCCTCGTGCATTCGCTGCTCAAGCCGAGTCCGGAGCGCGACCCGAGCATGCAGAATCCGCACTGCGTGCTCCAACTGCTCAAGCGCCACTATGCGCGCTACACACCGGAGATGGTGGAGCAGGTGACGGGATGCCGGAGCGACAAGTTTCTGAAGGTGGCCGACACGATCCTCGCGAACTCCGGGGCGGATCGCACGACGAGCTTCGCGTATGCCGTCGCGTGGACGCAGCACACCGATGGCGTGCAGATGATCAACGCGTGCGCGCTGTTGCAGCTGCTGCTCGGCAACATGGGTCGCCCAGGAGGCGGGATCATGGCGCTCAGAGGGCACGCATCGATTCAGGGATCGACCGATGTGCCCACGCTCTACCACTCGATCCACGGCTACATGAGTCACCCGTCGACGATGAAGGCGCACGGCACGCTGGCCGACTACCTGAAGACGGAGACGCAGCCGACCGGCTACTGGGCCAATACGCCGAAGTTCATGGTGTCGTATCTCAAGTCGATGTACGGGGATGCGGCGCAACCGGAGAACGACTACGGTTACGAGTGGCACCCGAAGATCTTCGGCGACTTCTCGCACATCGCGATGATGAGCGCCATGGCCGAGGGGAAGGTGAAGGGGATGATCGCCGTCGGGCAGAACCCGGCGACATCACTCAATGCGGGCGCAATGCGCCTGGCAATGCGCAAGCTCGATTGGCTGGTGGTCAAGGACAACTGGCTGACCGAGACCGCCACGCAATGGAAGAACGCGCCGGAGATTGCGGATGGCTCGGCGAAAGTCGAGGACATCCACACCGAGGTATTCTTCTTTCCCGCGACGCAGGTGGCGGAGTGCAGCGGCAGCTTCACGAACACGCAGCGCATGCTGCAGTGGCACTTCAAGGCCGCCGAGCCTCCCGAGAACTGTCGGACCGATACATGGTTTTACTATCAGCTCGGCAAACGGCTCAAGGCCAAATACGCGAACAGCACGAATCCGCGTGATGAGGGGTTCAAGCATCTCGTCTGGGATTACGAGCGCGACGAGCACTCCGCCGAGCCGCCGGATGCGAAGGGCGAGCCGGATGAGCTCAAGCTGCTGCGGGAGATCAACGGATATCAGACCGCTGACATCACGAAGCATCTGAGCGGATTCGCGGAGCTGAAGGACGATGGCTCGACCACGTGCGCGAGCTGGATCTACTGCGGTGTCTTCCCGGGCTGGGACCGCAACTTCGCCGCGCGGCGCACCGCGGATCCGTCGGGCGACGCGAGAGCGGAGTCGAACTGGGCGTGGGCGTGGCCAGCGAATCGAAGAATTCTCTACAACCGTGCCTCGGCGGATCCGGCGGGCAATCCGTGGAGCGAGAAGAAGCGGTGGATCTGGTGGGATGCGAACGCGCCGAACGCGCCGGATGCCGCAACGGGAAAGACTGCCCCACCGGGCAAATGGGTGGGCTACGACGCGCCGGACTTTGCGCTGACGAAGGCGCCGAATTCTCGCGCGAAGCCGGGAGCAATCGGACTCGACGCGCTCTCCGGTGCCGAGCCGTTCATCATGAAGCCCGACGGACGTGGATGGCTCTACGTACCAACAGGCCTCGTGGATGGGCCGTTCCCGGTGCACTACGAGCCGATGGAGTCGCCCGTTCACAACCTGCTCTACAAGCAGCAGTCGAGTCCCGTGCTCAAGTGGTGGGCACGCGGCAAGCCGTACAATCAGATCGCGCCCGTTGGCGATCCGCGCTACCCGTGCATCATTACGACGTATAGGGTGACCGAGCACTATCTGTCGGGCGCGATGAGCCGCTGGCTTCCGTATCTCGCGGAGCTGCAGCCGGAGGTGTTCGTCGAGATCGGTCATGAGCTGGCACGCGAGCGCGGGATCGCGAACCTCGACTACGTGAAAATTTCATCGCCGCGAAGTACGGTGCGGGCGAAGGCGCTCGTCACTAATCGTATCGGCTCCATGATGCTCGGCGGAAAGAAGGTTCACCACGTCGGCATGCCGTGGCACTGGGGATGGCAGGGGCTCAGCGTCGGCGATCCGGCGAACGATCTCACGAGCTGGGTGGGCGATCCCAACGTGTCGATCCACGAGGGGAAGGCGTTCGTGTGCAACGTGGAGAAGGCGTAATGGGTGCGCGCGCGCTGCCGATCGTTGCACATGGTGCTGCGCAGAACGCGGCTCCTGCGGCATCGAAACCGGAACCGACCGGCTTCTTCACCGACACGACCATTTGCATCGGGTGCAAGGCGTGCGAGGTCGCGTGCAAGGAATGGAACCAGCTCCCCGCGCGAGGCGAGGGTGGAGCACGCATCGAGCTGAGTGGGCAGAGCTACGACAACACGCTGCGCTTGAGCGGCGAGTCGTGGCGCCACGTCAAGTTCATCGAGCAGTTCCCGGAGCCGTACCAGGGCCGCTGGCTCATGATGAGCGACGTGTGCAAGCACTGCGTGAACGCGCCATGTCTCGAGGTGTGCCCCACCGGGGCGATCATCCGCACCGAGTTCGACACCGTGGTCATCCAGTCCGACACGTGCAACGGATGCCGCGACTGCATCGGCGCGTGTCCGTTCGGTGTGATCGACATCAACCACGTGTCACACACCGCGCAGAAGTGCACGCTCTGTTACGATCGCACGAGTGTCGGACTCGAGCCCGCGTGCTCGAAGGCATGTCCGACGGACTCGATTCAGTTCGGTCCCATTTCGGAACTCCGCAAGCGCGCCGAGGCGCGAGCGGTGCAGCTGCGCGAGCAGGGCGAGACGCGCGCGTATCTCTATGGTGCCGATCCGAAGGGCCCGCTCGGCGGTCTCAACTCCTTCTATCTGTTGGTGGATGAGCCCGAGGTGTACGGCCTGCCGCGCGATCCGAAGATGCCGACGCGCAATCTGGTGAAGGGTTCGCTGCTCTCGACGCTCGGCGCCGTGCTGATGGCGGCTGTCGGAGCCGTGACGCTTCGCGCGCGCCGCATGCGTGAGGTCGCCGCTTCCTCCTCGAGCGGGAAGGAGTGAGCGTGCAGGCCGGGCTCCCGAGCACGTTCTTCACGGCGCCGCCGGACTTCAAGTGGCTCATCGTCCTGTACTTCTTCATCGGCGGGATCGGCGGCGGTGCGCTGATGCTGGCGGGGCT
>JBDTXN010000241.1:0-3602 GCA_040006175.1 Gemmatimonadota bacterium | reverse complement strand
CCGCCTTCGAGAAGATCATCGCGAACGGCTACAGCGGCACCGGCGACGTGAGCGCGCCGGTCGTATACGTGAACTATGGACTGATCGAGGACTACAAGCAGCTCGACTCGATCGGCGTCAGTGTGAAGGGAAAGATCGCAATCGCGCGCTACGGCCACTCGTACCGCGGAATCAAGGCGCGCGAAGCGGAGAAGCGGGGCGCCGTTGGTCTCATCATCTACAGCGATCCCGCCGACGACGGCTACGTGCTCGGCGATGTGTATCCTGAAGGGCCCATGCGCATGGAGAGGGGCGTGCAGCGCGGCAGCATCATGAACGACAACGGCGATCCGAGCACACCCGGCTATCCGAGCCGCCCCGGCGCGAAGCGCATCCCGCTGAGCGAAATGCAGGTGCCGCACATTCCGGTGATGCCGGCCTCGTACAAGAACGCCGCCGCACTTCTGCACGATGTTCGCGGAGCGAAAATTCCACAGACGTGGCAGGGCGGACTTCCGTTCCGCTATCACATCGGCCCCGGTCCGGTGGCAGCACGCATCGTGGTGCGCAGCGACACGGCGACCAATTCGATCAAGCACATCTTCGACACGTTCGGAGTCGTGCGCGGAAGCGAGTTCCCCGATGAGATTGTGATCATCGGCGGACATCGCGACGCTTGGGGTCCGGGCGCCGGCGACAACGTGAGCGGTGTCGTCAGCATTCTCGAGGCGGCGCGCGCGGTCGCCGCCGAGGTGAAGAAGGGATGGCGTCCGAAGCGCACCCTCCTGTTCGCCACCTGGGACGCAGAAGAATGGGGGCTGCTCGGCTCCACCGAATATGTGGAGGATGATTCGCTCCGACTGCAGCGCGGCGCGGTCGCGTATCTCAATCAGGATGGCGCCGCCTCCGGCAAGAACTTCGGCGCTGGCGGATCGCCTTCGCTGCGTCCGATGTTGCGCGACGTCGCACGCGAAGTTCCCGATCCGAGCGGGTCGGGGTCCGTCTACTCGGTCTGGCGGAAGACGGCGTCGGTTGCGGATAGCGCCGAGCCGGAGATGGACGATCCGGGCGGCGGCTCCGACTTCGCGGGCTTCTACAATCATCTCGGCATTCCCATCGAGGACTGGGGCTATCACGGTCCCGGCGGCAGCTACCACTCGCAGTTCGACTCGTATCACTGGATGTCGACGTTCGGCGATCCGACGTATGCGTACCACGCGGCATCGGGGCGCGTAGCTGCGGCCATGGTGCTGCGACTCGCGAACGCGGAGGTCCTTCCGTACGACTACGTCGAGTTCGCGCGCGACATGCGCATCCACATGGGCACTACGCAGAAGAGCGCAGCGGCGAAGCAGTGGACGCTCGATGCGTCGACGCTCGGAGCGTCGATCGATGGGCTCGAGCACGCGGCGATGACCTTTGCGTCCGCGCGGGATTCGGTGCTCGCGAAGGGCTCGCCGTCCAAGGCGTTGAGCACGCGCACCAACGCATCGCTCATGCTCGTCGAGCGCGCGCTCACGCGCCCGCAGGGGCTCAAGACGCGACCCTGGTTCCGCAACCTCATCTATGCCGCGGACCTCGACAACGGCTATTCGAACATGGTGTTCCCGTCGATCAACGAGGCGACGCGCGCCGGCGATCAAGCGCTCGCGCAGGCCGAAATGAATGATCTCGCATCGCGATTCACGAACGCGACCGAGGCTCTGAACAAGGCGACCGCGGCTCTGCGATAGCGCTCAGCCCTCGTCGAGCTCCTCGATTCGCGCCTCGAACTCCGCCGCCATTCCCGGATGTCCGAACCGACGCGCTGCCGCGATCCCCGCGTGCAGCGCGTCTTTCGCTTCGTCGATGCGGCCCAGCTTCTCCAGCGCGAGCGCGAGCCGGCCGTATCCATTCCCCTCGTCATCGTACGCGGAGAGATACGCGCGCAGCTGTTCCGCCGCTTCTGCGTGCAGCCCTTCCTTCAGCGCCTCCGTGGCCAGCCCGAAGCGCGCCAGCACATTGTCCGGATGCTGCGCCACCATCGCGCGAAAGGTTTCCAGCCTCGAGCTCATCGTCCCACGAGATCAGTGATCATGTCCGCAACGCGCTGAGGTGCGACCTCGGGCACGAAGTGCCGAACGTCGTTGATCACTTCGAGTGTCGAATCCTTGATCGCACCGTGCAGTCGCTCGGCCACCGCAATCCCGAGGAACGGATCATGCGCCCCGGTGACGATCGCCGTCGGCGCCACGATGTCCTTGAGCCGCGGCGCGAGCGCCTCCGTCTCGTCGGGATCGAGCGCGGCGAGATGCTCGACCAGCGTGTCGCGTCCCTCTGCGCCTTCGAAGGGAAGAATGTACATGTCGACCGAGTGGCCGCCGCGCTGCGCGTCGGAGTAGCCGCGCAGCAGATCGGAGCGGAGCACGGAGGCCACCCACATCGCGGGGAGATACCGTGTCAGCGGCAGCGTCGCCTTGACGAGGCGCACCTCGCGCGTTGGCCAGCTGTCGAAGGCGACGGAGCTGACGAGACCGAGGCGCGCAACGCGCGTCGGATACCGCACCGCGAGATACTGCGCGATGCCCCCTCCAAGATCGTGACCGATGACCGTCGCGTACGAAATGCGCAGCACGTCGAGCAGCGCGAGCACACGTTCCGCATGCGCCTTGATGCTGAGATCGCGCCCTTCCGGGCGATCGCTGCGCCCATATCCGAGCAGATCGACGACGACGACGCGATGTCCTTGCGGAACGAGCGGCACGACGTCGCGCCAGATGTGCGACGAGGTCGGAAAGCCGTGCAGAAACACGAGTGGCTCACCGACGCCGCTGCTCCCCGCAGCATAGTAGTACAGGCGTACGCCGCCGACATCGACGAATTCACCGCGCATTGGTGAATCGTGAGTCGTACACCCACGGGCACGCCGCTCGGCAGCCCATGGTCGGACTATGCATGCGCGAGCTGGCGGGCATCCGCATCCCACGCGACGATTCGCCCGGCGACCGCGGACGCTGCCACGGTGTACGGCGACGCGAGGTAGAGCTGTCCCGGTCCAGAGCGACCGGGGAAATTGCGGTTGATCGCAGAGATCGTGACCTCCTCGCGCGTGCGCGAGACACCCGGACCCGCGTTGATGCACGCGCCGCACGAAGGCTCGATCAGCGTCGCGCCGACGGCCGCGAACACCTGGTCGTACCCCTGCGAACGGCAGTACGCGAACACCTCCTGCGATCCGCACTGGATGAAGCAGCGCACACCCTCAGCTACCTTCTCTCCGCGCTCGAGCGCCTCGCCGAACACCTTCGCATACATGTCCATGTCGTCCTTCTTGCCGGCCGTGCACGAGCCGGCGTAGGCGATGTCGATCTTCACGTCGCCCTGCATGTCATCGATGTGGATGCCGTTTCCGGGATCACCGGGCAGCGCGATCATCGGACGAATCGACTCCGCATCGATCTCGATCTCCTGCACATACGTCGCGCCCTCGTCGGAGTAGAGCCCGTCGCACAGCGCGCGCGCCGTCTCGGGGGTCATCCCGCGCTGCGCCACCAGATACTCCACCGTCTTCTCGTCGGGCGCGATGATGCCCGTGAACGCGCCGACCTCCGCCGCCATGTTCGTCATCGTCGCGCGCTCGTCCA
>JBDTXN010000240.1:0-3638 GCA_040006175.1 Gemmatimonadota bacterium | reverse complement strand
CCATGTCCACTATAGGTGTTTGCGAAATTCCACTTCGCCTCGAGAGTTCCTGGCGTATCACTCTTCGTGTACAGGACAAATCCGATGTTCACCATTTCGTACCTCTCGAACGCTTAGTTGCTGACGCGCCGCCAAAGGCGAGTAGTGGCGCTGCGACTGAGCGTGAAGCTACGCGTTGTGTCTCGAGATCGCGAACTGCGCAGCGCTAGAAGAAGAACTGGCGCGAGATCCAGGACTTGCACTGAAACCACTGCCCGCCGCGACGCTGAAATACGGGACCGTGCATCTGCCTGTCCGTTCGAGTGTCGAGCGGAGCCCATTTCGCCGCCTCGGCCACATCGGCCGACGAAAGTGGCACGCAGATGGGATGCGCACACCATGCGACGAGAATGGCAATGGACGCGACGGTGGCGAGTGTGAGCGCGAGGAGTCGTGCGCGTCGCTTACGGGACAAGGGTCATGCTCCAGCGACACGAGGGCCTGAGCGCGCCACATGACATTGACAGGCGGGGTCCCGCGTGCATTCTCCACGTCATCACTTTTATCATCTGGAGCGCACCATGTATTTGATTCGCGAAGTCATGTACTGCAAGCCGGGCAAGGTGAGCGCAATGAAGGAGAAGTTCCTCGCCATGTCGAAGCTGAGCGAGAAGCTCAAGATGCCGCGCATGCGGGTCATGACGGACTTCTGTGCCGAGCAGTACTGGACGGTCGTAGCAGAGATGGAGGTGCAGGATCTCGCCACGTTCGAAAAGATGATGTCGAATCCGCAGGGAAGCGCGGAGGACATGAAGCAGATGGAAGAGCTCATGAAGGGATATCACGATCTCGTCGACCGAGGAAAGCGGGAGATCTACAAGATCGAGGGCTGAAGAGCGCGGGATACTCAGCTCTCTTCCGCGAGCGCTCTGAACGCGGATTCGGACAGCCCGTAGTCGACCCACATGGGATCGGGTGTGGCGCCGAGTCGCTCGTAGAACTTTCGCGCGCTCGCATTCCAATCGGCCACCTGCCACTTGATAGCGGCGCAGCCGTGCGTGATGGCCGCGCGCGCAGCTCCGCGCATGAGCGCTTCGCCGATGCCGATTCCGCGTCCGGGCTCGGCGACGTGGAGCTCCTTGATGAGAAGCGTCGGTCGCGCGCGAAACGTGAATGGTATGAGGTAGTAGACCAGCATCCCGAGCAGGCCGGGCGTCGATTCCGAGGAGTCCGCGACCAAAGCGTAGAAATCCGGCGGCTCGCGCGTGAACCCCTGCTCGACGAGCGTATCCTCCGTCACGGCGAACGCGGCATCGTAGCCCTCGAATTCGGCCAGACCCCGCATGAGCGTGAGCAGCGCGGGCACATCGTGCTCGACTGCACGTCTGATCCGAAACGAGGAATCGGCGGGAGCGTTCATGAGGGGAATATATGGGCGGCGTACGCGGTAGCTCCATTTGCGGACGTCAGAAGGCCGTCATGGTACTTGCGGCCGTTCCTACCCGGGCCAATCGTTGCACAGAACGAGTGATTCTCACCCACAGGAGTACCGCGATGTCGAAATGGAAATTGTCCGCACTCATGATGCTTCTTCCGCTCGCGGCGTCGGCGCAGGGCGGGGGAGAATCGGTATCGAAGCACTTCAACGGCTTCGTCAAGCATCACACGAAGATCTTGATCGATGCGGCGGAGTCGATGCCGGCCGACAAGTACAATTACAAGCCGACCGCCGCGCAGTGGACGTTCGGGAAGATCATTGCGCACATGGCGGGCGACAACCGGATCACGTGCAGCGCGATCGCGGGGGTGGCAGCCGAGAAGACACCGGAGCCGAGTGCGACGGCGTCGAAGGCGGAGCTGGTGAGCGCGCTGAAGAACAGCCTCACGTTCTGCGAGACGGCGGTCGCGAAGGTCACCGATGGAATGCTGAGTGATTCGGTGACGTACTATGGCCAGCGCGCGACGCGCGTGTCGCCGCTCATCGGGCTCGTCGAGGACTGGTCGGATCACTACAGCCAGCTCGCGGGATATCTGCGGCTGAACAACGTGCTGCCGCCGACGGCGAAGGAAAGCGGAAACTGATGTAAGGAGGCGGAGCGGCTCGCACAGCGCTCCGCCTTCGGCTCCTCATCAATCGGAGCTTTCCACTCGCCGCCGCACGTGCTTGCGATCACATCGCGATCGCAGCCGCTCGGGTGATCAGGCCTCCGCAGCAGGACGCGCATCCATGCCGAAGTCCTGTTTGATGCGCGCCGACCATCCGTCGTCATCGAGGGCGCCGAAGTCGGCCCACGATTCATCGGTCATCGAGTTGCGCCAGGCAACGAACGGCGCGGCGTCCGGACCGACGAGATGCCGCATCTGCCACGATCCGTTGGTCGCGACCGCGAGAATCTGTTCGGCGACGAGCGTGGGCGGTGCGGGATTCTTGAGCGACGCGGTGAAGAGCGCGGCCATTCTTCGCTTCTGAGCGTACGGAGAGCCGATCTCGTTGGCGCTCAGATTCCTGGACATGGCCGTATCGATGATCCCCGGCTCAACGATCGCTACTCTGATGTTGAACGACTTCACTTCCTGCGCGAGACATTCACTCAGGGCCTCGAGTGCGTACTTGGACGCGGCGTACGGAGCCATGGGCGCCAGCGCGATCCGCCCGGCGACGGAGGTGACGTTAATGATGCATCCGCTCTTCCGCTGCCGCATCGATGGAAGCACGGCCTGAATGCACCGAATCGCGCCGAAGTAGTTCGTCTCCATGACTGCGCGGAAGTCGGCGAGAGAGCACTCCTCCACCGACCCCGTGCGCTCGATGCCCGCGTTGTTGACCAGAACATCGATGGGGCCGAGCTCGCGTGCAATGCGCGCGACGCCGTCGTGCACCGACGCGTCGGTATCGACATCCATGATCGAGACGGTGATCGGCAGCTTCTCGCGCGCGGCGATCTCCGCGAGCTCTGGCGACTTGTCGGGCGTGCGCATCGTCGCGGCCACGCGGTGTCCGGCGCGGCCGAACGCAAGCGCCGTTTCGAAGCCGATGCCCTTGCTGGTGCCGGTTACAAGTACCGTAGACATGATTGGACTCCGATTTGGGATGAGAGGCGCATGACGCTAGCGCGGCACGACGGAGTTGGATGCGATGGCGACGATCGACGTCGTGCCCATTTGCTTCATCACCATCTCCAGCTCACTGCGCATCAGGGTGAGGACCATCTCGACGCCCTCTTGGCCGAAGGCGCCGAGTCCCCAGATGTACGGGCGGCCGATACCGATGGACGATGCACCCAATGCCATCGCCTTGTAGATGTCCGTGCCGCGGCGGAATCCTCCATCGCAGATGATCGGGATCTTGCCACCGGCGCCGGCGACCACCTCGGGAAGCGATGTGACCGTCGCGCGCAGCGAATTTTCGGCGCGACCGCCGTGATTCGAGACGAACAATCCATCTACACCGTGCTGCAGCGCGATCTCGGCATCCTCGCGCGTCACGATCCCCTTGATCAGCACCTTCATCTTCGTCGAAGCCCTGAGACGGTCGACGAATTCCCACGACGGCGTACCAACTTCCGGTATCGGCGTCAGCGTCGGGTATCCGTTCAGATTCGGCTTGCGGCGATTGTCCCCGTTGGTCACGCCGTGCACGCCGGGTAGCGGTGCGCCGC
>JBDTXN010000239.1:0-3654 GCA_040006175.1 Gemmatimonadota bacterium | reverse complement strand
CGCTCGTGATCAGCGTCGCCGCGAGCGCATCGGTGCGCGCGATGATCACCGTCGGAACATCGAGTACATCCGTGGCGAGGCGCGCCGCGTTGAGCGTGCGCACGAATGACGCAGTCGGAATGAGCACCTTGCCGCCCATGTGGCCGCACTTCTTCTCGGCCGCGAGCTGGTCCTCGAAGTGCACGCCGCTGGCGCCGGCGTCGATCATCGACTTCATCAGCTCGAACGCGTGGATCGGTCCACCAAAGCCGGCTTCCGCATCGGCGACGATCGGGGCGAGCCAGTCGCGCCCCGCCTTCCCTTCACTCCACTCGATCTGGTCCGCCCGCATGAGCGCATTGTTGATTCTGCGCACCAATGCGGGCACGCTATTCGACGGATAGATGCTCTGATCCGGGTACGTCTGCGCGGCGAGATTGCCGTCCGCCGCAACCTGCCAGCCGCTCATGTAGATCGCCTGCAGCCCGGCCTTCACCATCTGCACGGCCTGCGCACCCGTGAGCGCTCCGAACGTATGAACGTATTCCTTGCTGTGCAGCAGCTCCCACAGCTTCTCCGCCCCGCGTCTCGCGAGCGAGTACTCGACCTTCACGGAGCCGCGAAGGCGAACCACGTCCTCGGCGGTGTACGTTCGCTCGACCCCATTCCAGCGCGGGTCCGTCCCCCACCTGGATTCCAGCTCACTCGCCTCGGCGGCGAAACTAACATTGCTCATCGCGAACTCCCATTGGTTTCACCGGATCGGATCCGGATGTCGTTTGCGGTGCTCCGCGGCCGCGCGTTTGTCGCATGCATGCAGCGATTTGCGCACCAGTGCGTTAGTCACTGTGTGAGGCGTGGAAGTCTAAGCCGCCTGGACGCCGTTCACCCTGTCCAGTCGGACAGGCCGGGGAGCGTACAACTCCTCGCCGGGTAGCAAGCGTTACGGTTCGTTCCATACCCGCTTTACTTCGGCGTTCTCAACGCAATATTGGTTCTCGCCCTCAACCTTCAGGCCTGTCATATGCTTGCGGATACGATTCTTGTCATCGACGATGAGCCACAGATTCGCAGGGTCGTAAAGAACGCGCTAGCGAACGAAGTCTCTGCGGTGCTGGAGGCGGGCGACGGTGCGGAGGGGCTCGCGGTGGCCACTGCGGAGCGACCCACGCTCGTAGTGCTCGACCTGGGGCTTCCCGACATGGCCGGGATCGACGTGTGCCGCTCGCTGCGTTCGTGGTCCGCCGCGCCGATCGTGGTGCTCTCCGCGCGCCACTCCGATCACGAGAAGGCATCGCTGCTCGACTCCGGTGCGGACGATTACATCACGAAACCATTCAGCAATGTCGAGTTCGCGGCGCGCATCCGTGCGAATCTGCGCCGCGCGCAGGCATCGCAGATCGCCGCCTCCGTACAGCCGATGCAGATCGGATCGCTCGTGGCGGACTTCACGGCGCGCGTGCTGCGCCGCGGTGCTGACACGATTCACCTGACGCCGATCGAGTGGGAGCTGCTGCGTACGTTCGTTACGCAGGCGGGACGCACGCTCACCCACCAGCAGATCTTCAATGCGGTGTGGGGCCGCGCGTTCGGTGACCCGCAACAATACCTTCGCGTGCACGTCGCGAACTTGCGCCGCAAGATCGAAACGGATCCGGTTCGGCCGCAGCTCATCGTCACGGAACCGGGTGTGGGGTATCGCTTCGAGCTGCCGCGCTGAATGATCGTCCTGGCCGAACGCCGGTGGGTGTCGGCGCTCGTCTGGACCGCGCTCTTCCTGTTCGCCACGTACGTGATGGTCGGCGTGCAGGGAGAAATCACGCAAGCGCACGTCGCGCTCGTGTATCTGCTGCTCATTCTGGGTGGGAGCTCCGGCGGCGGACGCGGGCTCGGTTTCACGCTCGCCGTGCTCGCGTTCCTCTCCATCGATTTCTTTTTCCAGCCTCCCTACGGCCGCTTCGAAATCTCAAAGCGACCCGACTGGCTCGTGCTCATCGCGTTCATGGCCACGGCGCTCGTCGCGACGCAGCTGCTCGCGCGCGCAAACGAGAAGACTGCGGAGGCGAGCCGGCGCGCGGAGGAGATCGATCGTCTCGCGGCACTCGGCGCGGAGACGCTGAGCACGGGCAGCGCATCGCAGGCGCTCACTGCGATCGCGACGGTCGTGCGGGACACGATCGGCACGGATGCATGCGAGATCTGGCTGCACGACGGGCACATGACGAAACCGGAGCTGGTAGGACATGCAGGTACGGGGCTGGTGACGGGACCGCCCACCGAGCAACCGGACGGGCGCGAGCCCGACCCGCGCGCGATCGTCGTGCCGCTCGAGGTCCATGCGCGATCCGTGGGCACGCTCGCGCTCAGGCACCATTCACCGATCGCGCTCGATGCGGCGGCGCGGCGATTTCTCTCCGCGCTCGCGTACTACGCGGCGCTGGGCATCGAGCGCGTACGTCTCGTCGCCGAAGCCGAGCGGGCGGAGGCGTTGCGCGAGGCGGACCGGCTCAAGGACGCGCTGCTCGCGTCCGTGTCGCACGACCTTCGTACGCCGCTCACGACGATCAAGGCGCTGGCGCACGACATTGCGAGCGATGGCGACGAGCGTGCGGGAACCATCGAGCAGCAGGCCGACCGGCTCAATCGCATGGTTGCCGATCTGCTCGACCTGTCGCGACTGAACGCTGGCGAGCTTCCCGTGCGCGCGGAGATCAACGCGGCGGAGGATGTGGTGGGCGCCGCGATTCAGCAGGTGTCGGCGGCATTCGCGGGGCGGGAGCTGCGCACGTCGATCGCATGGTCGGAGCCGGTGCTCGTTGGCCGCTTCGACTTCGTACACGCGCTGCGCATTCTCGTGAATCTGCTCGAGAACGCGCACAAGTATTCGCCGCGCACGCAGCCGGTGGACATCGAGCTTTCGCGCGCGGGGAGCATGATCGCGATCTCCGTGGCGGACCGCGGACCCGGAGTACCGGTGGCGGAGCGCGAGCGCATATTCGAGCCGTTCTACCGGCCGGAGCGCAGCACGCCCGACGCGGGGAGCGCGGGGCTCGGGCTCTCGATCGCGCTTCGCCTCGCCATGGCGCAGTGCGGCACGCTTTCGTACGAGGATCGTGTCGACGGCGGGAGCGTGTTCACGCTCGAGCTTCCGGCAGTGACGGATGCGACGATGGACGCGCTCGCGGGCTGATGCGCTGGAGCTAGAGCGCAGCCGCTCGGACATCAAACCCGACTCGACGACGGGTACCGGGCTCACTCGAGACGAGGTGTTCGAATCAGTGCCGACGGTCGGATAACGAGTGCTGGCGTCGGATACCGCGTCGGCCCAGCCTCTTTTCGATAACTGGTCACCCGCCTGGAAACCCGCGCCGTAACGCGGGACGTCAGAGCTAGTTTTTGTGGCGGTAGATGATTCTGCCGCGGGTGAGGTCGTAAGGAGAGACCTCGATGCGCACACGGTCGCCCGCGAGAACACGGATGCGGAATCGGCGCATGTTGCCGCCGAGGGTCGTGAGCACGTTGTGCTGTTCGTTCACGGCCACTCGGAAGGTTGCATTGGGCAACACTTCCATGACCGTCCCTTCGAGCTCGATTGCGTCTTGCTTCGACATGTCGGAGTTCGCGACTAGCGCGCTTTGCGCTCTGCCCGCGCGCTACGCTGCCGCGCCGCGACGG
>JBDTXN010000238.1:0-3665 GCA_040006175.1 Gemmatimonadota bacterium | reverse complement strand
CAGGCTCTTCTTGAGGAAAAGTACGCGTGATGCAAGACAACCTGGATCCCAGAGACCATCGGAATCCGCCGGCACCGAAAGGTGACGCGCCGCGTCCGATCACCGATCGCGAAGTTCCGCTCACCGGGCAGCAGACGCCCGGGGCGATCCATTCCTGGTTGGATGGCGAGCTTTCAGAGAGCGCCGTTCGTCAGAGCAATGCGTCGCGCGATGTGGACTTCTGGCTCCGCCTCGATCGTGAGGTGCAGGTGCGACGTCAGATGACGACGCCTGCGCATCTCTACGAGCGAATCATGGAAGCGCTTCCTACCGCGGCGCCGGCTGTTGCCGAGCCCTGGTACAATCGCTCGTTCTCGCTCACGCCGGCCGTTGCGATCGCCGCGGCTGCCGGTGCGCTCGCGATCGGAGTGGCTGTTGGCGCGACGGTGTTGCACGGCCGATAGTTCACTTTGCTAGTCGCACGAAAACCGGTCTCTCAACTGAGACCGGTTTTTTTTGTGCGGCGATCGCGGCCATCCTCGTACTGCCGCGCGTGCGAAACTCCAGCGCCTCGACCATACCACAGATGAGCAGCACGGACACGTCCACGATTTCGTAACGTGCATCACAAAAGTGGAGAGCTGCCGGTCTCTGTTCGAGATCGGCAGCTTTTTAATGCACAATTGGTAATAAGCGCCCCCCTGCGGTCCGTCCATTGCAACCTCACGATTGTTCGCGCACGAACTTCGGCGCGGAACTATCGATCATGAACCGCTTAGAGGGAGGCAGTACAATGTTTCTGAAATTCATCGCCGCCGCAGCCGTGATGGCTGCTCCGGCTGTAGCGCATGCGCAGACGACGACCCCAACGAATCCCAGCACGTCCTCCTCGACGACGTATCCTCAGGATACGACCCGCTCGTCCACGCGCATTCACACCGACTCCACGCGCGTCGATTCGTCGAACGGAAGCGTGACGACCTCGAACTCGTCGACCACGCGGCAGAAGAGCGATCGCATTCGTGATACGACGAAGGCGGGGAAGACGCCGTCCAGCCGCGTCCACACCGACTCGACAAGCGTACACACGGATTCGTCGATGAACGTGTCGCCGGCCGACAGCACGCGAATGGGCACACCGACGCCAAGCACGTCGACGAAGCCGCCGCGCTAATCGGCGCAGTGGCAGCACGTCGACGGGGAGGAGCAACCGCTCCTCCCCGTTTTCGTTCACGCACGCACGTCGAGCTCTCGCCGCTGAAACGACAGCGCGACGCCATCCCGGTAGAAGTCGTCGACCCGGCTCTCTTCGAAAAATCCAAGCGCGCGAAGAAAGGTGCGCGCCATCGGGAGCTCGCTCGCATCGTCCGGCAGCTCCGCGAGCATGAATCGCGCACCCGACGCCATCAGCGCATGGACCGCCGCGTCGACGAGCGCCCGCGCGACAGCTGCGCGACGTGCGTTGCGCTCGACGACCACGAAGTGCAGGCGACCGGCGCCGCTCGCACCTCCGAACAATCCGAAGACGATCACGCCCTCGACGTCATCGCCTCTCGTGCACGCGAGCGCGCGCCCGTCAGCCCCCGGCGCGGCGACGGCCGAGCGGAGGGCGTCGAGGGCGCCCCCGAGATAGTGCGTATCTCGCAATGCGCGTTCGACCACGGCGCATGCAGCTCCGAGCAGCGAAGGCGAGACGGAGACGATCGATCGTCGCTCGCTCACTCTCGTCTCGATGTCAGATGTGGATCGCGCGTCCCAGCACCGCGAGCGCCGCCTCGCGCGTCGCCTCGCTCAACGTCGGATGCGGGTGCACCGTGAGCGCGATGTCCTCACTCGACCCGCGGAATTCCAGTGCGAGCGTGAGCTCTGCAACGAGCTCCGATGCGGAGGGCCCAAGCAGATGCGCGCCGAGCAGCTCGTCCGTTTCGGAGTCGGCAATCAGCTTCACGAATCCCGTGCTCTCGCCCGCCGTGCGTGCTCGCGCGTTCGCCGAGTAGGGGAACTTGCCGATCTTGAACGCGCGCCCGCTCTCACGCACCTGTTCCTCGGAGAGCCCCACGGACACGACCTCCGGGGTCGTGTACACGACGGCCGGGATCGCACGGTAGTGCATGTGCGAGTTCCGCCCCGCGATGACCTCGGCAGCAATCGTCCCCTCGTCTTCGGCCTTGTGCGCGAGCAGCATTCCGCCCACGCAGTCGCCGATCGCGTACACGTTCGGGAGATTCGTGCGCATCTGATCATCGGCGGCGATCTCGCCGCGGGAACCGAGGGCGAGGCCGAGCGCCTTGGCATCGATGCCCGAGAGCGAGGGCTTGCGGCCGACGGACACGAGCACGCGATCCGCTTCGAGCGTCTCCGACTTTCCGTCCTTCTCGACGTCGACGAGCACACGGTCGCCTTCGCGGCGCGCGCCGGTCACCTTGGCACTCGTGCGAATATCGAGTCCCTGCTTGCGGTACGCCTTCTCCGCTTCGCGCGCGAGCTCCGCGTCGTAGCCGGCGAGAATGGCGGGAAGCAGCTCGACGATCGTGACCTTCGCACCGAGCCGGCGCCACACGGATCCGAGCTCCACGCCGATCACGCCGCCGCCGATGACGATCATGCGCTCGGGAACGTCCGTGAGCGCGAGCGCGCCGATGTTGGAGAGAATGCGATCTTCGTCGAACGGAAGAAACGGGAGCTGAATGGGAGCGGAGCCCGTCGCTATGATGACGGACTTGGGCTTGTAGACCGTTACACTGTTTTCGGGGGGCGCCCCCCGCACCTCGACCACGTTGCCTGCCTGCAGCGTCGCGCTCCCGCGCGCCCACGTGATCCCGTTCTTCTTGAACAGGTACTCGATCCCGCGCGTGTTCTGCGCAACCACACCAGTCTTCCGCTTCTGCATCGCGCCGAGATCGAGACCGACCTCCGGGAGCATCACCCCGTGCGTCGCGGCCCGTTCGCGCGCGAACTCGAAGTGATGCGACGACTCGAGCAGCGCCTTGCTCGGGATGCACCCCACGTTCACGCAGGTGCCTCCGAGCGTGGTGTCGCGCTCCACGCACACGGTTTGGAGGCCGAGCTGCGATGCGCGAATGGCAGCGACATAGCCCCCAGGGCCGCCGCCGATGATCAGAACATCGGGCTCGAGATTGTCGGTCACGTGATTGCTGCGGTGCGGGCGATCACTCGACAAGCATCGCCGCTGGATCCTCGATGAGCTCCTTGATGCGAACGAGGAAGAGCACTGCCTGCTGTCCGTCCACCAGCCGGTGATCGTACGACAGCGCCAGATACATCATTGGCCGGATCTCGACCTTTCCCGCGATCGCGACGGGGCGGTCCTGAATCTTGTGCAGGCCGAGGATGGCCACCTGCGGATAATTCAGAATCGGCGTCGACACGAGCGATCCGAACACCCCGCCGTTGGTGATCGTGAAGCTGCCGCCAGTGAGATCATCCATCGTGAGCGCGCCGTCGCGAGCGCGTTTGGCGACGGCCGCAAGCGCGCGGCTGAACTCGATCATCGACATTCGGTCCGCGTCCTTCACCACCGGCACCACGAGCCCGTTCTCGGCGGCGACCGCGATGCCGAGGTTGACGTAGTGCTTGTAGACGACGGTGTCGCCTTCGATCTGGGCATTGACGGCGGGGTACGCCTTGAGGGCGAGCGCCGCGGCCTTCGCGAAGAACGGCATGTA
>JBDTXN010000237.1:0-3666 GCA_040006175.1 Gemmatimonadota bacterium | reverse complement strand
ATCACGACGAGCCGGGCTTCTGGGAGGCGCTCGGCTATCACATGCGCGGCGATCCATGGAAGGAGCAGAGGTACACCGGCGACGCGTGACGCACGCCGCCCGCCTACATCCCTCGTGAGCGATCCTGAAACCACGACGCCGCTCACGGCCAGAGCGCGGCCGATCGCCTGGCGAATCGGCACCGTCGCGAAGATCATGGCCGAGACGTCGCGCGTGCGGACGCTCGTGCTCGACGTTCCGGAGTGGCCCGGACACCGCGCGGGGCAACACGTGGACGTGCGGCTCACCGCCGAGGATGGCTACCAGACGGAGCGCAGCTACTCGATCGCCTCGCCGCCCGAGGACTCGAGCCTCTCGCTCACGATCGAGCGACTCGAGGATGGCGAGGTGTCCACGTATCTCGTCGACGAGCTCCACGAAGGCGACTCGCTGGAGCTCCGCGGCCCGATCGGCGGACACTTCGTGTGGAGCGTGAGCGACGGCGGGCCACTCATGCTCGTGGGCGGTGGATCAGGGATCGTTCCGCTCATGGCGATGCTTCGCCACCGCGCACTCGCGCCGGAGAGCGTGCGCCGCGCGATCCCGGCGCTCCTTCTCTACTCGTCACGGAGCTGGCAGGAGCTCATCTACCGCGACGAGCTCGCGCGCCTCGCCGACTCCGACGATTCTCTCAGCGTCGTGCACACGTTGACGCGCGAGCCACCGCTCGGCTGGACCGGTTTCGCGCGGCGCATCGATCGCGCGATGATCGCGGAGGTCGCATGGCCGATTGCAATGCGACCTCCGGTGTACGTGTGCGGTCCGACACCGCTCGTCGAGACGGCCGCGGAGGCACTGGTGTCGCTCGGCTACGACCCGATGACGATTCGGACGGAGCGATTCGGCCCGACGGGCGGCCCGATTTAGATCACGACGGGCACTCCACGCCTAATGTCTGTGTGCCACCGAAAGCGCGTAGACGGCAGACCGGATTTGCGGTAGCGGATCGTCCGAAAGTGAGATGCCGTTCGTGATGTAGATGGGATTGAACGCAAGTTTTTTCTGCAGCGCATCGCTGTTGGGCGCGATCTTCGTCACGCTGATGGTTCCGAGCTCCACGCGCTTCCTGTCGTCCGGCCATACGATGGAGCCATCGTTGGTCTTGTCGCCGGGATTCGCGAGCTGCACGTACAGCTTGTACTGGACCGGTCCCTTCGCGACGGCGGCCCTGAGATCGTTGAACATGAAGTTCGGCTTCTGCTTCGCACCCGTCGCGGAGTCGAGCTTTACGACGCCAGCCACGGGGATGATCTGATAGCGGCCGGCGCGCTTGTTCCCGGCGGCATCGACGAAGACGAACGCGTTGTTTCCGTAGAAGTCGAGATTCTCGAAACTTTTCGCGGCAGGCTTCGAGTCGACGATGAACTTGAGCGTGGCGGGGTGGGAACCCAGGAACGCCTCGATGGGACTCGGATGCGGACTCTTTGGCGTCGTCGCAGCGGCGGCCTTGAGGAATGCCAGAAAATCTTCCCCGGTGCCGACGAGGAAGCCGTTGTGCGAGAGGGCGACGATGTCGGTGAACGCACCGCCCGGAAGCGCGAAGCGAACCGCCAGGCCGTGAGGTGAGGCGTTCGCATCGTTGTCTGGTATGATTGGAGCTCCTGATCCGTCGGAGAAGCGGACCGTCACCGGCACGGGAGCGTCCTGGAGATGCGCCGCGCGGCTGATGCTCTTGGCTGTCGCTGCGGGCGTGAACGTGCCGGTGGCGACGAGCCCCTTGGCATGCGTGAACCGATAGCCTGTGTGAACTCCACCGGCGAGCTGCACCATCACATCGGCGATTTGCTGCGGAAGCGACTTGGCTGCCGCTTGCGCATCCAGCGGTGAAGCAATTCCAGCGAGCAGCACGGCACGTGCAGCGAGACGAAGAACGTTGTTCGCGAACATGAGCCTACTCCATTCTCGTGAGGATCTCCGAATGTAGCCCCGACTTCGGGATAGTCGATGTGTAACGACAACCACGCTCACGTCGCCCCCTCCGTCAGGTCAGCATTGCCCTAGCTGACAGAGGAAGCCGCTCGACCACCGGGACACATCGTTCTCCATCACGTGCGCACGAAGCGACTGCATGCGCTCGCGCCGCTCGGGCTCGGGCATCTGGAGCGCCATGTGCAGCGACTCCGCCAGCCCATCCACGTCGTAGGGATTCACGATGACCGCGCGCGTGAGCTCATCGGCCGCACCCGCGAACTCGCTCAGAACGAGCACGCCGTCGCAGTCGGTGCGCGCGGCGACGAATTCCTTCGCCACGAGATTCATCCCATCGCGCAGCGGTGTCACGAGCATGACATCCGCCGCATTGTAGAGCGCGGAGAGCACCGTATCGTTTATGCTGCGATTGATGTAGCGAATCGGCGTCCACCGATGCGTCCCGAAGCGACCGTTGATCCGCCCCACGAGCTCCTCGACGGTGCGGCGCACCGACTTGTACGCGGCAAGCCCTTCCCGCGACGGCACCGCCACCTGCACGAGGCGAATCCGTTCGAGCCACTCCGGATGCACCGTCAGCAGCCGCTCGAACGCGAGCAGCCGCTTGGGCAGTCCCTTGCTGTAGTCCATCCTGTCGATGCCGACGAGCAGTCGCATCCCACGATCCGATGTCAGGCGCGCGGTCTCCATCATCACCTTGCGATCCGTCGCGCGCTCCGCGAACGACGCGCTGTCCACGCCCATGGGGAAGATTCCGAGCCGCACGCGCCGCCCGAGATATGACACCGCGTCCTTCTGCATTTCGATTCCAAGCAGCCGGCGCAGCGCTGCCGTGAAGTGTCCGCGATATTTCCGCGTGTGGAATCCGATGAGATCGGCTCCGAGCATCCCCTCCACGAGCCACTGTCGCTTGGCGAGCGCGAAGAAAATTTCGGGATTCGGAAACGGAATGTGGAGGAAGAAGCCGATCCGCAGCTCGGGTAGCCGCTCACGGAGCAGCGCGGGTACGCGCATCAACTGGAAATCGTGAATCCAGACCGTGTCCCCGGGGCGCGCGCACGCCGCGATCATGTCCGCGTAGCGCGCGTTCACGGCCTCGTAGGTGTCCCACCCTTCGATCACGTTCGGGAGCTTCTCGAGCTGATCGTGAAAGATCGGCCAGATCACCCCGTTGGCGATGTGCTCGTAGTAGACGGAGACTTCCTCCGAAGACAGCGGCACCTCCACCAAACGCCGCGCCGAGAGCTGCGTCTGCAAACGGTGGCGCGCCTCCGGAGACGCATTCGCGTCGAGGCCGCTCCAGCCTACCCACAGGCTTTCGCTGCCCTCGTGTAGCGAGCCCAGCCCTGTTGCCAGGCCACCGCTGCTGGGCGCAACCTCGATCGCATCACCACATCCGGTGACCGTAATCGGGAGCCGGTTCGACACCATGATCAGTCGGCTCATCAACGACATCGCATCTCGACACCTCCGTTTATGATACTCTAATCGGATGCCCACGGCAGGGGGAGCGCAAACGTGTCGATATGCCTGGCTTGACACAGTTGCGGGCGTCTCTGAGCGATCGCGCAAACGTACGGCGGAGTCGGCCCTGCTTTTGCGTTTCCGAAGCACGATCCTCGCAGTGAGGGAAGGTGTGATAGATATCGACGGACTCGAGCACATCCCGGACGACATGCACAAGCCGCAGCCCGGGAT
>JBDTXN010000236.1:0-3700 GCA_040006175.1 Gemmatimonadota bacterium | reverse complement strand
GCACGCTGCCCGTCGCTCGCGATCTCGGTGTCGTAGCCTTCGTCGCGCAGAATGGCGCTCAACCCTTCGGTTATCGCGCGTTCGTCATCGGCGATCAGGATCTTTGCGGTCATGTATTCGAATCGACTCCAGCGCGCGAGAGCGCGGGGAACAGGAGGAGTGTTTCGTCTTCATCGGAATTGAGCCGAATATCGTGCTCGGCAGCCAGTCGCTCCATCCTGGAGGCGATCGGCCGTCCGGCGCCGCCCACCAACCGAATGGAGAGCGCACCGTCGGAATCGCCGACTTTGCCGGCGACCTCGAGGTTTGCTCCCACGGTGACATCGAGCGCTTCAGCGGCAAGCGCCCGCACGGTATCTCCGTCCGCTTTCACAAACATTTGTTCCGCTTCATAGACCACATCGAGCGATCCACCCCCTGCCTTCGCGATCGCGCCGTAGAGCACGAGGAGTGGCTGAATGGCACTGCGTAAATCTACGGGGTCAGGTAGGGGGCGCGCCAACGCCAGCAGCGCCTCTACGAGGGGAATCGTTCGTTCGAGCTCGCCGGCGGCTGCCGCTGCATAGGGCACCAGCGACGATGCCTCGACTCCCGGTCGTGCGGAGCGCGAGCGAACGACCTCGACGTTCAGTGCAAGACCGTTCAGGGGGTTCTTCAGCTCGTGGGCTGCGCGTCCAGCCAGCCGGCCGAGGGCGCCGAGCCAGAGTGATGGCGCGGCACCCATGGGCTCACTCGCCGGCGTCCGGGTCGTCGGGCGCGGCCTCCACCGCGACCCCACCGGACGTGCGCCGTCGCTGCACGGGCGCGGAGACGAGGCGCGTCACCGCGTCCGCGGTGCCCCCGATGCGCAGCTGCTCGAAGAGAAAGCTGAAGGTGCGATCGTATGCCTTCGCCATCTTCTCTTTCACATCCTCGGGTAGATCCCACAGCTCGCGCTTGAACGGCCCGAGCGCCTTCTTGCGACTCTTGTAGTAGAACTGCTCATCGGAGTCGCCCTTCTTGCGCTCGTCCTTCGCATTCTCGTCGAGCCACGCGTAGATCTTCGCGCGGAGCGCGCCGGGCATCTGCTCGTAGAGAATGTTCTGGAAGTTCGTCGCGAGATGAATTTCCGCGGTCTCGATGCGCGGAAAGTTGTCGAACGCGCTCTCGGGGAGCGTGGACGCGCCGTGCTGCACCGCGCCGGACATTCCGTATTCGTCGCGTGCGACCCTCGAGAGCGCCTCGAGCGCCTCCAGATCGAGCTTCACGTCCGCGATGCCGCCGTCGGGAAGCACCACGCCGCCGTGCGACGTTCCCGTTTGCACGGAAATCTTGGAGAGGCCGACCGCGCCGGCGGCGCGCCGCTCGAGCGACGTCGTGAAGCCGTTCATGAACGCGCGCAACTCCGGAACGGTGCTGTTCTGCGTGCCGACCTCGCCGATCTCGCCGCCGATCGAGATGGTGACGCCCTCAGGCTCGATCGAGCGCACGTATGCGGCGATCTCCGATGCGACTTCGAAGTTGCGCTCCTGCTGCGCATCGAGCGTTGGAAGGGAGATGTCGACGAGCGTCGACGTGTCGACATCGATGTTGTAGAAGCCCGCGGACACGGCTTCGAGCGCGAGCTGCTTCACGGCGGCGACTTCGCCCGTGGGATCGGCGGCGAATTTCTTGGCGTTCACCTGGAAGTGATCGCCCTGGATGAAAACAGGGCCGCGAAATCCTTCGCGGAGCGCGGCCGCGAGCATCACCGTCACGTACTCGGACGGGCGCTGCGCCGTGTACGCGATCTCGGAGCGTGCGATCTCGAGGATGAACGCGCCCGCGTGCATGCGCACCGCGGTTCTGAAGATCGCACGCGCAGTGTCGTACGACATCCCGCGCACGTTCATCGCGGGGACGGTGAATCCCTTCACCTCGCCGCGTCCGCGCGCGGCATAGAGATCGTGAATGGACGCGGGTCGCACGCCGACCGCCTGCGCGGTTTCCCAGATCATCCACTGCGCGTGATCCTTCGCCTGCCCTTCGCCGAAGACCGCCTGGCGCACGAGGGCATCCATCTTCGCCGTGCGAAGCGCATTCTCATTGCGCACGGTGAGTCGCCCCTGCTGCACATCGATGTCATCGCCGAACACGGGCGCCGTTACCGATCCCTGAGCTTGCATGCTCCTCCGATGTCGTCGTCCCCCTCTGCCCGCACGGGGGAGCGGAAGATGGGAGGAAAGTCGCCAACACCACTCTGCGCGGCAAGGGTCGCGCCGTCGTTTTCAGACAATGTCGACTGTCAGATTGTCGCTGGCCGGAAAAAGTCCCGGCGGCAGCGCTGCTTCGAGCTGCGCGTGGAAGTTGTCGTGCGTGAGATGCGTGAGATACGTACGCCCCGCTCCCACCATCCGCGCCGTGTCTATCGCCTCCGGAACACTCATGTGCGTCGGATGCTGCTTCCAGAAGAGCGCATTGAGGACCAGCACTTTCACTCCGCGCAGCGCGTCGATCGCTTCGGGTGGAAGGAGCTTCGCATCGGTAACGTATCCCAGATCACCAATACGATAGCCGAACACCGTCGTGTGCCCGTGCGGGACCGCGATCGGCACCACGATCTCTCCCGCGATCTCCACCGGAACGCCGGCCGTCAGCGTCGTCAGATCACCCTCGGGCTTCGTGGTGCCCGGTAGCGGACGCATGCGCTCGTCGAAGATGTACGCAAAGCGCTGCTCGAGCGTGCGCACGGTGTCCTCGGGTCCGTACATGTGCAGCGCCGACCTGTTGCGCACCGACAACGCACGCACGTCGTCGATTCCGTGGATGTGATCCGCATGCTCGTGCGTGAACAGAATCGCATCCACCCGATCGACGCGCGCAGCGATGAGCTGCAGCCTGAGCTCCGGCGGTGTGTCGATCAGGATGCGCTTTCCCGCATCGGTTTCCACGATCGCGCCGCTCCGCGTGCGCTTGTCGCGCGGGTCGCTCGAGCTGCACACCTCGCAGGTGCAGCCGATCTGCGGTACGCCGAAGCTCGTCCCCGTGCCGAGGAAGGTGAGCCTCACACCACCTCGACGCGGAGCAGATTCGTGGTACCCGGCACGTCGAAGGGGACGCCCGCCGTGACGAGCACCCGATCTCCGCGCGTGGCCAGCGCGCGACGCTCGATCACCGTGCGTGCGTGCTCGAACATCTCCTCGTAATTCGCCGCGCGCGGCACGAGCTCCGGAATGACTCCCCACACGAGCGCGAGCTGCCTGTAGGTGCGCGCCGAATCCGTGAGCACGAGGATCGGAACGCCCGGCCGGTGCGACGCGACGATGCGCGCACTGAAGCCGCTCTTCGTGAACACGATCACGAGCGGCGCGCCGAGGGACTTCGCCGCAGCCGATGTCGCGGCCGCGATTGCGTCCTCCGTAGCCACGTGCCCGTCCACGTCTCCCGTCACCTCGAGCGACGCGTGCGGCAGCGGCCTGCGCTCGATCTCCAGAATGATGCGGGTCATCGCCGCGACGGCGAGCTGCGGATACGCGCCAGCCGCCGTCTCCGCGGAGAGCATCACGGCGTCGGTGCCATCGAGGATCGCGTTGGCGACATCGCTCGCCTCCGCGCGAGTGGGCCGCGGATTCATGATCATCGACTCGAGCATCTGCGTCGCGGTGATCACGGGGCGGCCCACCGCGTTGCACACGGCAATGATGCGCTTCTGCGCGATCGGCACCTCCTCGAACGGAAGCTC
>JBDTXN010000235.1:0-3704 GCA_040006175.1 Gemmatimonadota bacterium | reverse complement strand
CACGCGAAAAACAGGATGAAGCCAATCACCAGCCATCGAGAGCGCCGGCGATTGGCCTCCTGCTGCGCGAAGAGATTGACCTCGTCGCTCACTTCCTGGCGTTCAACGAGAGATCGACCTTCACGACCTCACGCTCCGCCGCATCACTGATCTCCCAGAGCTGCGCGGGCGTCGCCTTCGCGAAACCGGCGATGAGGCTGCCGGGGAACTGCTGCTGGCGCGTGTTGTACACGGTAGCCTGATCGTTGTAGAGCTGGCGCGCGAACGCGATCTTGTTCTCCGTGCTCGTCAGCTCTTCCTGCAGCTGCGCGACGTTTGCGGTCGCCTTGAGATCCGGATACGCCTCGACCACCGCGAACAGTCTGCTGAGCGAGGACGAGAGCTGCCCTTCGGCCGCCGCCGTTGCCTGCACCTGCTGAGCCGACGGAAGGTCGGTGGTACCACGCGTGGCGGCGATTGCCTGATTGCGCGCTGCGATCACCGACTCGAGCGTTTCCTTCTCGAAATTCATGGCGCCCTTCACGGTCTCGACGAGATTGGGAATGAGATCGTGGCGGCGCTTGAGCTGAACATCGATCTGCTTCCAGGCGTTGAACACCTGGTTGCGCAGACCGATGAGGGAATTGTACGCGCCTACGAACCAGAACGCTCCGGCAGCGATGAGGACGAGCAGAACGATTCCGATCATGTGTCTCCTTGACGGTGTGCACCGGGACGAGAACGCGCCCACTGCACGATGGACGAGCGGGACGAAACCGAAGTTCCGCCCCGCTCATGCATACGTCAAATCGTGTCGAAAAGTGTCAGGTCGCCGGCGGCTGCCGCTTCTTGTCCAAAAGGCGCGTGAGCGGGAGAACGAAGAGCGGCGTGATGATCATGGGCAGCAGTATCAGGTTGATCCAGACCAGCGCGAGATAGAATGAGATCAGACCGAGACTTACCCAGATGGTGCCCAGCGGGCCGTGTGTTTCCACCGAATTCCTCGTCGAGTGTGCGTCCGGAATGGAATCTAGGGCGTGCGCGCTGCGGCAGCCAGTGGAGTTAGACTGAGGGATGGACGATTCGCTGGCTGCGCACGTTCGACGAGAGCTGGACGGGAGGCGAGTGGTGCTCGCGGTATCCGGCGGGCGCGATTCGATGACACTCCTCCACGCAGCGGCAGCACGCGCGCGTGAATGTGTCGCGTGCGTCGCGAGCTTCGATCACGCCACCGGATCGCACTCCATGCGCGCGGGGGCGCTCGTGGCCCGTGTGGCCCGCGAGCTCGGTGTCGAAGCAGTCACCGAGCGTGCGACGCGCATCGGCCGCACGGAAGCAGAGTGGCGAGCCCAGCGCTGGTCCTTTCTGCGCGCCGTCGCCCGCCAGCACGGCGCCCAGGTCGCCACGGCGCATACGCGCGACGATCAGATCGAGACGGTGCTCATGCGAACGATGCGGGGCGCCGGCGCGCGAGGCTTGGCGGCGCTCGGGGCCGCCGGGGGCGCGCACGCGATTCTTCGCCCCCTCCTCGCCATCACGCGCGCCGCTGTCGCCGCGTACGCACATCGAGCCGGCATCGAGTGGGTGGACGATCCCTCGAACGCGCACGCAGCGCATCTGCGCAACCGCGTTCGCCACGAGCTCCTGCCTGCGCTCACGCGCGCGCGACCTGCGCTCCCTGGCGAGCTGCTCTCAATCGGCGCGCGCGCGACGGCGCTTCGCGCGGAAGTCGAGCGCTTCGTCGACCGAGAGCTCGCCCTGGAGCTTCGCCGGGGGGCAGTTCTGGTTGCTCACGACATGATGCGCGGCTATCATGCCGAAGAGCTTGCGCTGTTGTGGCCGGCCGTCGCGTCGCGTGCGGGCGCAACGCTCGACCGAAGGGGAACCGACAGGCTGATTGCGTTTACCACTGGAGACAGACGTGGCGCGCGCATGCAGCTCTCCGGCGGCTTCGAGGTCGTATCGCACCGGGGCTCGTTCGTGATTCGGGCGGCGATTCCGCATGCGCCGGGCGTCGCGTTGGGGCTCTCTGCAGGGGTGCGAGTGGGCAGCTTTCGTTTCGATACGCGCGATGAAGACGTCGTCTCTCTGTGGAGCGCGACGCTGCCGGTGGGCAAGTCACTCACGGTGCGAGCCTGGCATCCCGGAGATCGTATGATTCCCGCAGGCGGAGACGTGCGACGCGTGAAGGGATTGCTTCGCGACGCCGGCGTGGACGCGGCAAGTCGCGGTGCGTGGCCGGTGGTGCTCGCCGACGACGAGATCGTGTGGGTTCCTGGAGTGCGCCGCAGCTCTGCGGCTTCCGCCCGGTCCGGTCGGCCGATGGTCACCTATCAGTGTGAGCGCGACGATCGCTGATCCGCGGCTCGATGGACGCGCCGTGAGGCGCATCGCGTACGAGCCCGAGACGATCTCGGCGCGCGTGAGTGAGCTGGGCGCCGAGATCTCCGCCGACTATCCTGACGGCGACTTGCTCGTCTTGGGCCTGTTGAAAGGAAGTTTTATATTTTTGGGTGACCTGGTACGACACATTACTCGCCCCATCCAGGTAGATTTCCTCGTTGCCGCGAGCTACGGCTCGGACACAACGTCCAGCGGCGATGTGCACATGGTCTACGATCCGGAGACGGTGCTCGAAGGGCGCCACATTCTCCTGGTCGAGGACATTGTCGATTCTGGACGCACCCTCAGCCGGCTCATGGACCTGCTCTCGGTCCGGCGACCGCGATCACTGGCGATCTGCGCACTCCTGCACAAACACATTGCCGAGCACCTGCGCTACCCTGTTCGGTACGTGGGCTTTGATGCGCCGAACGAATTTCTGGTTGGGTACGGATTGGATCATGCGGAGAATTTCCGCCATCTCCCCTATATCGCGAGCTTGCAGTAATGGCTGACCGCACACCTCCCCCGAAGCGCGACTTCAGCTGGGGCAAGATCTCGAAGACACTCTCGCTCTGGATCATCGTCATCCTGATCCCGATCGTCTTCATGCAGGTCAATGGTGCACGCGACCAATCGACCGAGATCGACTACTCCACGTACAGTCAGCAGCTCGACCAGGACAACGTCCAGAAGATTTCGATCCAGGAAGGCAAGGTCATCAACGGCGACTTCAAGCACAAAATTCCGAGCGTCGCCGCGGGCAAGGATGTTCTGCACTTCTCGGTTCGCTTGCCCGTCGCAAACGATCCGAAAGAAGTGGAGCGCCTGCGCGCGAAGGGTGTCGAGATCAGCGCCACCGACGCGAAGGTCTCCGTTCTCGGCCAGCTCATCGTGTACCTGCCGTTCCTGCTCGTCGTTGGAATCTTCTTCTTCATCTTCCGCCAGATGCAGGCGGGCGGTGCGAAGGCCTTCAGCTTTGGCAAGAGCAAGGCGAAGCTGCTCACGGGCGACACGCCGAAGGTGACGTTCGCGGATGTGGCCGGCGCCGATGAGGCGAAGGAAGAGCTCGAGGAAATCATCGAGTTCTTGCGCGATCCGCAGAAATACACGCGGCTCGGCGGGCGCCTGCCCAAGGGTGTGCTGCTCGTCGGTCCTCCGGGAACGGGCAAGACGCTCCTCGCGCGCGCAGTCGCGGGCGAGGCAGGACGTCCGTTCTTCTCGATGTCCGGTTCGGACTTCGTCGAGATGTTCGTGGGCGTAGGCGCGAGCCGCGTACGCGATCTCTTCGAGCAGGGTAAGGCACACGCGCCATGCATCATTTTCATCGACGAGATCGATGC
>JBDTXN010000234.1:0-3718 GCA_040006175.1 Gemmatimonadota bacterium | reverse complement strand
CACCGTCCGGAGGAACGTGCGTCATGCGATCGATCCTTCCTCGCCGGTCGCGGAATGCCGCTTCCGTTCTTCGATGTAGACGAGCATGTCGAAATTGCCGGGCGCAGCGACCAATGAGGCGACGCGATCTAATCAGCGAGCTCGGGACGACCCCGAACGGTCATCATCGTCCCATTCAGCATCGTCACGACTTCACCGTCACCTGCATCGACAGTTTGGCTTGCAAACGCACGCATTTCTCCGGAAACGACAGATAGTGTTCGGCCCGCTCGAATCACCTTGCCGCGCGCACGAAAGAATTCGCCGCGCGCTGGCGCGAGCAGCTGCACTTTGAATTCGACGCTGAGCACGGCGACACCCGGCTCCATGAGGCTGAGCGCCGCGTAGCCGCACGCGCTGTCCACGACAGCCGCGACGATGCCGGCGTGCAGAAATCCATGTTGCTGCGTGAGGTCATCCCGAAACGGGAGCGAGAGCTCCACCGCCCCCGGCTCGACACGATCAAGGCTGACGCCGAGCAGTCGCATGGCGGCTTGACGCGCGAAGCTCGTGCGGACGCGGTGCTCGAAGTCCGGATCCCGTGGCTCGAAGATCATGGGCGAGTCGAGCGATCCACGGTGATACGCATGCTATTCGAGATTCATCTTCCGCAGCAGCGCACGGAAGCGGGGGTGGTCGTGAAGCGAAGTAAACAAGAACGAGCTCTTGAGACCGGAGGCGGAACCACCCCGTGTCTCCACGGCGCGCTCGAGCCAGTCGAGAGCGAGCTCCTGCTCCCCGAGCGCGGTGTGGATGTACGCAAAGTGGTATGGCGAAACATGACTGTCCTTCGCGTGCTCCCGGAAATCGTCGAGAATGGCGCGCGCCTTTGCCGGGTTGCCGGTGACAGCGTACGCAGCACCAAGCTGTCCGAGCCACATCATATTGCCCGGCGATGTCGCCACCGATTGCTCCAGCTCTGCCACGCCCTCGTTCTTCCGTCCGCTCAAAATGTACGCCCATCCGAGCGTTGCATGTGCTCGATCGTGGACTGGATCGAGCTCCACCGCGCCCTCCGCGTGCGCCACGGCTTCCTCGTATCGGCGCGCGCGCAGCAGTGTCGTCGCAAGATCCACCCGATGCGCGAGCGGATCCAGCTCACGCGCGCGCTGAATCAGGTTGATCGCTTCCTCATACCGCTCGAGGGCGGTGCACAGACGACCATACAGATCGAACGCATCGGAGTCGCTCGGGTTCAGCTCGATCGCGCGTTTGAATTCCCGCTCCGCCCCGAGCCAATCGAACTCGTGCACGGTTTTCAGGTAGCCCATCGTGCAGTGCGCCGCGCCCAGCTCGGGATCGAGCTTGAGCGCCATGCGCGCGGTCTCCTCCGCACGCGCGTAGGACTCGTCGGGCGACCGCGCGCCACTCTCCGCCAGCTCTGTGTACGCCATCGAGAGATTTGCGTACGCGAGGGCGAACCCGGGATCACGCTCGATCGCGCGCTCGAAGCAGTCCAGCGCTTTGTCCACACTCTCCGTCGTCCATTTGGAGAGCCACTGGCGCCCCTGCAGAAAGAGCTGGTATGCGCGCAGATCCTTCGTGGGCTTCCGTTGCACGCGCGTCTGTTCGTCCGTCGTCAGCTGTGCCTTGAGCGCCAACGCGATCTGCAGCGCCACATCCGTCTGAATCGCGAAGATATCCGTGAGTTGCCTGTCGTACGTCTCCGCCCAGAGATGCTGTTCCGTCGCGGCATCGGTAAGCGTGGCCACGATGCGCACGCGGTCCCCAACCCTGCGAATGCTGCCATCCAGCAGTGACGTCGCGCCGAGCATCGCGCCGATGTCCTTCGTGCTCTGCTGCCGCTGCTTGAAGGGCATCACGGACGCGCGGGAGATCACTTCCAGCGACCGGATCTTCGATAGATGCGCAATCACATCTTCAGTGATCCCGTCGGCAAAGTACTCGTTTTCGGGATCTGCACTGAGATTGAGAAAGGGCAGCACGGCCACGATGCACGAGCGAATACCGGCTCTTGGAGTGAGCATCGGCTCGGCCCGTACCGGCGTTCGGGCGAGCTGCGACGCCAGCGCCACGACGCCGGCATCGGGCTCGAGGTCCAGGTCCTGCTGCAGTCGGTGTGCGTGCTCGTTCGCGTGCTGCAATGCGGCTGCGCGATCGCCGGCAGCATCGAGCGCGCGCATCAACGCCTGCGCGTACACACCGGAGTGCGGATCCAGTGCCACGAGCTTGCGGCAGGTGCCCACCCTGCCGTGGACGTCGCCCGTCCTCTTCTGCCGTTCGGAAATTGCGAGCAGCGCGCCAACGTACGCGTGCGAGAGCTCGGCCCGTCGCTCATCGAGCCAGTACGCGAATTCGTTCGAGTCGTCGAGGTGGAACCCGTCGAGCAGCGGCCCCGCGTAGAGCCGCACGATACGGTCCGGCGCATCCGCCGCGATCGCGGCGCGCATCGCGTGGAAATCGCAGCTCACCAGCGAAGGGTTCAGCAGCAGCCCGTCTCCTGCCGAGGCGATGGCGCCCTCGCCGAGCGCCGTGCGCAGCACGTGTACGGCGAGATTCAGCAGCCGTCGCGCGTTCGGGAGATCGCGCTCCGGCCAGAGCATCGCCATGGCGCGATCGCGCGACAACGGCTGCGGCCACGCCGCGACGATCATCGCCAACAGCGCGATGCGATGTCGCTGCGTTGGAGGGCCGGCAAGGGGCACGTTTCCGGACCGCAGGCTCGAGCCACCGAGAAGTTGAACGGTGATCATCGCGTCGTACTCACCAGCTAATCCGTAGCTAATTGCGGGCGTACCGAGAGGCTAACTGCCCCAGCTCATCATACTCACGCGGGTTCACGAAAAGCTAACCACACGAGGCCATGATGAAACGATTCGCGCTTCTCCTCACCGGTATCGCACTGGTTTCTGGCTGCAGCGACGCCAGCACCAGCGCGCAAAGCAGGGATCTCGAGACACTGCGGCAGATCACTGCACCTTTCCGCACGTTCAGCTCCGCGACGTCAGCGGGTTGGTCGACGCAGATCACCCAATGCATGGCCGATTCGGCCGCCGGCGGCATGGGCGATCACTACGGCAACACGGCGTTGATCGACGGATCCGTAGCCGTGAACGAGCCGGAGCTCCTGCTCTACGAGCCGCAGGCCGATGGCAGCAAGGAGCTCGTGGCGGTGGAATACATCGTTCCCTATACGGCACATGCGCGTAGCGACGTGCCGCCGGAGCTCTTCGGTCAGAAGTTCAAGCAGAATGACACGTTCCAGCTCTGGGGACTCCATGTGTGGGCCTGGAAGTCGAACCCCAGCGGATTGTATGCGGATTGGAATCCTCGCGTGAACTGCGACAATGCATCGGAAGGAACTCCTCCTTCGGTCCATCACTGAAAACCACTATTCACATCCGGAGAATGATCGTGCCAAAATTCCTCATCGAGCGCGAGATCCCGAACGCAGGCGCCCTGTCCCCAGCGGACCTGGAAGGAATCGCGCAGAAGTCCTGCGCAGTCCTCAGGGAGCTGGGAACAGAGATTCAGTGGGTGCAGAGCTACGTGACGGAGGACAAGATCACGTGCATCTACATCGCTCCCAACATGGATCTCATCCTCGAGCATGCACGACGCGGAGGATTTCCGGCCGACCGCGTGCTCGAGATCGCCACGATCATCGACCCGACCACTGCGGAGTCGAACAATTTGGCGAAAGCCGCGGCAGCGTAGC
>JBDTXN010000233.1:0-3732 GCA_040006175.1 Gemmatimonadota bacterium | reverse complement strand
CAAGCTCGCCGACATTGACAAGGGCGAGACGATCACGATGGCGCCGCTCATCGTGAAGAACAAAGTGTTCGTGGGCGTGAGCGGCGCCGAGATGGGCGTGCGCGGATGGATCGTCGCGCTCGACCTCGGCGATGGGCACGTCGTCTGGAAGGCATACAACACGGGGAGCGACAAGGACGTCCTCATTGGATCCGATTTCAAGCCGTTCTACGCCTTCATGCGCGGCACGGATCTCGGCATCAAGACGTGGCCGCCGGATCAGTGGAAGATCGGCGGCGCGACGGTGTGGGGCTGGATCACCTACGACCCGGAGACGAATCGCATCTTCTATGGCACCGGAAATCCCGGCGCCTGGAATCCCGACCTGCGTCCCGGCGACAATCTCTGGTCGATGACGATCTTCGCGCGCAATCCGGATACAGGCGCCGCGAAGTGGGCCTACCAGCTGACGCCGCACGACATGTGGGACTACGACGCCGTGAACGAGAGCATTGTCGCCGACATCGACATCGGCGGCAAACCGCGCAAGGTGCTGCTCCACGCCGAGCGAAATGGCTTCGCCTACGTGATCGATCGCACGAACGGTGAGGTGATCAACGCGCAGCCGTTCGTCTTCACGAACTGGGCGACGGGCATCGATCTGAAAACAGGGCGTCCGCAGTACGTCGCGGACAAGATGACGCGACAGGGCGTCATCATCCGCAACATCTGCCCGTCGTCCACTGGCGGCAAGGATCAGCAGCCCACGTCGTGGTCACCGCGCACGAAGCTATGGTACATACCGGCCACCAACGATTGCATGGACTACGAGGGGACCGCAGTGAGCTACATCGCGGGCACGCCGTACCTCGGCGCAGATGTCCGCATGTATGCGGGTCCGGGCGGCAATCGCGGCGAGCTGGTGGCGTGGGATCCCACGCAGGGCAAGAAGGTGTGGGGCGTGAAGGAGAACTTCCCGATCTGGAGCGGCACGCTCACGACGGCCGGCGATGTGCTCTTCTACGGAACGATGGATGGATGGGTGAAGGCAGTGGACGCACGGAACGGGCAGCCCCTGTGGAGCTTCAAGACCGGGTCGGGCATTATCGGCAATCCGATCTCGTATCTCGGACCCGATGGGAAGCAGTACATCGCGATCTATGCCGGGGTGGGCGGATGGATGGGTGCGATCGTATCAGCGAACCTCTCGCCCGATGATCCCACCGCGGCGCTCGGTGCGACCGGCGCGGCGCCGGATCTCAAGAAGTACACAACGGCCGGCGGCATGCTCTTCGTGTTCGGACTATGAGGCTCGCGCTCGGAGTGACGGCCTGCGCGGTCGCGTTGCTCGCAGCGTGTCAGCGCGACGAAGGGCGAGAGCTGCCACACGGCGCGCCGGAAGGCGCGGCGCTCGCGCCGGTATCGGACACCGCCGCCGGCGTGATTCCAGGCATTCACCCGCGCGTGTCGTTCGGCTCGATTCACAATCCGTACGTTGGGAACGTGCAGGCCGAGCACGATGGGCGGCAGCTCTTTCTCATGTACAACTGCGTGGGATGCCACGGGGGACGGGCCGGCGGCGGAATGGGGCCAAGCCTGCGCGACAGCGCATGGGTCTACGGAAACAGCGACGTCGATCTCTTCGCGACCATCACGGAGGGACGGCCGAATGGAATGCCAACGTGGGGCGGAAAGATTCCCGAAGATCAGATCTGGAAGCTGATCAGCTACATTCGGACGCTGCGCACGAACCAGGAGCCCGATCCGCCGCCTCCCGCGACGCAGCCGAATCGATGAGCACCGTGCCGCCTCGCGCACGCGGCACGCGTCGCAGCTGCACGCCTGTTACCACGAGCCTCGCCGCGTGCATCGCCTTGTGCGCAGCAGGATGCGCCGGAACGCCGTCCCCAATGCGTCCCGCGAGCGAGCCGGCATCACAGCTCGCGCATCTCGGTTGGCTGCTCACCTTCATCGCCGTAATCGTGTGCGCTGCGATGGCCGTGCTCGTGCTGATTCCGGGAATCCGCGGGTGGCGCGCGACACGCGCCGGCACGGCACCGGCCGTCCATCGCGGTGACGGCGAGCGGTGGATCGTGGTCGGCGGCATCATTGTGCCGCTCGCGATCCTGCTCGTCGTGTTTGTGGTGACCGCCGAAACACTCGCCAAGACTTCGCATCCACCAACGCGCGCCAGCTTCCTGATCGAAGTGACGGGGCACCAGTGGTGGTGGGAGGTGCACTACCCCAGCCCGGATCTGCAGCAGAACGTCACCACCGCCAACGAGATTCACATCCCCGTTGGTGAGCCGATCGCACTGCGCGTGCAATCCGCCGATGTCGCACACAGCTTCTGGGTACCTCGACTGCAGGGAAAGATCGACATCATCCCCGGACAGGTAAACACCTTCTGGATTCGCGCAGACTCGGCAGGCGTGTACCGCGGCCAGTGCGCGGAATTCTGCGGGATGCAGCACGCGCACATGGCGATGCAGGTGGTCGCGGAGCCGCGTGCCCAGTTCGACAGCTGGCTCGCGCAACAGCGCCAGCCCGCCGCAGCCTCGGGCGACAGCCTCGCACTCGCTGGGCGCGCGGCATTCGAGCGCCAAGCGTGCTCCCTCTGTCACACCGTTCAGGGCACGGGCGCTCATGGAAAGATGGGGCCGGATCTCACGCACGTCGCCAGCCGAATGATGCTGGCTGCCGGCACGATTCCGAACACGCCGGGACACCTCGCCGGTTGGATCATGAACTCGCAGACGATCAAGCCGGGGAACGACATGCCGCAGATGTACCTGGATGGCGCGAGCCTCCACGCGATCATGGCCTATCTCGCAACGCTGCACTGAGCAGAACGGAGAAATCATCGTGGCCGCCACTGCTCCCTACTCCGCACCCACCGCCGAAACCGCGGCGAAACTCGACGAGATCTGGCGCACGCCACATACGATCTACGGCCGACTTGCGACGGTCGATCACAAGATCATCGGCATCCGCTATCTCGTTACCGCATTCCTCTTTCTGATACTCGGCGGGCTCGAGGCCGCAGCGATGCGCGCGCAGCTCGCGCAACCCGACACGCATTTGCTGTCGCCCGAGGCGTACAACCAGATCTTCACGATGCACGGCACAACCATGATCTTCTGGTACGCCGCGCCGATCCTCTCCGGCTTCAGCAATTACCTCTGGCCACTGCTCCTCGGCTCCCGCGACATGGCGCTGCCGCGCGTCAACGCGCTGAGCTACTGGCTCTTTCTGTTCTCGGGCGTCTTTCTCTATTCGAGCGCGCTCGTTGGGCAGGCGCCCGACCGCGGTTGGTTCGCTTACGCGCCGCTCACGGAACTGAAGTAATCGCCCGCGCTGAACATGGATTTCTATGCGCTCGGGCTGCTCTTCCTCACGATTTCGACCACCGTCGGCTCGGTGAACTTCGTGGTGACGATGCTGAAGATGCGCGCACCGGGCATGTCTATCAACCGAATGCCGATCATGATTTGGAGCACCGCCACCATCTCGCTCATGGCGCTGCTCGCCCTGCCATCGCTCTCCGCCGCGCTGACCTTCCTCTTTTTCGATCGCCGCCTCGCGATGCACTTTTTTGATCCCGCGGCTGGTGGAAGCCCGCTACTCTGGCAGCACCTCTTCTGGATCTTCGGCCATCCATGGGTCTACATCATCGTGCTCCCCGCAATAGGGATGGCGTCGATGATCATTCCGACGTTCTGCCGGCGTCCGCTCGCGGGGCACAGCTACGTG
>JBDTXN010000232.1:0-3790 GCA_040006175.1 Gemmatimonadota bacterium | reverse complement strand
TCGTGCTCATCAGGTTGTAGTCCACCCAGAGGCCGCCCATCGTGTAGTGCACCGCGGGATAGATGCGCATCGGCACGTTGTACGGATTCTCGTCAGTGATGCGCTCGTACATCTGGAACAGGTTTCCGTAGCGCTCGCGGATCGCATCCTCGCCCAGGCGCTTGATCGAGTCCGCGAAGTCGAGATAGACGCCGAGCCCCGTGGGGCCCGTGCCACGTCCCTCGTCGCACACGCGCTTCGCCGCGCGCGACGCGATGTCGCGCGGAGCGAGATTGCCGAAGCTCGGGTACATCCGCTCGAGGTAGTAGTCGCGCTCGGATTCCGGAATCTTGTCGGGCGAACGCTTCTCACCCTTCGCGAGCGGAACCCACACGCGCCCGTCGTTGCGCAGCGACTCCGACATCAGGGTGAGCTTCGACTGATACTCGCCGCTCTTCGGAATGCAGGTCGGGTGGATTTGCGTGAAGCACGGATTCGCGAACGCAGCACCGCGCTTGTGGGCGCGCCAGATCGCAGTCGCGTTCGATCCCTTCGCGTTCGTGGACAGATAGAACACGTTGCCGTATCCGCCCGTGCCGAGCACCACGGCGTCCGCAACGTGCGACTCGATCGCTCCGGTGATGAGATCGCGCGTGACAATTCCACGGGCCACGCCATCGATGACGACGAGATCGAGCATCTCGGTGCGCGTGTACATCCGCACCATCCCCTTCCCGATCTGTCGCTCGAGCGCCTGGTACGCACCGAGAAGCAGCTGCTGGCCGGTTTGCCCTCGCGCATAGAAGGTACGCGACACCTGCGCACCACCGAACGAGCGATTCGCGAGCAGCCCTCCATACTCCCGCGCGAACGGTACGCCCTGCGCGACGCACTGGTCGATGATGTTTACACTGAGCTGTGCGAGTCTGTAGACGTTCGCCTCGCGAGAGCGGAAATCGCCGCCTTTCACCGTATCGTAGAACAGACGGTAGATCGAGTCGCCGTCGTTCTGGTAATTCTTCGCCGCGTTGATGCCACCCTGCGCCGCGATGCTGTGTGCGCGCCGCGGCGAATCCTGGAAACAGAAACACTTCACGTTGTAACCGAGCTCCGCGAGGGACGCCGCTCCCGCGCCACCCGCGAGTCCGGTTCCCACCACGATGATCGTGTATTTCCGTTTGTTCGCAGGGTTCACGAGCTTCATCTCGAAACGATGCTCGTCCCACTTCTTCTCGATCGGTCCTTCGGGGATGCGCGCGCGCAGCTCCATCGTCATGACACCAGGTGGAAGTACACGGCGACGGGCACGATCGTGAAGCCCAGCCACACGATAAACGCCAGCGCGATCGCTACCGGCCGTTGGAAGGGATTCAGTCGTCCGCGCTCGATACCAAGCGTGCGGACGGAGCTCCATGCACCGTGGTACAGGTGGTAGGCCAACGCGATCATCGCGACCACGTAGAGCAGCGTCACCCACCAGATCTGGAAGCTCGCGATGGCGTTCGCGTACACCTGGCCCTCGACCAACGGCGCGGGCTGTAACGTCAGCGTGGTGAAGTGCAGGATGTGCAGGACGATGAACGCCAACAGCAGCACGCCGCCAATACGCATCGTGCGTGAGGCAACGGTCGCGACATCGTAGTCGCGCTTCACGTATGGCACCGGTCTCGCCGCGCGGTCGAGTCGCGTCAGCTGGTAGGCGGACACGACGTGCGCGATCACTGCCACGATGAGCACGGCACGCAGAATCCAGAGCACTTCGTTCGCCGGGCCGTGGAGGAACGCCGAGTAGGTGTTCAAGCGTGCGGCGCCCTCGAAGATCTGAAGATTGCCCGCCATGTGCAGTAGGACGAAGCCGACCATGATCAGCCCGGATACCGCCATGACGATCTTCTTGCCGACCGTGCTCGCGAAAAAAGTGGGAGCGCGCATTACCCGCCGATCACAGTGTCACAGCCGACATCGGCTCCCGCACGGCGTCGGCGCTCTTCGCGAGCGCGGCGCGCTCGTCGTCGGTGAGCGCCACCTCGAGAATCTTCTCCAGCCCGGCCTTGCCGAGCTTGCACGGTACGCCGAGGAAGATTCCGGACTGTCCGTACTCGCCCTGAAGCCAGGCGGCGCATGGGAGAATGCGCTTCTGGTCGAAGGCGATCGCCTCGCACATCTGCACGACCGCTGCGGACGGCGCATAGAACGCGGAGCCCGTCTTGAGGTGCTTCACGATCTCGGCGCCTCCGTTCCGGGTGCGATCGATGATCGCGTCGAGCTTCGCCTTGTCGAGGAGCTGAGTGACCGGAATGCCGCTCACGGAGGTGTAGGACAGCAGCGGCACCATGGTGTCACCGTGGCCGCCCAGCACCATCGCCTGAATGTCGCGCACGGACACGTCGAGCGCCTCGGCGAGGAATGAGCGGTATCGCGCCGTATCGAGCACGCCGGCCATGCCGAGCACACGCTCGCGCGGGAATCCCGTGGTCTTCATCGCGACCCACGACATGACGTCGAGTGGATTCGACACGACGATCACGATGGCGTTGGGCGAGCTACTCTTCACGTGCTCCGCGACCTGCTTCACGATGCCGGCATTCGTGTTCAGCAGATCATCGCGCGACATCCCGGGCTTGCGAGCAATGCCGGCGGTGATGACGACGATGTCCGAGCCTTCGGAGGGGCCGTATTCGTTCGTGCCGATGAGCCGGGTGTCGTAGCTCTCGATGGGTGCTGATTCCCAGAGATCGAGACCTTTCCCTTGAGGTACGCCCTCGATCACATCCACCAGCACCACCTGCCGCGCCAGCTCCTTCTCGGCCAATCGCTGCGCCGTGGTCGCGCCGACGTTTCCCGCCCCAACCACCGTGATCTTGTTCAGCATCCGGGTCGCAATCCTCTGTAGGAATTCAGTACCGAAAGATATTGGCGGAGCGCCCGCGGCGTAATGGCAGGCATCTATTCGCGCTCGGCTGTCCAAGATTTGACGATTTCGAGACACGAGCACAGATTCGAGAGTCGGCGCGCGCACGCGCCGTACATGGAGGCACACATGGCGTTGTACTCATCGCGTCGCATCTTGGTGCTCATCCCGCTCTTCGTTGCAGCGGGCTGCAAGACTGTTGGAAGCAGGACGGATGCGCCGAACGATCAGGCGTACCACGCACACCTCATTACTGCCGCCGCGATCGAGCGATCGGGCGCGCGAGACGCGTGGGAAGTGCTCAAGCGACTGAGCACTGTCGCACGCGCAACCGAGGCGTACGACGGCGAGCCCGAGCGCCTGCACCCCAAGCGGGGACATGGAAGCCTGGTGCTACGCGACGATCCAATGGTCTACATCGATGGCGTTCCGCTCTCCGATATCCGAGCGCTGCGACAAATCGGTGCGTCGGACATCGACAAGATCGAGGAGATGGGATCGATCGAGGCGACTGCGTACTACGGCACCAACTCCAATGCCGGTGTGATCCTCATTCACAGCAAGAGCCGCTCGGGCGACTAAATACTCGGACGGTGATGCAAAACGAGGGAGGCGATCTTTCCGCCTCCCTCGTTTTGCATCATCTACCCTGCTCGAGTCAACCTACGGATTCCGGTCGATGCAGGTGTTCGGATCGGGGCCCGGCACATTCGGATTGTTCAGCTCCTCGACCGGAATTGGGAAGTTGGTATCCGTACCGTAGACACCTCCGCGGAACCAGTTGCCAGTTGGAAACACGGTCTCCGGATCGCGTCCGTAGCCATCGTTCGCCGTCGACCGCGAGAGTCTGCGGAGATCGGGAAGACGATGCGCGGTGAGATACAGCCACTGGCCACGCTC
>JBDTXN010000231.1:0-3794 GCA_040006175.1 Gemmatimonadota bacterium | reverse complement strand
AGGTCAAGGAAATCATCGCCAAAGAGCTTGGCGTCGAGCGCGAAAAGCTGACGAACGACGCGAGCTTCATGGAGGATCTCGGGGCCGATAGTCTGGACACGGTCGAGCTTGTGATGGAATTCGAGAAGGAGTTCAACATCGACATTCCGGACGAGGATGCCGAGAAGCTGCGTACGGTTGGTGATGCGCTCACATATCTCAAGTCCAAGTCGGCGTGAGTAAGCGCAGGGTCGTCGTCACCGGCCTCGGGGCCATCACGCCCGTCGGCAACGACGTGGCGACGACCTGGCAGTCCCTCCTGGAGGGACGTTCGGGCGCGGGTCCGATCACGAAATTCGATCCAGGCCCGTTCGCCGTGAAGTTCGCATGTGAGGTGAAAGACTTCGATCCCTTCGCCTATATGGACCGCAAGGAAGCGAAGCGCGCGGATCTGTTTACGCAGTACGCGGTCGCCACTGCGGTGCAGGCAATGCGCGACGCGAGGCTCGAGGGCACCACGGCGTACGATCCCAACCGGCTGGGCGTGATCGTCGGCAGCGGTATCGGCGGGCTCGCCACAATGGAGCAGCAGCACGACACCTATCGCGATCGGGGCCCGTCCAAGATCTCGCCGTTCTTCATCCCGATGTTCATCTCCGACATCGCGGCCGGCATCGTGTCGATGCAGTTCAATGCACGCGGCCCAAACTACGCGACCGTGTCCGCGTGCGCCACGAGCGCGCACGCGATCGGCGACGCGTACCGCGCCATCCTGTACGGCGACGCAGATCTGATGCTCACGGGCGGCACCGAGGCGGCTGTCACCCCGATGTCCATTGGGGGTTTCGCCAACATGCGCGCGCTCTCCGAGCGCAACGACGAGCCGCTCACGGCGTCCCGTCCGTTCGACGCAACGCGCGACGGCTTCGTCATGGGCGAGGGCAGCGCGACGATCCTGCTCGAAGAGCTGGAGCACGCGAAGGCGCGCGGCGCGAACATTTATGCGGAGATGGTCGGCTACGGTGCGACCGGTGACGCCTACCATCTCACGTCGCCCGCGCCAAACGGCGAAGGGGCGCAGCGCGCAATGAAGCGTGCGATGCAGGACGCCGGACTTTCGCCAGAGACGGTGCAGTACGTGAACGCGCACGGCACGTCCACGCCCGCGAATGACATGAACGAGACCAAGGCCATCAAGGCCGTCTTCGGCGATGCCGCGAAGGGATTGAGCGTGAGCTCGACCAAGTCGGGCACCGGCCACATGCTGGGCGCTGCAGGTGCAGTGGAATTCCTGGTTTCCTCGCTGGTCGTTCGCGACGGCATCATTCCACCCACGATCAACTACTGCACTCCCGATCCGGAGTGCGATCTCGACTACACGCCTAATACCGCGCGCAAAAGGGACGTGACGGCTGCGTTGAGCAACAGCTTTGGCTTCGGCGGGCACAACGTCACGCTCGCCGTCCAGCGGTACGTCGACTGACATGCCCGTCCCAGCGACCGTGTCCTTCGCACGGCTCAAGGATCCTGCGCTCCGCGCCATCGGCGCGAAGGTAGCATCGGGCACGCGCCTGACCGCCGCCGACGGTCTCACGCTCTTCGAAACGCCCGACCTGCTCGGCGTCGGCCATCTCGCGAACGCGGCGAACGAAGCGAAGCACGGAAAGATCGTGTACTTCGCCGCCAACCAGCACATCAATCCGACCAACGTCTGCATTCTCCGCAAGACGTGCGTGTTCTGCTCGTACGCGCGGCTACCCAAGGAAGCCGGCGCGTATCGCTACACCATGGATCAGGTGTACGCCGAGGCGGCGGCGAACCCGTACGTGCGCGAGTTTCACATCGTGGGCGGCCTCGACATGGGAGCGGGGCTCGAGTACTACGCGGAGATGTTTCGCGGGCTCAAGCAGCGCCACCCGGATGTGCACATCAAGGCGTTGACGGCAGTCGAGATCGCGCACATCGCGCGCATCGAGAAAATGTCGAATCGCGAGGTGCTCGTCGCGCTGCGGGAGGCGGGGCTCGACACGCTCCCGGGCGGCGGGGCCGAGGTCTTCAGCAAGGGCGTGCGCGCGACGATCGCGGAGAAGAAGCTCAACGCCGAAGACTGGATCGAGGTGCACCGCGTCGCGCACCAGCTGGGCATCCGCACGAACGCGACGATGCTCTACGGCCACGTCGAGTCGCACGAGGATCGCATCGAGCACCTGACGATGCTGCGCAGCCTGCAGGATGAGACGGGAGGATTTCTCACGTACATCCCGCTCGCGTATCACCCGGACAACAACGAGCTCGGCGTGACCCTCGGCCGTGAGGGAACTGCGACGACGGGCTTCGACGATCTGCGAAACGTTGCCGTGGGACGCCTCTTCCTCGACAACTTCGACCATGTGAAGACGCACTGGATCATGGTCACGCCCTTTCTGTCGCAGATCGCGCTGTCGTGGGGAGTCAACGACCTCGAGGGTACGGTGGTGCGCGAGAAGATCTATCACGAGGCCGGCGCCCACACGGCGCAGGGGCTTGCCCTCGACGATCTGCTCGCGCTCATTCGCGGCGCGGGGCGCGTGCCCGTCGAACGCGACTCGCTCTACAACACCATCCGCACCTTCGACGCGCCGGCCGCCGAGGCGGCCTGACGTGCGCGTCGGGCGCATTCGCTACATCAACTGCTTTCCGGTCTACGGCGCGATCGATCGAGGAATCGTGCCGCTCGGCGCTCCAGTGGTGAGCGGGAATCCGAGCGAGCTCAATCACCTGATGGCGAGCGGACAGCTCGAGGTGAGCGTGATCTCCGCCATCGAGTACGCGCGCGATTCCTCCCGCTATCTCCTTCTTCCCGATCTCGGCATCACGTCCGACGGGCCCGTGCGCAGCGTGATGCTCTTCTCGCGCGTGCCGGCGCAGGAGCTCACCGGCCGGCGCGTGCTGCTGTCGCGCAGCTCGATGACGAGCGTGGCGCTCACGCGGCTTCTCTTCGAGCACGTGTGGAACGCAAAGCCGGACTACGCCGCAGGCGATGCGGAGATCACCGACGTCTCGCGCTTTCTCGACGAGCCGCACGACGCCCGGCTCGTGATCGGCGACGCGGCGCTCCTGCTCGCGAATCGCGTGCGCGCCGGCCGCCTGGAGCACCCCGGCGCGTCGGACTACCCGTACGTCTACGACCTCGGCGAGTGCTGGAAGCAGTGGACCGGCCTGCCGTTCGTCTTCGCCGTGTGGGTGGCGCAGCGCGCCGCCACGGTGTCGGATGCGTTGCAGGTGCACGCACGATTGCTCGAATCCCGCGACTGGGGGCTCGCGCACCTCGAGCTGCTCGCAGAACAGGCGTCGCTCGTGACGGGCGTCGCGCGACGCATCTGCCTCGAGTATCTGTCCGGTCTGGACTATCGGTTGTCGTACGATCATCTCGCAGGGCTGTCGGAGTTCTTCCGACGGCTCGCGACCGCGGGAATTGTTCCCGCGACTCCGCTGTCGTTTCTCCCTGCTGCCTGACATGAGAGATCTCCTCGATTTCTATACGAACGCACCGCTGCTGGAGCTCGGCGCCGAGGCGGATGCCGTCCGCGAACGACTCCATCCACACCAGACGGTCACGTACATCGTCGACCGGAACATCAACTACACGAACGTCTGCGTTGCGGACTGTGGCTTCTGCGCGTTCTATCGTCGGCCGAAGCACAGCGAAGGCTGGACGCTCTCGTACGAGCAGATCGGCGCGAAGATCGATGAGGCCAAGCAGCTCGGCGCCGTGCAGATCCTCATGCAGGGCGGGCACAATCCGTACATCCCCTTCGAGTGGTATCTCGAGCTGC
>JBDTXN010000230.1:0-3824 GCA_040006175.1 Gemmatimonadota bacterium | reverse complement strand
TCTGCTCATCGACAGCGGGAGCAGCGAGCCTCTCGCGTCGCGCATCGATCTCTCCTGGCATCCGCAGTCGCGCTGCGTACGCGAGGAAGAATCCGGACTCACGCGCGCGCGGCTGCGCGGCATCGCGGAAGCCACGGGCGATCTCCTCATCTTCGTCGACGATGACAACGTCATCGATCCGGACTTTCTCGAGCAGGCGATACGCATATACGACTCCCGCCCGGATATCGGGTCGTGGAGCGGCGCTTCACGCCCCGGGTTCGACGAGCCAGCGCCGAGCTGGACGCGCAGGCACTGGGGCAATCTCGTCATTCGCGAAGTGCCGCGGGACATGTGGTCGAACCTGCCCATGCTTCCCGACACGATGCCGTGCGGCGCAGGGCTTTGTGTGCGTCGCGCCGTCGCGCAGCACGATGCGCTGCTGCACCGCGAGGGCAAACGTCGCTTCGCGCTCGACCGAAACGGCACGTCGCTCCTCTCGGGCGGTGACAACGATCTCGCCGCGTGTGCCTGCGACATCGGCCTCGGTGTCGGCATCTTTGGGGCGCTTCGCCTCACGCACCTCATTCCTGCGAACAGGCTTCGTGAATCGTATCTCGTCTCGCTCGCCGAGAACATCGCGCTCTCCTCGGTTATCCTGCGCTCATTCCGCATGCCGAACGCCGTCGCGCCGCTCACGTTGAAGAGACGTTTCGCGGACTCGCTCCGATCGGCGATCATGAGCTCGCGCGATCGACGCGTGTTCAAGGCGGTGCGCCGGGGCGAACGGCGCGCGCGTGAGCTCCTTGCTTCGATGCCGTCAACTGCGTCGCAGAACCGATGAACACTGTCGTTTCCGGCACGGGGGCGACGGCGGAGCCGCTCATGATGGCGACTGCGCGTCCCGTCCGGCGCGTGCTCCACGTCTTTCACTCACTCGGGGTAGGAGGCGCGGAGACCTGGCTGATCGCGTTGCTCGAATGGCTCGCGCAGCACGGGCCGAGTCTGCCCGTGGAAGTACAGGTCGACGTCTGTCTCACGAGCGGCGAGCGAGCGATTCTCGATGATCGCGCCCGGGCACTCGGCGCGACCTTGCACTATTTGCGGTACGGTCGCGAGCACCTCGCGAAGTTCCGAAAGGATTTTCGGAATCTCCTCGCCGCGGGCCACTACGATGCGATTCACGATCATGCCGACTACGCGGGAGGGCTTCACCTCCTCCTCGGCGTTGGCCGCCTGCCCGCCGCGCGGGTGGTGCACGTGCACAATCCCTTCGCCACCTTCGGTGACGCGCCGGCGAAGCGCCTGGCACGACTCATCGGACGCGCGGCGGTCAAGCGCCTCGCGACCACTGTTGCTGGAACGTCGATGCGCATCCTGCGCGACTACGATCTCGCGCCGGATGTGAACACCGACCAACGGCGAGTCGCTCTGCACTGCGGCTTCGATCTCGCGCCGTACACCGAAGACGCCTTCGAGGCACGCGCCGCGATTCGCACCGAGTTTGAATGGGATCCCTCGGCGAAACTCCTACTGTTCGTCGGTCGGCTCGAGTCGCATTTCAATCAGAAGAATCCACGCTTCGCACTGGAGACTGCCAGAGAAGCGATCAGCCGGGATCCGAGCGTGCGGGCGTTGCTCGTTGGCTCAGGTGATGACGCCCGCGAACAGATCGAGCGCGAGCTCACCGAGCAGGGGCTGGCGAGTGCAATTCGTCTCCCCGGAATTCGGTTCGATGTGCCTCGCCTGATGCTCGCATCCGATCTGCTGCTCTTTCCATCGATTGCCGAGGGACTGGGAATGGTCGTCGTGGAGGCGCAAGCGGCGGGGCTGCGCGTGATCGCATCCGACACCACGCCGAAGGAGTGCGAGGTCGTTCCGGGGCTCGTGACATTTGCATCGCTCGAGGAGACGCCGCAACGGTGGGCGGAGCGTGCCGGTGCCCTGCTTGCGGCACCAGCACCCGATCGCGACACGGCGCGCGCACTCGTTCAACGGTCGCCATTTTCCATCGACAGCTCCGCGATGGCGCTCATGCACGCCTACGGCTTCATCCCGGTCTCGAGGTCGTGAGCCGACCGGGAGCGCGGCGCCGGCCTCCACGCGTGATTCACATCGTCGAAAGTCTCGACGTGGGAGCCGTGGAAGGATGGTTGCTGCGAATGCTCCGAGCAGGGGGAAAGTGGGGCGCCGATCTCGACTGGACATTCTACACGGTACTTCAACGCCCGGGTCGATTCGACGAGGCTGCTCGCGAGATGGGCGCGAGGGTTATCAACTCTCCTGTGGCGCTCGATGACAAGATCAATTTCACGAGAGCCCTGCGTCGAGAGCTGAAACGAGGAAAGTACGACGTTCTGCATTGCCATCACGATGTCGTGAGCGCCGTCTATCTGTTGGCCGCGGCCGGACTCCCGATCTCGAATCGGATCGTGCACGTACACAACGCAGACCTGCATGTCCCAACAGGCAACCCCCGCAAGTCCGCACTCCTGCGTGAACCCATGCGTCGGCTCTGCCTGCTGTTGGGGAACCGGATCGTCGGCATCTCCGGTTACACTCTCGACAACTTTCTTTCCAATCGCTCGCGAAAACCACGTCGGGACGTGGTTCTCTACTATGGTATAGATACGGCCCCGTATCACACGGTGACCCAGAGCCGCGCCGCACTTCGCGCTTCGCTCGACATGCCTGAGAACGCCCGCATCCTGCTCTTTGCAGGAAGAATGGTCGAATACAAGAATCCGCTCTTCGTCCTCGACCTGCTCGATGAGATCGCCGAGGAGGAGCCAGACGCATACGCGGTATTCGCTGGCGCGGGGCCGCTGGAGGACAAAGTGCGTGAGCGCGCCCAGTGGTTGGGCATCGAAGAGCGCGTGCGCGTGCTCGGCTGGCGCGACGACACGATCGCGCTCATGCAGGGCGCGGATGTCCTCGTCTTCCCGCGCGTGGAGGAGATCACGGCGGATGTCGGCAGGGAAGGGCTGGGGCTGGTCGTGGTGGAGGCACAGGCGGCTGGGTTGCCGTCGCTGCTTTCGCGAGGCATTCCGCAAGATGCGATCGTGCACACTCAGCTCTGCGATACTGTACCGCTGGCCGATGGTCCGAAGGCGTGGGGAGCGAGAGCACGCAGCATTTTCGCTGCGCCGCGGCCCGATCGTGCTCTCGCACTCGCGGCCATCGAAAAATCCGAATTCGCTCTCGAAGCCGGTTTCCGCAATCTCATAGCGTTGCACAGGGTGTAGCGGTTCGGATGTCCAGAATCGATCGCGTCTACATAGCCGCCAACAGGTCGGACCTGCGCCTCACGCGAATTTGCGTGGCCAGCGTGCGGCGTTGGTATCCGGACATTCCTGTGTTTCTGCTCAAGGATGAAACGAACGGGCCGTTCGATTCACGGGAGATCGAGTCCACGTGGAACGTTCGGGTCTGGCCAACGAGGGAACGATCGTTCGGGTGGGGGTTCATCAAGCTCGAGCCGCTCTTCGATGCAGAACACTGCCGCTATCTGATGCTCGATTCCGACATCGTCTTTCTCGGTCGTGTCATCGATGCACTCGAGCAATTCGATACCGATTTCGTCGTCCAGGAAGAAGTGCAGGCGGTCGACGAGATTCCCAAGCTCTACTTCGATGCGAACAGAATTCGCACGTCGCTCAATTCCCAACTACCCGATCCGACGTTCACCTTCAACACCGGGCAATACGTCGGAACATCCGGGCTGATTTCGCGTGAGGATTTCTCCGCGCTCGTGACCTGGTCCGAGCCGCGCCGTGTAAAGCATCCGGAAATGTTCAACCCGAGTGATCAGGGCGTTCTCAACTACGTGATTCTCGAAAAGCTCG
>JBDTXN010000229.1:0-3833 GCA_040006175.1 Gemmatimonadota bacterium | reverse complement strand
ATCGGCGACGATGTTCACGCCGTCCTGTCGCACGTTCATCTCCACGGACTGCACCGGATTGAGCCCGCGGAACGCGATGCCGTTGGAGGGAAAGCCACTGCTCGCGGTCTCGATGATGTTGGCGCCGGGTGTGCGCGAGAAGAGCTGTCGTGCGACATCCTGCGCGGTGTTCATCGGGACGCTGTCGACGGCGATCACCTCGGTCTTCTTGCCGGCAAAGATCTCGGTGCCGCGCATGTCCGGGAGGCTGCCGATCACCGGCGGCGGTGGAGTGGGGCGCGCCGTCACGACCACCTGCTGCAGCTCGGAGGCAGGCTGCGGCGCGCCGCGCGCTACGAGCACCACACTGACGATGGTCGCGCGATCGCGTACAGTGACGGCCATGCGCCGCGTAGCGAGAGAGTCGCGCTCGAAGGTCATCACGTACGACGCGTCCGCGACGCCGGGGAAGGCGAACCGTCCGTCAGCCGCCGTCGTGTCGACGCGCTGGACGGCGGGATGCTGCGACGCGCCGCGCTCGAGCTCATCGAGCCGAACCACCACGCGATCGAGCGGCACGCCGTCGGCGCCGCGCACCTGGCCGCTCACCGATCCACTACTGGCGGCCGGCACCCAGGGCGCTTCCCCGTACGAGCCTCGCGCCTGCGCGAGCGCGGGTGTGGCAGCGAGCGACAACAGGACGGCAAGCAGCACGCGCTGCCGGGACAGCCGGCTGCAGCGATGCACACGTTCTATCATTTTCGATGTTCTGGTATGCTGCGTTGAATTCCGAGTGAATCACTCGGGATTCGATTTACAACGCCGATTCCCCCCTGTCAACAGGGCTCAACCGGCGGCGGGCAGGCGAGTCTTGAACCAGATGTAAAGGGGAGTGCCGAGCAACAGAATCAGGAATCCCCAGAAGACGACCTGTGCTCCCACGCCCCACGTGGTCCAGACGAGAAAGAGGAAGCACACGAGCGCGAGCACCGACGTCTTGCGCTGCTCCTGCATCGTGAAGCGATCGCGGTCGCGCCGGGCGAGCATGAGCGCCGCGGCTGCGTTGTAGAGGTACGGGAAGAGGGTGCCGAGGTTGGCGAGGAGCACGGTGAAGTTGAACACGCCGAGCAGCGTGCTCCCCGGGATGAAGTACAGCGTGAGCATCGCGCTGGTGATCACGCAGCCGCCGATGAGCGCCACGTACGGCGTTCCGAAGCGCGGGTGCACGCGCGCGAACGCCGAAAAGAACAGTCCGTCCTGCGCAGCGCTGAAGGGGATGCGGCCCGCCATGAGGATCCAGCCGTTGAGCACACCGACGGAGGCGCCGATCGCCGCCATGCTGACCGCGATCGCGGGCCAGCTGCCGAGCGTCTCGCGGATCGCGAGCTCGAGCGGGCGTGCGGACGACGCAACGACATCGTTCGGAAGTGCGCCGACGACGGCCACGGCGGAGAGTAGAAAGATCATTGTGGCGAGGCCGTAGCCGAGCATGGTGCCGAGGCGAATCGTGCGCTGCGGCGTCTGCATCTCTTCGGCCGGCACCGTCGCCGATTCGATTCCGGCGTACGCCCAGACCATGAGCGCGGAACCCGCGGCGACCGGGGTCCACGTGCCCTTTGGATGGAAGGGATGGAAGTTCGCGGGATCGAGCTTGAAGAGCGCGAGCACGAGGAGAACGAGCGGAACGATGTTGATGAGGAGGATCGACTTCTGCACGCGCGCGCTCTGCTTGACGCCGAGGATGTTGATCAGGCAGAGAAGCCAGACGACGCCCTGCGCGAGCATGAATTGCAGCAGATGGCTCTGGGCCAGCCTGGGAGAAAAGGCGACGGCATAGCCGATCGCACCGGTGACGATCGCCGCGTTGCCGACGACGGCGCTGAGCCAGTACATCCACACCGTCTGGAAGCCGGCGAATTCGCCGAAGGCTTCGCGGGCGAAGACGTATGGTCCGCCGGTGCGCGGGTAGCGTGGGCCGAGCTCCGCGTAGAGGAGCGCGAGGAGCAGAAAGCCAGTCGCGGTGATGACCCACGACACGATGCCGATCGGTCCGGCCACGGCGGCCACCGACGCGGGGAGCGTGTAGAGGGACGTCCCGAGCATGTTGCCCGCGACGAGAGCGACCGTTCCGAACAGCGTCAGATCACGCAGCAGTGTGCGTTTCGGTGGCGCGGCTGCGGTCATCAGGCGGGGGCTGAGGGAAGAGCTAGCGGATGATCTGGAAGAAACGATCGAAGCGGAACTTCCAGTCCTGGGTATCGAACGAGAAATAGATGATGAACGGGCGGCCGCGAACGTTTGCGAGTGGAGCGAAGCCGTAGTAGCGGCCGTCGACGGACTGGTAGCGATTGTCGCCCATCGTCATGAGGTGCTTGGAAGGCACGAGGAGCGGGCCCCAATTGTCGTGCGACGGCACGGCGGGCGGCGCGCCGAAGCGCGAGCCCTTCACCTCGAAACGATGCTGCCAGTCATAGTACGGCGAGGAATCGTCCTGCGCGAGCGGCTGTGCGCTCGCGCCGAATCCCTGCCGCTGCGCGATGCCGTTCACGTAGAGCATTCCCTGGCGCATGTCGACCGTGTCGCCGGCGACTGCCACGGCGCGCTTCACCACGACCGGCATGGAATCGTCGGGGATGAAGGGACACGCGGTGTTCGGGATGCAGTGCTGCGGCGGCGACTGATAGACGACGATGCTGCCGCGTTTGGGAGCAGTGAAGCCGGGCATTCTGAGGTTCGTGAACGGGATGTGCGCACCGTACGACACCTCATCCACGAAGAGAAAATCGCCGACGAGGAGCGTGGGCTCCATACTCTCGGACGGGATGTGATACGCCGCGATCAGGAAGATGCGGATGAAGAGAAAGATCGCGACCGCGCTGGCGAACGAAGTCAGTGAGGCGCGCGAGAAGATCGGGTCGCGGGAGCCGCCGCTGGATTTTCTCGCTGCGGCGACCACGGATCGTTTCGTGGGCTGAGTCGTGGTGCGCTTCTTGGCTGCCACTGCACGGTGAGCTGAAGGGGCACGTTCGATTGCACGTTCGGACGAACGCACGATATTCCTCGCGGGGATGGGTCGAGCACAAGCCCTCCCGTCGGTCCCGGCGTGGGATGCAGCGAGGGGGCGCTCCGGATCGAGAGCGCCCCCTCCACCTCTATTCGCGAAACGCGAGTGTTACTTGATGTGCTTGTTGACGAGCTTCGTCATCTCGAACATCGAGACCTGCTTCTTGCCACCGAAGACCTTTCCGAGCTTGTCGTCGGCGTTGATGTTGCGACGGACCTTCGCATCCTGGAGGCCATTCTTCTTGATGTACTGCCAGAGCTTCTTCGTGATTTCCGTGCGGGGGAGCGGGCCGGAACCGACGACCGCGCTGAGTGCCTCATCCGGCTGCATTGGCTTCATGAACGCGGCGTTCGGCGTGCGCTTCTTTTTCGCAGGCGCCTTCTTCGCGGCCTTCTTCACGGTCTTCTTCTTCGCGGCCTTCTTCGCGCCCTTCTTCGCACTGCTCTTCTTTTTTGTAGCCATCGAGGATTCTCCGGAGTGGTGAAAGGATCTCGTTCATTCGTGCGGGAACGGGTCCGTCGAAGGCGGAAGGTATAGAGAGCCGCGAAGGATGCAATAGGGCGCGACGACCGTGACGCCCCTTGAGAACGCGTTTTTCCCCCTTGGAAGAGCCTTCGTGCACCCGGTGCAGACTCCCTTTCACGGGCAAATTCCCCTCTGAAATGCACACACCGGAGCGGAATCGCGAGCGCGAACGCACGCGTTTTTGCGGCGTGCGCTCGACCTTTCCGTCACGATCGCATCAATGCGCGAGCCGCTTCGGCGCATCGCATCGGCGACGAGATGCATC
>JBDTXN010000228.1:0-3846 GCA_040006175.1 Gemmatimonadota bacterium | reverse complement strand
CGGTGATGCAGACGATGAGCTGCATCCCCGCATCCGCGGCTTCCATGATCGCGTCCGCGCAGAATGGCGCGGGGACGAAGATGCCGCTCGCCGTTGCTCCCGTGGCTTTCGCCGCCGCCTTCACCGTATCGAACACGGGAAGGTTCAGGTGCCTCGTGCCGCCTTTCCCCGGTGTGACGCCGGCGACGATGTTCGTGCCGTATTCGATCGCTTCCTTGGCGTGGAAGCTCGCCTTGTCACCGGTGAATCCCTGGAAGACGACGCGCGTCTTCTCGTCCACGAGAATGCTCACGAGACCTTCTCCCTGACTGTCGTGCGGGCGACCGGTGTATCGGAGAGCGCCGCCACCGCCTTCTCGGCGGCATCGGCGAGCGTGTCCGCGGTGATGATCGAGAGGCCGCTGTCGCGCAGGATTGCACGTCCCTGCTCGACGTTGGTGCCCGCGAGGCGCGCCACGATCGGCACCGGAACGTTCACGTCCCTGGCGGCCTGAATGATTCCCTGGGCAACCCAGTCGCAGCGGTTGATGCCCGCGAAGATGTTGACGAGCACGCAGCGCACGCGCGGATCGGAGAGCACGAGACGAAACGCGGCAGCAACGCGCTCCGGAGAGGCGCCACCGCCGATGTCGAGAAAGTTCGCGGGCTCGCCGCCCGCATGCGTGATCATGTCCATGGTCGCCATGGCCAAGCCGGCGCCATTCACGATACAGCCGATCGATCCCTCGAGTGCGATGTAATTGAGCCCGTGCTTCGCAGCCTCCGCGTCGCGCGGATCCTCCTCGGCATAGTCGCGCAGCTCGGCGACTGCGGCGCGACGGAAGAGCGCGTTGTCATCGAACTGCATCTTCGCATCGAGCGCGAGCACCTGTCCGCTCTCCGTGATCGCGAGCGGATTGATCTCCACCATCGTCGCATCGAGATCGCGAAACGCTCGATACGCGCCAAGGATCGCCTTGACCGCCTGATTCATCTCGGAGGCGCTGAGCCCGAGTCCAAACGAAAGCTCGCGCGCCTGGAACGGCTGCATGCCGACCGCGGGCTCGATCACTTCGCGCAGTATGGTCTCGGGCGAGCGCAGCGCGATCTCCTCGATCTCCATTCCGCCTTCAGGCGCGGCAACAACGCACACACGCTCGGAGCGGCGATCGAGCACGAGTCCGATGTAGAGCTCGCGCCTGATCGGCACCGCCGCTTCGACGTACAGCCGGTGCACGACCTTGCCCGCGGGCCCGGTTTGGTGTGTCACGAGCTTCTTGCCGAGCAGCTCCGTTGCCGCGGCGCGCACCTCTTCGGGCGTCGAGCACAGCTTGATGCCGCCCGCCTTTCCGCGCGCACCCGAGTGGATCTGGGCCTTCACGACCCATTTAGCGCCGCCGATCTCCTCGGCTCTGTACACCGCCTGATCAGGGGTGTACACGACGCCGCCCTTCGGCACCGGCACACCGAAGCCCGCCAGCAATTCCTTCGCCTGATATTCGTGAATGTCCATTGACTGCTCGGTGTGGGTATCAGCCCGATGTCGTGAAGTTGCTCATGCTCCGACCTTCGCCGTGATCTCGCCCGCCATCACGACGATGTTCTGCGCCATCCTCGCGGACGCGGCATCGATGAGCCGCCCGTCGAGCGACGCCGCGCCGCGACCCTGCGACTCGGCCTCGGTGAGCGCCTCGAGAATCCGCTTCGCCTTCAGCACTTCCTCGGGCGACGGGGTGAAGATCTCGTTCGCCAGATCGATCTGCGTGGGATGAATCGCCCACTTTCCTTCGCAGCCCAACGCCGCGGCGCGGCGCGCGGCGAGCCTGAAGCCATCCGGATCCTTGAAGTCTCCGAAGGGCCCGTCGATCGCGCGAAGCCCGTACGCGCGGCAGGCGACGACCATGCGCGAGATCCCGAAATGCCACTGGTCTCCCGGATAGTCGGGGTTGAGCCCGCCGATGCTCGTGGTGCGCGCGCGAACGCTCGCCGCGTAGTCCGCGACGCCGAAGTGCATCGCTTCGAGCCGCTTGCTCGACTGCGCGATCGCCTCGACGTTCGCCATGCCCAGCGCGGTCTCGATGAGCACCTCGATGCCGATCGTCTTCGAAAGCTTCTTCGAGTCCTCGATCTGGGTGAGCATCGCGTCCACCATGTACACGTCCGAGGGAACGCCGACCTTGGGGATGAGCACCGTGTCGACGAACTGCCCGGCCTGCTCGATCACATCCACGACATCGCGATACATGTAGTGTGTATCGATGCCGTTGATGCGGACGCTGATCGTCTTGCCGCGCCCACGCCAGTCGACGGACCTGAGCGCCTCAATGGTGTTGAGGCGCGCCTGTTCCTTGTCGTTCGGAGCGACGGCGTCCTCGAGGTCGAGGAAGACGTAGTCCGCAGGCCCCTCTGCCGCTTTGGAGAACATCTCCGGGCGCGAGCCGGGAACCGCCAGCTCGCTCCGCTGCAGGCGGACGCGAGCCGGCTCGTACCGCGTGAAGCTCATCGCGCCGCGACTGCCGGCGTGCGCTTCTCCGCGCTCTTCGCTGCTGCGGGCGCAGACTGCGTGGTGCTTCCGCCGCGCCAGAACTCGGACGCCGCACCAACGCCGCTGCCCGGCACAATCTGCGTCATCCCGACATCGCGCATCGACATCTCGGCTCCCGCGATCGCGCCGAGCAACATCAGCTCGTTGAGATCGCCGAGGTGGCCGATGCGGAAGAGCTTACCGGCCATCTGTCCGAGGCCCGCACCGAGCGCGAGGTTGTACTTCTTGAACGCTGTGGAGATCACCTGTGCCCCGTCGACGCCAGCCGGCGTCATGATCGCAGACACGGTGTCGGAATTCCACTTCGGCTCCTTGGCGCAGAGCGCGAGTCCCCACGCCTTGATCGCCGCGCGCACACCCTCGGCCAGCCGGTGGTGGCGGGCGTAGACGTTGTCGAGTCCTTCCTCGAGCAGCATGTCCAGCGACTCGCGCAAACCGTAGAGGAGCGTGAGCGCCGGCGTGTATGGGAAGTAGCCGGTCGCGTTCGCCTTGATCTGATCGCCGAAGTCGAAGAAGACGCGCGGCAACTTCGCGGTCGCACCGCGGGCGAGCGCCTTCTGGCTCACCGCGATGAGGCCGAGTCCAGCGGGGAGCATGAAGCCCTTCTGCGATCCCGTGATCGCGAGGTCGACACCCCAGTCATCCATCCTGAACTCGAGACTGCCGACCGAGCTCACACCATCGACGTAGAGCAGCGCCGGGTGATTCGCGTTGTCGATCGCCTTGCGCACCGCAGCGATGTCGCTGGTGACGCCGGTGGCGGTCTCGTTGTGCACCACGAGCACGCCCTTGTACTCGTGTTTCGTGTCCGCGCGGAGCTTTTCCTCGATCTTCTCCGGCAACGCGCCTTCTCCCCACGGGATCTCGATGATGTCCACCTGCAGGCCGAGTCGCTGCGCGCAGTCGATGAAGAGATGGCTGAACTGACCGTAGCGCGTCGCGAGCACCTTGTCGCCGGGGCTACACGTGTTGACGAGCGCCGCCTCCCACATGCCGGTGCCCGTGGCCGCGAATACGAACGGCTGCCCGTCGGTCGTACGGAAGACCTTCTTCAGGTCGGGGAAGATGCTGAGCGGAAGCTTCGGGAAGACCGGTGACCGATGGTCTTCCATGGCCCGGTGCATCGCGTTGAGAATACGGTCGGGAACGTTGGTGGGACCTGGGACAAACAGAAAATTTCGACCGGGCATGTCGCGACGCTCCAAGAAAAAGTTCAGTCAGTTCGAAGAGGGGAACAGAAATTCACACTCGCGCGACGCGTCTTCAGTCGCAATCTTACGATCGATGAAAACACCGAGCCAACCCCAGTGGGCCGTGATGCCT
>JBDTXN010000227.1:0-3862 GCA_040006175.1 Gemmatimonadota bacterium | reverse complement strand
GCGGGAACGGTGACGACTGCCTTCTCGACCTTGTGGCCGAGGTAGTCTTCTGCCGTCTGCTTCATCTTCTGCAAAATCATCGCGGAAATCTCGGGAGCGGAATAGCGCTTGCCCGCGACTTCGATCATGGCGACGTCGTTCGCACCCGAGACGACCTTATAGGGAACGCGCTTGGTCTCCTCCTGCACTTCGGAGATCTTGCGGCCCATGAAACGCTTGATCGAGAAGATTGTGTTCTGTGGGTTGGTCACGGCCTGGCGCTTCGCGACCTGGCCGACCAGCCGTTCGCCGTCCTTGGTGAAGGCAACGACGGACGGAGTGACGCGACCACCCTCGGAGTTGGGAATGACGACTGGATCGCCGCCTTCCATGACAGCAACGACCGAGTTAGTCGTGCCCAGATCGATACCGATTACCTTTTCGGCCATAATGACGAGCCTCGAATTGTATGTGAAAGCGTGGGCGAGGAAGCCGTGGCTCTCGCTCTGCCACATGCTGAATCCCGCTCATGCTCGAATCGTTCAAGCAATAGGGGTGCCCGCTGTTTCGGCCACTTTGGCAGCTTTGTACTCTGATCTGTGCCATATCCCCACTAGCGTGACGGATTTACGCGGTTGGAGACCGGCTGTAGAGAACGCCTTTCCGGCATGGGGAGCCTAAGTGATCCCGTTAGGCGACGACATCCGGCCCGAACGGCGGCCGGTGATGACGTGGCTCCTCCTGGCAGTCACGTGGGCGGTGTGGCTGTTCCTGCAGCAGGCGGGATTCGACTCGTTGGCTCTCGCGACGAGCGTGTGCGATTGGGGGATGGTTCCTGGCGAGCTCACTCACCGAGCGCCACTCGGCTACTCCGTTCCGATCGGACCCGGAATGGCCTGCATCGTCGACAATTATGCGATCAACCGCTTGACGCCGCTGCTCTCAATATTCCTGCACGGCGGGTGGGGCCACATTATCGGCAATTCGATCTATCTGGCCGTGTTCGGCAACAACGTCGAGGGAGCGATGGGCTCGTTGCGCTTTCTCGTGTTTTATCTGGTGTGCGGCCTCGTGGCCGCGGCGTCGCACATCGCCATCAATCCGGCTTCCGCAATTCCAACCGTTGGTGCATCGGGTGCCATCTCTGGAATTCTGGGCGGGTATCTCGTGCTCTTTCCGCGCGCGCGCATTCGGATGTACTTCCCGCCCATCTTCCTCTTCTCGATTCCAGCCGTGCTCGTGCTGCTCTTCTGGTTTGGCGAGCAGCTCCTCACCGGATTGCCGCAGCTCTCCGCAGTCGATCCCGATGTATCGGGAGGCGTCGCCGTGTGGGCGCACGTGGGTGGCTTTCTCGCTGGTGCCGTGCTCGTACGGCTGTTCGCGAAGCCGGTGTCGGCAATCGCGCGTTATGGAAGTAGATGACGGGGCTACCCGAGATCGTCAAAACGCGGAGCTCCTGATCGCGACGTCCGCGTGCCGCCACGCGTGCGCGAAGAGCCGACGCTCGACGGCCGCCTCGCGCGTGTGTCCCTGCGCCTCGAGCGCGCGCGAGAGCCCGTAGAGCGACCAGCCGTTCGCCGGGTACCGGCGGAGATCTTCGCGATAGACGGTTTCCGCCTCGTGTGCGAAGCCTCCGTCGAGGAGCGCAGCGCCTAGCAGGTGCCGTGTCGGGAAGAACTCGTCCGCGGGCTCGTCGTAAGCCAGTTGGTCCTCTTCACTCACCGCCTGACGAAGCAGGGCGATTGCGAGGCTCCGTTTTCGCTCTGCCTTCGCGATGCGTGCCTTCGCCCTCAACGACGCAATTTTGTAGACGGGAGGGGCTGCATTCATCCCCGCAACGCCGTCTTCAGGAGTCGATGCGATCGCCTCGTCGAGCGACGCCACGGTCGATTTGGCATCAGCTAACCGACCCCGTGCAGCGAGCGCTGCTGCTCGCGCTTCGAGGTACCCTACGACAAGCCCTGTCATGTGAGCATTGGGTGCCGGCTCGTGTAGGATCATCTCCCATCGCCCAAAGCGAATCATTCCTTCGTAGAGGTAGGCGAGCGACCAGTCGGCGCCCGGCATCCGAAGCAGCAACCGGTCCGATAGCACCGCGCGCGCAGAGCGCATCGCCCGGATGGTTTCGCGGCTACGCCCCTCCATCGCAGCGGCGGACGCCAGGAACTGGTAGTTGTGCGCGCTGTACACGACCGGGTAGTAGTCGATAGCGCGAGTCTTGGTGTAGTACCGATCGTCTGCAGCGGCCGCCCTTCGGTTCGCCTCCGCAGCATCCTCGTACCGCCCGACGCGCTGCATGATGTGCGCGGGCATGTGCACAAGATGGCCGGCCGCGGGCATCATCGCACCGACACGCTCGGCCGAGGGCATCGCTCTCTCGGGACGGAGCGAGGACTCGACCGCGTGGATGTAGTAATGGTTGGCTCCTGGATGCATAGGATCCTTGTGCAACACCGCCTCCAGTGTCGCCACGATCTCGTTGGTGACCGGCGCAGGGGATCCATCTGCATTCCAGAGCTTCCAGGGCATCGTGTTCATCAGCGCTTCGGCAAACAGCGTCTGCACATCGAGGTCCGAGGGAAACTGCCTGGCCACCTTTCGCATTTCGCCCGCGTAGCCGGTCAGCGCCGTCGCCGCGCGCTCGGCGCTCGGGGTCTGCGGCCCTTCGTAGCGTTGCGCGAGCGCGCGGATGAGCGCCTGCTCCACGGGAGTCGTGCGCGGCGCGTACTGGCGCGCTTTCGAGAGTGCTTCCCAGGCGGCGGCCGAGCGAGCCGGCGCCATCATCTGCATGTTGTAGTTCGGCCCGAGCGTCAGCGCGAGGCCCCAGTAGCAGGACGCGCATTCGGGATCCAGCTGCGCGGCTCTCGCGAACGATCGCGAGGCCTCGTCGTGATTGAAGACCCAGAGGAAGCGCATGCCCTGGTCGAAGTATGCTCTCGCTTCCGGTGAGCGCGAGGTTATCTCGCGGTGGAAGTCACCCATGCTCGGGAAGATCTGTGCGCCGCGCGCCCAATCGTCGAGCGTTCGTCGCTCGCCGGTGGTATCGCTTCCACCTGGTGCGCGAACGAGCTCGCGTTCCATTGCAAGGAGCGGTGCGCGTTCGAGAGTCCCTGATGCGCCGTTGGAAAGCGTCACGGAGAGCGCGAGCGCTGGCAACGCGATGGTGAGCTGACGCACGGCGATCCTCCCGCGTGATGTGCGGCGCCCCAGTGCGCGCCACGGCTATGGTAGTGCATTCGGGCCGCACGCTCAAGGAAGCGCCGCCCGGCCAGCGAGTCGGTGTATGGGTTGGCCGACGGCGGGCTATGCCGGTAGCTTCCTGTCACGATCGTGTAACCACCTTCACCGACTGGATCGATTGCCGTGCGGCTCATACCACGCGACACCGCGTTCTTCGAGATGTTTTCCGAGCTCGCCAAGCACGCGACGACTTCGGCCACCCTTCTTCACGATCTCTTCGCCGATCCTGCGCATCTCGAGCGCTTTGCGGCCGAGATCAAGGAGGTGGAGCATCAGGCGGATGACATCACGAGAGACGTGATCAGCCGGATCGACAAGTCGTTCGTGACGCCGATCGACCGGGAGGACATTCATCTACTGGTGTCGCAGCTCGACAACGTAGTCGATCTGATCGACGGCACGGCGCGGCGGGCGGCCATGTTCCACATCACCGAGGTGAAGGAGCCCGCGAAGCGGCTGTGCGATGTGCTGCTCGAGGCGACGCGGTCGATCGAAAGCGCCGTGATGAACATGCGCGACTCCAAGCAGGTGGTGATGCGCGGGCGCGAGATCAAGCTCAAGGAGGAGGAGGGCGACGCGCTGTACCATCAGGCGGTGGGCGCGCTCTTCGCCGGCACTCCGGATCCGCTGGAAGTGATCAAGT
>JBDTXN010000226.1:0-3863 GCA_040006175.1 Gemmatimonadota bacterium | reverse complement strand
CGTCGTCACGCGCGCGCGACTGACGTTGAGCGCGGGTGCGGCGTGGCTGCTCGTGGAGATCGAGCGCGATCCGCGACTCGATCCCATCGCACTCGGCGTGCGCCACCGGGTTACGCCGGAGCGCATGCGTGAGGTGGAGGCGGAGCTCGTGCGCGCGCGATTCATCGAGTCTGACAGTGAGTCACGCTCGGTCACGAAGTCAGGGTGTGAGGCGCTTGGCAAACTCGTCCGCGCGCGTCGCGCCCACATCCACGAGTTGGTCTCCGATTGGCCGGAGTCGCAGCGTGCGGATACCACCGCTGTGTTTCGCAGGCTCGCGGAAGAGCTCGTGCCTGACGTGCGCGTGCCCGCATCGAGGAGCTGACTCGATTGGGTGAAGCATCGCTGCTCGCCTCTGCGATGCTTGACGCGACCCCGCTTTGAGCCGAGTATCGTGCACGCCGGTCTTTCGCGGCATCGAGGTTCCCGTTCGAATCCGAGGATCACGTGCGCCTCCCTCTGTTGGCCGCTGTCTGCGTCATCACCGCCATGGCACTACCGGCACAAGCGAAACTCGCGAGTGCGCCGCGGCATCCAGCGTCTGCTCCTGCACCTCGGCCGAGTCGCTATCTCTACGTCTGGTCCAGCACCATGGACACGACGAACGCTGCGGCACGTCCGTTCGATTTTCTTGCGGTAGTCGATCTCCAGCCGGATGACTCCACCGCCGGCTCGCGCTATGGACATGTGGCTCGTCTCGTTCGTGTGCCCGCGCGCAACACGATGGCGCATCACGCCGAGCAGCGCTTCATGGAGGGACGACACTTCTTCACGAGCGGCTTCCACAGTGGCCAGCTCTTTCTGTTCGACACGAGGGCGCACGCGGATCCGCGCTTCGTTGGAATGATCGACAGTGTACGGGGGTTTCTCACCCCGCACAGCCTCGTACCGCTGCCGAATGGCCATGTGCTCGCGACTGTGCAGTTCTCGGGTGATAGTTCGGCCGGGCGACCAGGCGGCCTCGCGGAGCTCGACGATGATGGACGTTTGATCCGCACGTCCAGCGCAGCGGATTCCGCATTTCCGGGCGCGCACATCCGGCCCTATGGTCTCGAGTTCGTACCGTCGCTCGACCGTGTGGTGACCACGAGCTCGCCGATGGACGACGAGCGGACGACGTTCGTCGTTCAGGTCTGGCGGTTCAGCGATCTGCATCTGCTGCGAAGCTTTTTGCTCCCGGCACGCGCCGACAGCGCGAACACATATCCCTTCGAGCCTCGCGTCCTCGCCGACGGGCGCACCGTGCTGTTGAATTCCTACTCGTGTGGGCTGTACCGTGTCGCCGCACTGGAAACGCTGCATCCGTTGCCCGAGCTCGTGCTCTCGCTCTCACGTCCTGGCGCGGGCATGCAGGGCTGCGCGGTGCCAACTGTGGTGGGGCACTTCTGGGTGATGCCGATCGTGTATCAGCATCGCGTGGCTGTGCTCGATGTGTCCGACCCGGGCCATCCACGAGAGGTGTCGTCGCTCACCTGCGACAGCACCTTCTTCCCGCATTGGTCCGCCGCCGATCCGTCGAGCGATCGCGTCGTGATCACCGAGCAGGGCGATGGCGCGCCGCGCGTGCTGATCGCTCGCCTCGACCCGCGCACCGGTGCGCTTCGGTGGGACGAGCGCTTTCGTGAGCCGGGATCGACAGCACCAGGGCTGGACTTCAATCGCGTCGAGGGGCCTCCAGGCGTCGTTGCCGCCGCGATGCCGCACGCCTCGGTGTTCGTGCCGTGAGACTGTGACGCGCTACCCAGCCTGGTAGCGGGCACTGCACGTTTGGAGAGCTCTTGGCTCTTTTCCTCGCGCACTACGTCGCAGCGGCCTCACGATTGCAAACAACAGCAGTATGCCATTCGACATATCACAGGCGTGGACCACCGTTCAGCGTATGGGCAACTCGCTGATCGCATCGCTGCCGCGCCTCATCATCGCGCTCGTCGTCGTTCTTCTATTCTACTCCCTCGGTAAGGGCGTGCGCGCGCTGGTTCGGCGGAACGCGCAGCGACACGAACAGCAGAGAACGCTCGAACTGGCTCTCGGACGACTGGCGCAAGCGACGATCGTGCTTGTCGGCGTACTGATCGCGGTCACTGTCGCGTTCCCCAGCTTCACACCGGCAAATTTGGTGAGCACGCTGGGAATCGGAGGTGTGGCGATCGGCTTTGCCTTCAAGGACATCTTCCAGAACTTTCTTGCCGGCATTCTGATCCTGATCACCCGGCCATTTCGTGTTGGCGATCAGATCCGTTTCAAGGAGTACGAGGGAACAGTCGAGGATATTCAGACGCGTGCGACGTACATCAAGACGTACGACGGCAAGCGCGTCATCATCCCGAACGGCGAGCTGTACACGAACTCGGTGACGGTGAACACGGCGTTCCCTCAACGGCGGTGGCAGTACGACATCGGCATCGGCTACGGCGATGACATCGATCACGCGCGCGAGATCATACTCGGCGTGCTGCGTGAAGCGAAGGATGTCGAGCCGGACCCCAAAGCGGACGTGATCGTAGTGGAGCTTGCGGATTCAACCGTGAATCTGCGCGCACGCTGGTGGACCAAGTCGCACATGGCGGACGGATTGGCGGCGCAGGATCGCGTGCTCACTAGCGTGAAGAACAGTTTGTCGGCAGCTGGCATTGACCTGCCGTACCCCACGAGGCAGGTGCTCTTCCACGACCAGACCGAATCCACTGACGGCGATCGGCGAACGCAGCGCGAGGGATGGCCGAGCGGGGAGGGTGCCGTTCCGGATTCGCGAAGCATCGCCGGAGCATTCGCGCATGCCGCGCGGAATGCGGGGAAGACCGACGCGCTCGCGGGCGATGGCGCTTCTCGTCGGTAGCTGCCGCTACGCACCACTCGGGAGCAGCCATTCGCACGCCTCGAGCGCGATCTCGGGCGGTATCGTGTGCAGGCCGTCGAACTCGTGGTACATCACATCGTAGCCGGCACGCTCGAGCGCGGGGACCAGGCGGCGGCTGCATCGAACAATAGGAAGCACCGTGTCGCGAATGCCATGTGACACGTAGCAACACGGCCTCCCGACGTGATCGGCCGGAGCCACGAAGCCAGGTGAGAAGGCGATCACATGCGTGAACAGGTCGCCGTTGGTGAGTCCGAGCGACAGTGCGTACGATGCCCCATCGGAGAATCCACCCACCGTCAGCCGACGGGGATCGATCGCACATCGCTCGAAGGTCATCGCGAGCGCCTCGTCGATGAATGAGACGTCCGGCCCGTATGCACCGAGTACCAAATCCCAGGTTTGTCGCGTGGACGAGGGCGCGAGAATCACGATCCCTTCTACGTCTGCGAGCGTCTGCAGTAACGCCATGCCGTGCTCCGCTGTGCCGCCGGCACCGTGCAGCATGACTGCGAGCGGCGCGGGGCGATCGGGACGGTAATTGGTCGGCACGTACAGCAGTGCGTCGCGCTCGCGAGCGAGCCCGAGCTGGTGCAGGCCGGGTTCGGCTGAGACCGTCGGAGCAGTGGCCCGGGTGCTGAGTCGACCGTCCAGGCGACGGAGGCGTGCGGCTGATGTTCGAGTAGACACGGCTATTCCATGCTGCGGTTTGGAAAGGCTGCACTATTTGCCAGCGCCGTGCCGCGAGCCCTCGCGTGCGCGAATCTTTGGGGCGCTTTCGACGAGCACATTGCGGTGCGCATCCCTGTTTTCTCTCTTCGTATTCATCAGTTCGTATTCGGAATCATTTGCGAAGGGACGACGCCGGGCTTTCGCACACGCCTCCAACGCGGGACATTGTGGGGCAGTAGTCAGGGATCGAGTGTGCGACAGGTACCCGGTAACGAGGCACGATGGCGAAGGTGAC
>JBDTXN010000225.1:0-3879 GCA_040006175.1 Gemmatimonadota bacterium | reverse complement strand
GGGTTGTCGGTGACCGCGTGGATCAGCAGTGCGACGCCTCCCGGACCATAGCCCTCGTACATCACTTCGACGTAGTCGACACCTTCGAGCTCGCCCGTACCCTTCTTCACGGCACGCTCGATGTTCTCCTTAGGCATCGACGCGGCCTTCGCGATGTCGATGGCCGTGCGAAGCCGAGGATTGCCCGCCGGATCGCCGCCCCCGGCCTTCGCCGAGACTGTGATCTCGCGAATGAGCTTCGTGAAATGCGCGCCGCGCTTGGCATCCGTCGCGGCTTTGTAGTGCTTGATCTGCTTCCACTTACTGTGACCAGCCATCTCCGTTGTCCGATGCAGTCAAAGGGAATATACGATGCGATCGCGGTCGTGAGATCACTCCCTGCCAGCGCGGGTCAATGCAAGGTGACGGTGCGGAGCTCGGATGCGTACCGCGCCGCCGCCGTTCGGTCGCCGGCAGCAGTTGCTGCCTGCCATGCACCGTGGACGGAACGAAAACGCTTCGGCTCCTTCACGAGAGTACGCCGGTACTCCACGAGTGCGTCCCGAGGACGACCCACCTCCAGCAACATGTCTCCCAGCAGCTCGCGCGCGGGAGCGAGGGGGCCCGGGGTGACCGCACTCTTCTCGGTCGCGTCCTCACGCTCAGCTGCCTCACTCATGTGTGCGAGCGCCTCTTCGCGCTTTTCCGCTGCGAGCTCCATCCACGCCTGCGCGCCGAGACGCTCGATGTCTACCTGCTCGGCCCAGTATGGCTCCGCACTCCCGAGCAGGCGACGATGGATTTGATTCAGGGAGTCCACATCGCCGCGTGCCGCGTCCTGCTTCCGGAGGTGCGTAGAGCCGAGTGCGTGCGCGAAGTAAGTCATCGCCTCGGCGTATGGGTAAGCGGTTGGCGTCGGCACGAGCGCCGCGGCCTCCTTCCATGCCCGTCGCTCGAGAGCATACCGCGCGGGGATCGCTGCCAGCGCGAACACGCCTGCCGACCCAGGCGCCGCGCCCGTCACGGCGTTGGGGTCGAATCGCTGCGCGAGCGCCGGAAGGCTCTCCAGCACTGCTTTCGCTGCGGAGTTCCGTTCCAGCTGGAGATACGCGTACTCCATGTAGTCCGAGGCGTGCAGCGCCTCCGCGATCGAGGAGTCACGCAGCGCCACCGCAACGGAGCGCCGGTTCGTACGCGCCGAGGACTCCCACAGCCCAAGCCTCGTGAAAGTGTGCGACGGCATGTGCAGCGCGTGCGCCGCGGCCGGAGCGATCGCCGCATAGCGCCGCGCGGCGGCTGCAGCGTGTGGCGCGAGTGCAGGCACATCGTAGGCGTGGATAATGTAGTGCGCCAATCCCGGATGGTTCGGCTGCTTTGCCCAGAGCGCCTCCAGCATCGCTCCCGCTTGCCGCTGGTGCGCGTACGTCTTGTCGGTGGGTGACGCGGAGGCGACGAGGGCGAGCGCGTAGAAGATCTTTGCTTCGGTGTCCGCCGGCTGCTGCGCGACGAGCTCGGCCATTGCGCGTTCGTACTGCGTGATGCGCGACTTCTGGTCCGTGTGCTCGAAGTCTTCGTACAGCCGGTGAACAGCGGCGAGGTAGCTGCGCTCACGCGGGGTCGCGGCCGCGCTGAGGCGTGCGCCCGCATCCGCCGCCTGCCGGCCTTGTGCGAGAAGAGCTGGTGCGCGCTTGCCCGCGCTCATTGGGTTCGTCCAACGCGCGAGCGCGATCCCCCAATACGCCATTGAGCACGTCGTGTCGGAAGCCAGTAGGTTATCGAATGCCTGAATCGCCGCGCCGAACTCGAAGGAATGGAGCAGTGCGACGGCGTGGTCGAATTGCGGCGCAACTTCCCGGCGGCACGACGTCGCGAAGTGAACCGTTCCGAGTGCGTGACTCGTATCCGCCAAGCGGGTTTGAGATTGGCCGGCCAGAGAGCTCGCGGTCAGTGCAGCAAACATCGCGGCGCAGAGAGACGGGTTGCGCATCATGCGAGGCTGATCATCGGTCTGGATCGACCATGTCCTCGAATCTGAGCCACTGCTTGTAGAAATAGAGATCGATGTACGTGGTCGGGCCGTGCCTGTTCTTGAGAATGGCCAGCTCCGCGGCGCCTTCCGAGCCCGGCACCGGATGGTAGATCTCCTCGCGAAACAGGCCGAGCACGACGTCGGCCAGCTGCTTCACCGCGCCGACCGCCCCGAAATCGTGAAGCAGCGGCCGGAGATTCTCGCGATTCGGCGGAAGATCCGGAAGGTGCGCCGTCACGAGCACGGCGACGTGATTCCGCATCGCGATCTCCTTGAGCGCGAGCACCGCCTGCGCGTTGTTCTCGGGCGGTGCGCCCGCGCCGTGCACGTGCTGCAACGAGTCGATCACCAGGAGCGACGGCTTGGGCTCGCGCTTCGCCTCGGCCGCGAGCGCGTCGCTGCCGTCGTGCGGCATCGCCCGCACCACCGGCAGCATCCCCTGTTCGCGTAGCGCGACCACCCCGAGCGACACGCGCGTCTCCTCGTCCATGGTGCCGGAGCGCAGCGCGTCGATCGATGCACGGCCCTCGATTGCGAGCAGCCGCTCCTGCACGCGAGTCGGCGACATCTCACCACTGAGATATGTCACCGGATGTCCCTCCTCGGCGGCGCGTAACGCGATCGCGAGCGCGAGCGCGGACTTCCCGGTGCCGACGTCGCCACCCATGACGATGAGATCTCCGCGGCGAAGGCCGCCGCCGAGCAGGCGGTCGAGCGTCGGGAAACCGGTGGGCACCGTATCCGCCACCTGAGCACCATCCGCTATCGCATCGGTGCGTCGGAGCAGCTCGGCCAGCCGCGGCTCGTCCTCGTGTCGCGTCATAGTTGCCAAGTTACGCGATTGCCCGAGTGCGGCAACAGAGAGTGGCCGCGAGACTCAGGGCTGCGCGCTTTCGAGCCGTTGTACTACGCCATCCAGCTCCGCGACGCTCGGCGGGTCGAGATGCTTCCGCGCGGCTGCGATGACGGCGGTCAGCGCGTCGGCGAGCTCTGATGCGCTGTCGCGTGCGCTGGCGGTAGCGACGCGCACGAGCGGCCCACGGAGCGCAGTGGGGAGCGCGAGCGAGGCGAACCAGCGGCTCGCGCCCACTGCGCGCGCGGCGCGAACCGGAAGCGCCAGCGGCTCGTCGAAGCCCGGTGCCGAGAGTCGCGCGGCCATTAGGCACGCGAGCGCGACTTCGCGTCCGCGACCCAGCGGCGCGCGCCCCGCGTACGCCGCGAGCGCGCGAAAGGGAAAGACAATTGGCGCCATGGCGTAGCGCGGAACGGAGGAGCGCATCGGTCGAGTCGAAGGCGTTCAGCGCGAAACGCTGGAGTTCAGGTGAGCGTAGATGGAACTGAGGCTCACCGCAAGCAGTGCGCTGTCGCCGCGTGCGCTGGCCGCCACTTTTCCGTCAAAGTACATTGCACCTACATGGCACAACACCCGAAATCCGTACTTTGGATCGATGATGAGGCCGATCTTCTCGAGTCGCACCGCATCTTCTTGCGGGAGAAGGGTTTCGAGGTAGAATCCGCGACCAACGCCGACGACGCCGTCGAGATGCTTCGCCGTCGCGCGTACGGGATCGTGCTGCTCGATGAGCAGATGCCGGGCAAGCGCGGCCTCGAGGCGTACCGCGAGATCCGCGAGCTCGATCCGCTCCTCCCGATCATCATGGTCACGAAGAGCGAGGAGGACGCGACGCTGAAGGAGGCGATCGGCGTCGATGTGCGCGACTACCTCGTCAAGCCGATCAATCCGCGCCAGGTGCTCGCCGTGATCACACGCGTGCTCGATGGGCCGCGCATCCGGCAGCAGGCGATCGCGCGCTCGTTCGTCGAGCGCTTCCGCGCGATCGAGCTCGATCGGCAGGCGCCGCTCGACTGGC
>JBDTXN010000224.1:0-3917 GCA_040006175.1 Gemmatimonadota bacterium | reverse complement strand
ACCTGCGCCACGCCGTTCACCATCGACAGCCGCTGCGCAATCGTCGTCTCCGCTACTTCGTCCAGATCGGAGAGCCGCATGTTGGGCGCGGTGAGCGCCAGGAAGAGAATCGGCGCAGCACTCGGATTCTGTTTGCGGTACGACGGCGGAATGATCGCCGGGGGCAGCTGCGCGAGCGTGCCGGAGATCGCCGCGTTCACGTCCTGCGCGGCCGCATCGACGTCGCGATCGAGCGAGAACTGCATCGTGATCTGCGTGTTTCCGAGCGAGCTCGAGGATGTGATGTTGTCGATGCCGGCGATCGCGGAGAATGATTTCTCGAGCGGTGTCGCCACCGTCGCGGCCATCGTCTCCGGGCTCGCGCCGGGGAGGCTCGCGTTCACCGAGATGGTCGGATAGTCGACAGCGGGCAGATCGCTCACCGGCAGGGCACGATACGCGACCACTCCGAACACGAAGATCGCCACCATGACCAGCGTGGTCATGACGGGACGCCGGATGAAGAGACTCGGGATGTTCACGCGCGCGCTCGCTCCGCCCTACTGCGCCGTCGGCCTGTTTCGCGCGACCGGGCGCCCACCGCCACCCGCGGAATCTGCCGCACTCGCGATCCGCACCTTCGCGCCGACGTTGAGACGCGACTGCCCGCTTCGCACCACACGCTCGCCATCGCGCAGCCCTGCCGTGATCACAGAGACGTTTCCCTGCGAACGCTCGACGCTCACCTTCCGCTGCTGCGCCGTGCTCGCACTGTCCACCACGTACACGTACGTCCCCTGCTGCCCCGTCACGACTGCCTCATTGGGCACGACGAGCGCGTTCTTTTCCTCGAACAGGTGCAGCGTGGCCGAGACGAACTGTCCGGCCCAGAGCGACTTCTCGGTGTTCGGGAAGGTCGCCTTGAGCATCACCGTCCCGGTGAGCGTGTCGACCGAGTTGTCGATGAAGTAGAGCGTGCCGCGCGCGGGCGGGAGCTGCGCAAGCAGATTCACAGCCGAGGGATCCACTCCTGACGCCTGATCGGATGACACATCGCCACCCATCATCCCCGGAGGGCCGCCCGATGTGTCCGCGGCGCTCTGGCGCGCGCCCCCCGGCACGGCAGTGACCGGAAGCTGCGCCGAGCCGCCGTACTTCTGAATGAGAGGCAGATCCGTGGCGGGCACGGGAAAGCGCACGAGGATCGGGCTGATCTGGTTGATGACGACGAGCGGCGTGGTTCCACCCGCGTGCACGACGTTCCCCTCGCGCACCAGCAGCCCGCCCGTGCGCCCGGCGATCGGCGCGCGAACCTGCGTGTTGTCGAGATTGAAGCGCGCGTTCTCAACCGCCGCCTGATCAGCCTGCACGGTGGCTGCACTCGCGCCTGCGGTCGCCCGCTGCTGGTCCGCCTGCTCCTGTGTCACGTAGTCTTGCTTCACAAGGCTCTCGTAGCGCGCGACCTGCTTCTGCGCGTTCGCGTTCGTCTCCTTGTCGCGCGCCAGGTTCGCCAGCGCCTGCTGGTACGCGGCCTGGTACGGACGCGGCTGGATCTGGAAGAGCAGCGCGCCCTTCTCCACCTCCTGTCCCTCGCGGAAGTAGACGTGCGTGATGATGCCGTCCACCTGCGCCGTGATCGCCGAGGTGCTGAGCGGCGAGACGACGCCGTTCGCCTGGATCTCGAAGGGCACGTTCGCACGCGAGGCCGGTGCGACCACCACGGGCACTTCCTGCGCGGGCGGTCGCTGCGCTTTCTTCGAGCAAGCGGCGAGAGTGCCCGCCACGGCCAGCGCGAGCAGCGAACTTCGAGCGAGGCGGGCGGTGAGCGCGGAGTCGATGTTCATCGTGGACCAGAGGTAGAGTCAGGCGTGAGCGGGATCGGCGCCTCGCCGTGCACACCGAGCACGCCCACGTCGTGCGCGAGCTGGGCCAGCGCCGTTGCCCACGTCCATCGTGTCTGCGCCTGCTGCGCCCGCGCGCTCGCGAGCGCGGCCTGCGCGGTGAGCAGGTCGAGAATCGTGCCGACGCCCGCGCGGTAGCGGCCGCGAGCGACGTCCTCGGACTGCCGCGCGCTCGCGAGCAGCACGTCAGCCGTGCGGACGCGCGCGGCAGCCGTGTGGAGCGACGTGTACGACGTCACCACCTGATTCGACACCTGCGTGCGCAGCAGGTTCGTGTTCGCCGTCTGCTCATCCACGCGCGACCTCGCCGCAGCCACATCATACTGCAGCCCGAAGCCGTTGAAGATCGGGAAGCTGAGGCCGAGGTTGACCGAGTAGTTGTTCCCGGAAAAGTTCGTGAGGTTCGAGTAGTTGCGTCCGACACTCGCACCCGCGGTGATCGCCGGATATTCGTTCGAGCGCGCGACGCGCACCTCCTGCTGCGCCCGGAGAATGCCCACGCGCGCAGCTGCGAGATCGGGACGATTGTCGAGCGCGCCCACGACCAGCGAGTCCGTGGTGGCGGACGCCGAGCCGACCGACATCGTGTCCGACGGCATCGCCACCTCGAACTTCGAGTCGGCGCGCAGCCCCATCGCGGTCGCGAGATTTCCGTGATTCGTTCGCACCGTTCCCGAATCGGTCTCGAGATCGAGCTGCGCCTGGGCGAGCACCGTCTGCGCCTGCAGCACATCCGCGATCGTCGCCACGCCGCTGTTGTGGCGCACCTGGGCCGCAATGAGATTCGTGTCCGCCTCCGCTACGGTCTGCAGCTGCGCGCGCACGAGCGCACGCGCGGACACGTAGTTGAAGTACGACGTCTCGGCCTGCAACACCACGTTCTGCAGCGTCGCGTTGTAGTTGAGGTCAACCGCAATCGTGTTCTCGCGCGCGGCGCCAATGTTCCCCGAGCGGCCGCCGAAGTCGAGGAGCAGATACGACAGCGAAACGAGCGGCGCGAACTGCGTGCGCTGCACGAAGCCGGTGGACGTGGTGCTCTGCGAGCGCGCGAGGCTCGCGCTCGCGTCGATCGTTGGAAAGTACGTCGCTCGTGCGGAGCCGTACTGGAAGGCTGCGGTGCGCGCCTGGAACCACGACAGCGCCGTTTGCGGATTGTTGCGCAACGCGACGTCAACGACGTCGGGGAGCGCGAGCGCGGAGTCGCGCGACGCGATGTCGGGTGGAAACGCGGACAGCGTCTTGCCGGAGTCCGGCTCGGGCGGCACCACGCCGCGCGGCGCGGTATAGGGGGTGCCAGGAGCGGGCGACACGGCGGGCTTGCCACCGATGGAGGGGACGGAACGCGCGCACGCCACGAGCGCGAGTGCGCACATCACGCGCGCCGCGTGGCGTCGAGTATTGCAGAGCAACGGCAGCGACCCCGCGCGGCTGACTGCGGCGCGTCGCTCCGTGAACGAATCCTCCATTGCGATGAAGCCCCACGGGTTGGATGGCGAAGGCTCGCACCAACTGAGCCGACACTTTCATACGCCGTGAGCTGCACCCGCGTTGACGTTCTCACCCGCCGCGAACGTCTTCGTCTTCCGGCGGGCTCCTCCGCGAAGGTTTTTTCTGTACAGCCGCTGTCGAACTAGTGCGGCGGCGGCGCCACGTGCAGGCCGGCGAGCATCGCGATCGCACCGAGCGTCGTCTGCGCCGCGTTCAGTCCGAGCCGGAAATCCTTGTCGTTGTACGTTGCATAGAGATCCGTGGGCTGATGCCACTGCGGGTCCCATCCGTTTCCGATCTGCGCGCCGCGCTCGTTCTCGCGCAAACTGATTGCCGGCACGAGATCCATGAACGGCGACGAGTCCGTGTTCGTCATGTGCCGCCCAACCTGCGCGGGATAGTCCGTGGCGTAGAGATCGTTCGCATTGGCGAATACCCACGCCAGCTTCTCCGCATCCGCGGCGCGCTTCGACTTCGACTGGAACTCGATGTTCACGTCCGCTTCCGGGCGTTGCTCCTTCGCCATCGATCCGTCCGGTCGCGGCATGC
>JBDTXN010000223.1:0-3919 GCA_040006175.1 Gemmatimonadota bacterium | reverse complement strand
CGCGCAAATCCTGGAGCGCGGCGTTCGTCACCGCGATCTTGAGCGAGCGCGATCGTAGTCTCGCGCTCGTGCCATTACCATCGTTCCACCGAAGCTCGATCGGCGCCGAGCCTGCGTGTGCGTCGACCATCTCGCGTACGTCGTGCAGCACATCGGCCGTGACGGGCATGCCAGCCGCCAGCTCGATCGACACCGCAACGTTACCCGTGGCCCGGAGCTCCGCAAACGGCGTGACCGACTCGACGATGAACGTCGGATTGTCCACCTCCTGGTCGCGCTTCGAGTAGCCGCCCTTCAACAGTACGGGGATATCAGGCTTGATGCGATCACCGAGAATGGCCCACGCTTCGGGAAAGACGAGCACTTCGGAAGATCCAGAAAAATCTTCCACTGTCAACCGCGCGAACTCCGAGCCGTTCCGCTTGCTGACCTGGCGCTTGATCGCGGTGACCACTACGCCGAGAAACATCGGCGTCTCCACCCAGCGGCCGAGCGCCGACACGCTGTGCGTCGCAAAGATCTCGACTTCCGTGCGGAATGGCTCCAGCGGGTGTCCCGAAATGTAGAAGCCGAGGATCTCCTTCTCCTTGGCGAGCCGGTCGCTGTCGCTCCACGCGGAAATGTTCGGCAGCGTGCGCGAGAGCTGCGGGCGCGGGGCCTCGTCCGCGCTGGCGAGGCCGAAGAGCGAGCCCTGGCCGCTTGCGGCCTCGTCCTGCTTGAGCCCCGCTTCCTGCAACGCAGCGTCGAGGGCAGAGAGGTACTGTGCGCGATGTCCGCCAAGCGAGTCGAGCGCGCCCGATGCGATCAGTGCCTCGAACACGCGCTTGTTGCAGAGCCGGAGATCGACGCGCTCGCAGAGATCGAAGAGCGACGTGAACGGCGCGTCGGCTCGCGCCGCGAGAATCGAGTCGATCGCTGCGTGTCCCACGTTGCGGACTGCGCCGAGTCCGAAACGCACGCGCTTGTCGCCTATGACGGTGAACTTGTAGCCGGACTCGTTCGCATCCGGCGGAAGCACCTCGATGCCGAGCTCGCGAGCCTCGTTGATGTACTTCACCACGGAGTCCGCGTCGCCGATCTGCGACGACAGGAGCGCCGCCATGAACTCGGACGGGTAATGCGTCTTGAGCCAGGCGGTGTGATACGAGATGATCGAGTACGCGACCGAGTGCGACTTGTTAAAGCCATAGCGGCCGAACGTCTTGATCTGCCCCGCGATCTCGTGAATCACGGCCGGTGCGTGGCCAAGCGCGATCGCCTTGCTCGAGAACTTGGTGAGCTCGGCCTCGATGAGCGCCGCGTCCTTTTTGCCCACCGCCTTTCGGAGCACGTCTGCCTCGGCGAGCGAGATCCCGGCCAGGAGCTGCGCGATGCGCATCACCTGCTCCTGATACGTGATCACGCCGTAGGTGGGCGCGAGCACATCCGCGAGCTCGGGAAGCGGGTAGGTCACCGCTTCCTCGCCGCGCTTGCGGGCGATGTAGACGCGATGCATTCCGGCGTCGAGCGGGCCCGGGCGCATCAGCGCATTGGATGCAACGAGATCGTCGAACCGATCGCATCGCATGCTCTTGAGCATGTCCGTGGCGAGCGCGGACTCGAACTGGAAGACGCCCGCGGTGCGTCCCGCACGAAGCTGCCGGTACGTCTCGGGATCGTCCAACGGCAGCTCGTCGAGATTCGGGCGCGTGCCCGATGTCGCCTCGATGAGGCCGAGGGCGTCATGGATGATCGTCAGCGTCGTGAGACCGAGGAAATCCATCTTGAGCATCCCGGTCTTCTCGAGCGCGTTCATGTCGTACTGCGTGACGACGATCGACTCGTCATCGCGCGAGCCACCGGCGCCCTTCGAGCTCTGCGTGCACACCGGCACGTACTCGTCGATCGGACCGGGCGCGATGACGATGCCCGCCGCGTGCACCCCCGCGTGGCGCGACAGTCCCTCGAGTGCGATGGCGTAGTCCAGCAGCTGCCGGTAGCGCTGGTCGTTGCGATAGAGCTGCTTCACCTCGGCGATCTGCGAGGTGGCTTCCTTCACGGTGAGCGAGAAGTTCGGCTGATTCGGGATCAGCTTCGCCAGCGCATCGGTCTCGGCGGGGCTGAAGCCGAGCACGCGGCCGACGTCCTTAATGACGGCGCGGGATTTCATCGTGCCGAACGTGATGATCTGCCCGACCGACTCGCGTCCGTATTTCTGGCGCACGTACTCGATCACCTCGCCGCGGCGCTCGAAGCAGAAGTCGACGTCGATATCGGGCATCGAGACGCGCTCCGGATTCAGAAAGCGCTCGAAGAGGAGGTCGAACTTGAGCGGGCAGACGTTCGTGATGCGAAGCGCGTACGCGACGAGTGAGCCGGCGGCGGAGCCGCGCCCCGGACCCACCGGTATGCCGCGATCGCGCGCGGCCTTGATGAAGTCGTACGTGATAAGGAAGTAGCCGGCGTAACCCGTCTTGGTGATGACGCCGAGCTCGTACTCGAGGCGCTCGCGGACGTTGTCGGGCAACTGATCGCCGTAGCGCATCCGTGCGCCCTCTTCGGCGAGACGAACCAGGAGCTCGTTCTCGCTCTCGACACCTACGGGAAGCGGGAACGACGGCACGTGGTACGTCTTCGAGAACGAGACGGAGATTTCGTCCGCGATCTTGAGCGTGTTCTCGAGCACATCCGGGCGGCCCGGAAAGCGCGATGCGATCTCCGGCGCGCTCTTGAAGTACAGCCCGTTGTCGTAGCGCATGCGATCGTGATCGCTGCGATCCTTTCCGAGTCCGATGCAGAGGAGTACGTCGTGCGCGTCGTGATCGGTGTCGCGCAGGAAGTGCGCGTCGTTCGTCGCGATGACCGGTATGCCGGTGGTGGCCGAGAGATCGAGGACGAGCGCGTTGAGCCTGGACTGAATCCCGCCGGAGTCGTGCGCCTGGACCTCGAGATAGTAGCGGTCCGGGAAGGTGTTCGCGTACCAGTGCGCGACGCTGCTGGCTTCCTCGAGACGTCCCTCGAGGAGGTGGGTCGCGACTTCGCCGGCAATGCAGGCGGAGGATACGATCAGCCCTTCGGAATACCTGGCGAGCAGCTCGCGGTCTACGCGGGGCTTCGTGTAAAAGCCCTCGGTGTACGCGAGCGAGGAAAGTTTTACGAGGTTTCGGTAGCCGACAGCGTCACGGGCGAGTAATACCAGATGGTAGTACGGCTTGCCGCCGCTGCGGGGGCGCGAGCGCTCGCGCCGATCTCCGGGGGAGACGTACGCTTCCATCCCGATGATCGGCTTGATACCGGCTTTTTTCGCCTTTTCCTGGAAGTCCCAGGCGCCGTGCAGATTGCCGTGATCGGTAATTGCGAGCGCAGGCTGCTCCAGCTCCTGCGCTCGTCCGATCAGGTCGCCAATGCGATTGGCACCGTCGAGCAGCGAGTATTCCGAGTGACAGTGGAGATGAACGAATGACATCAGGCGCCGGAAGGGGCAGAACCACGCGTTCGCGCATCAGCGCAGGCGCGGGCTCGGAGCTCTCGCGAAAGGCAGCGAAGGTGTGTCCGCCCGCACAAACCGGGCAGGCATCTACCCCGAATATTATGCTGCTGGGGACAGCTTGCCTATTGTTCCCACGGGCCAAGGCCTAGAATTCGCCTGGAACCATAAGGGCGCTGAAGAATACCACTTGTTTCCGACTCGCCCGCGGGGAGAGCTGCGCTCCCGGGCTCCATTTTTCCTGAAGCCCATGCGCAAACTCATCCCCTCGCTGATCCTCGGCAGCGGCGTCGTCGTGTATATGGCGGCGTGCGCCAATGACTCCGGAACACCCACCGGTCCAGGTGGCACGTGCACCGGCTCGAGCTTCGAGATCGCTCCGTTGACGGCTCGCGTGATCGCCGAGGCGGACCTTGCGTGCCTTTCCATTCCCGCTGACGGTGGGACGTATCT
>JBDTXN010000222.1:0-3956 GCA_040006175.1 Gemmatimonadota bacterium | reverse complement strand
GCGATCGCTTCATTCTGTCGAAGGGACACGGCGTGCCCGCGCTGTACGCGGCGCTGGCGGAGGCCGGCTACTTTCCGACGAGTGAGCTGATGCAGCTCCGGCAGGTGAACTCGCGCATGCAGGGTCACCCCGTGCAGGGACTTACGCCGGGCATCGAGGCGAGCACCGGCTCGCTGGGCCAGGGACTCTCCGTTGGCGTGGGGCATGCGCTCGCTGCGCGTCTCGACGGCAAAGCGTTCCGCACGTATGTGCTCCTGGGCGACGGCGAGTGCCAGGAGGGGCAGGTGTGGGAGGCCGCGATGACGGCAGGCAACTACGAGCTCGGTTCACTGACTGCGATCGTCGACTCGAATCGGTATCAGCTCGACGGCGCGGTGGAAGACATCAACTCGCTGACGCCGCTCGACGCGAAGTTCGAGTCGTTCGGCTGGCGCGTGATCGGCGTGGACGGACACGATGTCGGCGCGGTGCGCGTGGCGCTGCACCAGGCCAAGGAATCGCACGACGTGCCCGTGTGCATCATCGCGCACACGACCAAGGGCAAAGGCATCACGTTCATGGAGAACAACAACGAGTTCCACGGCAAGTCGCCGAGCTCGGATCAGTTGCAGGTGGCGCTCTCGCAGCTGGCGGAGTAATCGATGACGACTGCGAATGCGCTGCACATGGGACTCGCGACGCGCGAGGCGTACGGCCAGGCGCTGCTCGAGGTGGGCACCGAGAACAAGGACATCGTCGTCATCGATGCCGACCTCGCGAAGTCGACGTTCAGCTGGACCTTCGGCAAGGTGTTTCCCGAGCGCTTCTTCAACATCGGGATTCAGGAAGCGAACATGGTGGGGATCGCGAGCGGGCTCGCATCGAGCGGAAAGATTCCGTTCATCTCGAGCTTCGCCGCGTTCATTCTCTGCAAGGGCTTCGACCAGCTCCGCATGGGTGCTGCGTACCCGAAGCTCAACGTGAAGGTCGCGGGCTCGCACGGTGGCATCTCGATCGGCGAGGATGGCGTCAGTCAGCAAAGCGTGGAAGACGTTTCGCTCGCCTGCTCGCTCCCGGGCTTCATCGTGTGCATTCCGAGCGACGAGCACACGATGCGCGCGGCCGTGCGTGCGGCGGCCGAGATCGATGGCCCCGTCTATCTGAGACTTGGCCGGCCCAAGACGCACATCGTGCACGAGCCGGGTGTCCACTTCGAGTTCGGACATTCGATCGAGGTGCGCGACGGGCACGACTTGACGATCATCGCGAACGGGCTGCTGGTAGCGCAGGCGCTGATGGCGGCAGACGCGCTCGCGAAGAAGGGAGTCGAGGCGCGCGTGATCGACATGCACACGATCAAGCCGCTGGATGTGGCGGCGCTCGAGCGCGCGAGCCACGAGACCGGTGCGTTCGTCGTCGCGGAGGAGCACATGCATCACGGCGGGCTCGGAAGCGTGGTGGCGCAGGCGCTGGTCGCGGGCACGCCGGCGCCGGTGGAGTACGTGAATCTCGGCGATCGTTACGCCGAGAGCGGCAAGCCGGACGATCTACTCGAGAAGTACGGAATGACGGCGAAGACCATCGTCGCAGCGGCGGAGCGAGTACTGGCGCGCAAATGATTCAGGTTCCGCCGGAACGCTCGCTCCTGGCCGGCAGAACGACGTGGCCGCTCTGGTTCGCGGCGACGTGGATCATCCTGGCGGTGTTGGCGCTCGCGTCGATATGGATGGTGGGCGCCCGCCACGGGCGGCCTGCGAAACTGGTGTGGACCGTGATCGTAGTGGTGGTACCGATACTCGGCGCGGGAGGGTGGTATCTGCTCGGGCGGGAGCGGCGAAAGGCGCCGCGGAATTAGGGATTTGTCGGTGAGCTCTCGAATGAGGAGGCTCGTGTCGTGAGCGATATCTTCGGACCTGACATTCGGAACAGCGTCTTCGCGCACATTCTCCACGTGCTGTTGATCGGCGGCGTGGTGGTGTACGGATGGCAGACGATCTCCGCGCTCACGCGAAAGCCGACGAGCGTGTGGAGAGCGGTAAAGAAGGGCGTGTACGCCGTGTGGCTCGTGGTGCTGTTGCTCATTTTGACGAAGGCGAACCCGGTGCCCTTTCTGGGCCCGGCGGGATTCATCGCTGCGCTGCTGCTCGTGTTCAAGCTTTGGGATCGGTTTTCCGCGCCGGCTCCCGAGATGAAGCAGGAGGAGCGGTTCGTTCGCTTATAAGCGCCAGCGGACGCTCGAGTAGTGCGAGATAGAGTCCGTCGTAGTGCGACGCGAGTCGGGGATCGGAGCCCAGCGTGCGCGTCTCGACCAGGGTAAAGCCGCGCGATTCGTAAAACGCGATGAGGGCGTCGTTGTGCCCCCAGGTGTCGAGGCGCAGACCTTCACGCCCGAGTTCCTCGCACTTCGCGATCGACCAGCCGAGCAGGGCGTCGACGAGCCCGCGCCCCTTATAGGTGGATGCGCGCGCGAAGCGGTGGAGATACACGTGCGCGCCTCGCTCCAGCTCTCCCCAGATGGCCGGATCTTCGTATGCGACGGTGAAGACACCGACGAAGGCATCGCCATCGATGACGCGGAGGAGTTGGCCGGATTCCATCTGATCCAGGATGGAGCGCTCTGTGAACACGGGCCACTGAAAGGCAGCATGTGCGGCCTGCTTGGCGCGCGCGTCGGTGTAGGCGGCGCGGACCTCGGCGAGGTGGGCCGGTGTTGCGGGCTCGATGCGCATGTCTCGTGGGTCGCGAGAGGTTGCGGCGCGCGTGAGGCGCGCCGAACGCGAGCTTTTAGCGCGTCGGTCGTCCCGGAGGATTTGGTCCCTCGAACACGTCCTTGTTGAGCGCGATGAACGATTTCTGGGTCGCGGGGACGTCCTCTTCCGGGAAGATCGCGGTCACCGGGCACTCGGGCTCGCAGGCCCCGCAATCGATGCACTCGTCCGGTTTGATGAACAGCTGATCGGGCCCTTCGTAGATGCAATCGACGGGACAGACGTCGACACACGCCTTGTCCTTGATATTGATGCACGCTTCCGTGATGACGTACGGCATTCTTCCCTCGACGTTGTACTTTCCGACTGCCCTCCACCCTGCAAATTAAGGCGAAAAGCGGGCCCCCGACAGGGAAGCCCGTCAGCCGGCTCAGCGTGCTGCGACGCCGGCTGGACAGCCGTTATTTCGCCCAGGCGGGCGCGTCGCCCTTCCGGCGCTCGAGCTCCGGATTGTGGCGGTAGAGCGTGGTCGTGCGGCCGATCACCTGCACCACCTCCGCCTTCACCGCCTCCGCGAGCTCGCTCGCGGCCTGTTTGGCCGTGACGTCCGCGTTCTTCACGAGCTGCACCTTCACCAGCTCGTGCGTGCGGAGCGCGTCGTCGAGCGAATTGACGAGCGCGCGCGTGAGCCCGTGCTGCCCGACGTGCACGGTGGCGGAGAGATGGTGTGCGTGCGCGCGGAGCTCGGCGCGCTCCTTTCCGGTCATTGCCATCGCGAGCTCAGTCGTCTCCGCCGATACCCGCGACCTCACGACTTTCGATTTGCACTGGCGCTTCCTTCTCCGCCATCTCCTTCGCGAGCTGCGCTATTCCATCGTCGATCGTGCGCGAGTGATGCATCGAGCAGAACTTCGGCCCGCACATCGCGCAGAACTCCGCGCTCTTGAAGTACTCGGCCGGCAGCGTCTCGTCGTGATATTCGCGCGCGCGCTCCGGATCGAGCGAGAGACGGAACTGCTCGTTCCAGTCGAAGGCGTAGCGCGCGCGTGAGAGCGCGTCGTCGCGATCGCGTGCGTGCGGACGACCGCGCGCGACGTCCGCCGCGTGCGCCGCGATCTTGTACGCGACCACACCCTGCCGAACATCTTCCGCGTTCGGCAGACCGAGATGCTCCTTCGGCGTGACGTAGCAGAGCATGTCCGCGCCGTACCAGCCGATCATCGCCGCGCCGATCGCGCTCGAGATGTGATCGTAGCCCGGCGAGATGTC
>JBDTXN010000221.1:0-3973 GCA_040006175.1 Gemmatimonadota bacterium | reverse complement strand
AGCATCGCCTCGCCACGTGCGCCGCGCACACTCAGAAACGAACTGAGCGCGCTCCCCACTCCGTACCATCCCGGCACCAGATGCCGGTTCTGCGTCCACGCGAACACCCAGGGGATCGCGCGCAGGTCCGCGAGCGAGCGCGTGCCGCCGCGCCGCGCGGGCCGCGAACCGATGTTCAGCAGCTGCAGCTCCTCGAGCGGCGTGGCCGCCGTATAGTACTCGATGAGCCCGGGATGCTGGATCAGTCCGCGATACGCTGCGAACGCTGCGCCGCTCAGCGCTTCCATCGCCTCCTCGAGCCCCGGCACCGGCACCGTCTCATCGCTCGGCAGCGAGTACTCCAGCACGCTCGAGGCAAGCAGCTCGAGCTGGTACAGCGCGGCGTCCGCGTAACCGAACTTGAACGAGACGACCTCCCCCTGCTCCGTCGTGCGCATCCGTCCGCGAATCGTGCCCGGGGGCTGCGCGGCGATCGCGCGATGCGTCGGTGCGCCGCCGCGGCTCACCGAACCGCCACGCCCGTGAAAGAACGAGAGCTCAACGCCGCTCTCCGCTGCCGTGCGCGCGAGCTTCTTCTGCGCCTGATACAGCTCCCAGTTGGACGTCAGGTACCCGCCATCCTTGTTCGAATCCGAGTAGCCGATCATCACCTCCTGCACACCGCCCTGCGAGCGCACGCTGCGCTTCACCACCGGCACCGAGAACAGCTCGCGCATGATCGCCGGTGCGCGCCGCAGATCCTCGATCGTCTCGAACAGCGGCACGATCGGAATCGTGCAACTCTCGACGCCGGCCGCATCGTGGAAGAGCCCACCCTCCTTCGCCAGCAGGTACACGTTCAGCACGTCGGACGCGGAGCGTGTGTTGCTGATGATGAGACTTCCGAACGCCTTGCGATCGATGCTCGCGCGCATCTCGCGCACGAGCGAGAACATCCCCGCGGTCTCGACCGACGCGGGCGTCGCCACCGTCGGTTCGCCCTCACGCCGGGGCTTCGCGAGTGCATCGCGCACCCATGCGACACCATCCTCGCCCCCGCGCAGTTGACGCAGCTCGTCGACGGCCGCGTTGAACGAGCCGGAACCCTGCCGCAGATCGAGCCGCACCGACGAGAACCGGAACGCCTCGACCTCGCGCCGCACCGGCACCACCGTCGCACGAGCGATCGCCGCGCAGCCCGCATCGCTGAGCGCCTTCTCGAGCGTCTTGAGATCGGCGACCAGATCGTCGGCCGTTGCGTACGGCGGCGATGTGAGCCCCTCACCACCACGCTTTCGATTGCTCTCGCTCACGGTCGCCGCCAGTCTGCGCTGCACCACGCTCAGCCACTGCCGGCAGAGCTCACCCGGATTGCGTGCGGCGAGCCGCTCGCCGTCGTTGCTCGCCACGAGCGCGCGCGCGAGCGCCGTCTTGAACTCGGGGGAGAATTCGGCAGAACGCTCCGAGATGCTCAGCGCCCGCGACAGCTCCGCCACCCGTCGTTGATACCGGTGCAGACACTTTGCTCGATACTCGTGCAGCGCTGCGCTCGTGACCTCGTTCGTGACGTTCGGATTTCCGTCGCGATCGCCGCCCACCCACGAGCCGAACTCGATGAAATTCGGGAGATCGAAGTGCTCGCCGGGATATTGCTCCGCCAAGGCGAGCGCAAGCGAATCGTGCAGCTTCCACACGAGCCCGAACAGCGTCGTGTCGAAGAAGTGCAGCGCCCACGCCACTTCCTGACCCACCGTCGGCTTCTCGAGCTTGAGCTCTCCCGTCATCCACAGCAGGTCGATCTCCGTGCGCAGCTCCTCCGCGAGCAGCGCGCGCTCTCGATGCGTCACGGTCGACCCGTCGAGCCTCACCAGCAGCGAGTAGATGCCGCGCAGCTTCTCGAGCACGGTGACGCGCTTCGCTTCCGTGGGATGCGCCGTGATCGTCGGCACCACCCGGAAGGTTCGCAGCAGCTCGCGCACCGTGTCCGCCGGCACGCCGAGCTGCTTCCACTCCGCGATTACCTTCGCGAACGTCCCCGTGAGTGATTCGAAGCCACGCTCGCGCTCCGCACGCTGCCGCGCATCCATCGCGTCGTGCAGCTCCGCGATGGGAAGAATCTGCGAGAAGAGCCCGATCGTCTGCAGCGAGCGCGCGATCGACTCACCGGAGCTGTCATCGCCGAGCCGACCGCCCTCGAGCGCCTCGACGGAGTCCGGCGCGCGCAGCATCACCACCTGTCGCAGCATGTCGACGAGCAGCCGCTCCGCCCCCGACTCGGGCGTCGGCAGCTCCATGGCCGTCTGACCGAACGGGACCGCCGGCGGTGCACGGAAATGCGCGCGGGTTGCCACAGTCTTCAGGCGACGCGATCGCGCGGCGCCGTGCCTCCGAAGAAGGCTTCGAGATTGTCGATCGCGCGCATTCCCATTGCCACGCGCGTCTCGAGGGTCGCGCTACCGAGGTGCGGCAGCAAGACGACGTTCTCCATTTTCGTCAACGCCGCAGGCACCGATGGCTCCTTCTCGAACACATCGAGCCCCGCGCCGCCGATCGTCCCCGACTCGAGCGCCGCGATCAGGTCGGTCTCGTTCACGACATCGCCGCGCGCAGTGTTGATCAGGATCGCGCCTTTCCGCATTTGCGCGAAGCGCGAGGCGTTCATCAAGTGCCTCGTTTCCGGCGTCGCGGGACAGTGCAGCGAAACGAAATCGCTCTCGCGCAGCACCGCCTCGATGCTGTCCTTTCGCTCCGCTTTCAACGCGGCCGCGTCCGCATCGCTCAGCGGATATGGATCGTGATAGATGATCTTCATCCCGAATCCGAGATGCGCGCGGCGGGCCACTGCGCGTCCAATGCGGCCAATGCCGATCATCCCCAGCGTCTTTCCATGTACCTGCGTCGCGAGCATGTGCGTGGGACGCCACCCGGTCCACTTCCCGCCGCGCAGTTCCCGCTCTCCCTGACCCGCGCGCCGCGCCGTCGAGAGCATCAGCGTCAGCGCGAGATCCGCGGTGTCCTCCGTGAGCACATCAGGCGTGTTGGTTACAACGACGCCGTTCTCCTTCGCCGCAGCGATATCGATGTTGTTGTAGCCGACACCATAATTCGCGACGATCTTCGCCTTCCGTCCTGGCGTGGCCAGAATCTCCGCGGTGATCTTGTCCGCGACGCACGGCAGAAGCCCGTCCGCCTCGCGCATCGCCCGCGCGAGTCCCGCCGCGTCGAGCGGAGTGTCGTCCGCGTTGAGCTCGACGTCGAAGAGGCTTTGCGCGCGCTCTTCCGCTGCTCCCGGAAGCTTGCGCGTGATGACCACCCGCGGCTTCGCCATCTCAGGCGAGCACGGGACGCCGCGCTCCCTTCGAGAGCGCGTGCTGCATCGCCTTGCCAAGCTCCGCCGGGCTGCTGGCCACCGTTAGCCCCGAGTTCCGCATGATCTCCGCCTTCTCGGCTGCGCTGTCGCCGAACGCCGAGATGATCGCGCCCGCGTGGCCCATGCGGCGCCCGCGAGGCGCCGAGAGGCCGGCGACGTAGCCGACAATCGGCTTCGACATGTTGTCGCGCGCCCACAGCGATGCCTCGGCCTCCTGCGGACCACCGATCTCGCCGATCATCATCACCGCATCCGTATCCTCATCCGCCTCGAAGCGCTTCAGCATGTCGACGAACGAGCTGCCGTTGATCGGGTCGCCGCCGATGCCCACACTCGTGCTCACGCCGATGCCGAGCGCCTGCATCTGCGACGCGGCCTCGTAGCCGAGCGTGCCCGAGCGCGACACGATGCCAACGCGCCCTTGCCGGTAGATGCTCCCCGGCATGATGCCCATCATCGCCTTGCCGGGCGAGATCACGCCCGCGCAGTTCGGGCCGATCAGCGTCGGCTTGGAGTCCTTCGGATAACGCTGCATGTAGCGCTTCACACGCATCATGTCCTGCGCGGGTATGCCGTCGGTGATGCAGACGATGAGCTGCATCCCCGCATCCGCGGCTTCCATGA
>JBDTXN010000220.1:0-4057 GCA_040006175.1 Gemmatimonadota bacterium | reverse complement strand
TGAACAGCCCCGCGTGTCCGGCGACGCCGCCGAGCGCGTAGGCGTTCTCGTCGTGTACCTCGCCCTGCAGCGGATAGCCGCGCGGGGGGGAAACTTCCGTGGGCGCCACGCGCGTCTTGAGCGAGTCGCCCGGCTTGAAGAAGGTGTTCACCATACCGAGCGGCGCGAACACGCGCTCGTGCAGGAAGACGTCGAGGCCCTGACCCGTGACGCGTTCGACCATCATGCCGAGCGTGATGGCGCCGAGGTCCGAATAGATGTAGCACTGACCGGGCTTGCACTCGAGCGGAGCGTCGAGCACAACCTGCCGCGCTTCCGACGGGGAGTGCGCGACACGCCAGAGATCGCGATCGGCGGGGAGGCCTGAGCGATGCTCGAGCAGCTGGCGAACGGTGACCGAGTCTTTATAGCCGCCGGCGAACTCGGGGAGATACGTGTTCACGGGCGAGTCCAGCTTGATGCGTCCTTCGTCGAACAGGATCATGACGGCGGTGGTCGTGCCGATGACTTTCGTGAGCGACGCGAGATCGTAGATGGTCTCGGTGGCGGAGACGCGGGTGCTCGACGTCTTCCAGTCCATGCGGCCGAAGCCTTTTTCCCACACCGCCGCGCCCTTGCGGCCGACGACGACTGCGGCGCCGGGGAACCCACCGGCCTTGATCCCGCGGGTGACTACGCGATCGATGGTCTCCAGGCGTTTCGCGGACATGCCGACGGTGGCTGGCGCCGCAACGGGCAAGCCTCCATCGACTGTCGCGACCATGGTGAAGACTGCGAATAGCGTAGTGATCATGCAGCCCAGCCTGTTGAAATACGAAGATGCGCCGGCTGCTCCGGAGGAGCGGCAGGACTACTACCAGGCACGTACCTAGAACGTACTTAGGATCGGGGCGGGATGTTCCAGCGTACTGCTGCGAACCGGCACATATTAGTTCAATCCTCTCTATTGGCAAGACGAGGACCGGCTGCCACCGTCACGCTACGAAGCTGTAATGTTTCGCGCCGGTGGAGCGAGATGAAACTCCGGCGCCAGCAGCGAGTGATGGATCGCAATTGCGGCTTTGGCACCCCCTGCGGCGGCCGCGAGCGCTATCTGGGTTCCCGGCACCAGATCGCCCGCCGCGAACACATGGCGCACGCTCGTATGGTGGTGCTCGTCGATTATGATGCACCCCTCATCGTTGCGCTCGCACCCCAGTCGTTGCGCGAGGTCGTCGGCAGGGTAATGGCCGATGGCGAAGAACAGCTGCTCGCAGTCGAGGAGCATCCCATCCTCCAGCTCGAGCGCGGTGAGCGTGCTTCCTTCGTGTACCGCCCGCTTCGTACGCGTGGTGAGCACCGGAATGTTGAGCGCATCGACTTGCTCGAGCAGCTCGTCCGAGAGATCGGGATCGTGCCCGTTCGTGCAGATGACCAGCTCGCGCGTCCACGTCGCGAGCGCAAGCGCGAGTCCCACCGCCTTTCGTCCAACGCCGACGACGACGGTCTTCCTGCCGCGCGTCTCGTGCCCGTCGCAGTCCGGGCAGTGGTGCGCAGTGTCGCCGTAGATGTGCTCGAGCCCCGGGATGTCCGGCCAGATGTCTTTCACTCCGAATGCGAGGAGCACGCGGCGAGATTCGAGAATGGTCCCGCTCTCGAGCGCGACGCGAAAGTGCTCGTCGTCAACGCTGGTCACGGTGGAGACGCAGCCGTTTATGAGCTCTGCACCCCAGCGCCGCGCCTCGTCGCGACCGGCGCCGCGCAGTGCGGCGGGAGTGACATCGGGGAGCCCGAGATAGCCATTCACACCGCGCGTCTGCCAGTTGCGCGGATCGCCCGAGTCTACGAGAACCACTTTGCGCAGGTAGCGCGCGAGCCACATGGCCGCAGTGAGGCCCGCAGGGCCGCCGCCAACGATCGCCACGTCATGGTGTGAATCCGACATGGGCGAATTCTACCAACGATCGATGGTGACGCGGAACGCTCGCGCGAGCGAGCGCTCGATTTATTTGACCGAGCCCGGCGGAAGCGAGTAAAGCAGCTTCATCGTTGCGCGGTCGGCTTCGCTCAGGTCGCGCACGCGAACGCGGGCGGTCATGATGTTCGTGGTATCGGCGGTGTGATCGAGACCGAGCAGGTGGCCGACCTCGTGAAGTGCGATCGCGTGGATCGCCTTCTGGTCGAGCAGCTCGCCGCCATTGTGGTGCAGGGCGAGCGTGATGTTCGCCGTCACGATCCACCACTTGGAGTCGCGCGCCCAGATCGTCTTTCCGCTGATCGGCGTGTCGAAGTGATCGATCCAGGCGACGTGCACGTCCGCGTCGCTCGAGTCGCGCACGAAGGTGAACTTGACCGGGATGCCGAGGCCGGCCCACTGGTCGAAGGCATCGCGCACGCGGTCGGGATACGTGTCGTCCCAGCCCTCGATCGCTGGGCCGCTGCCCACCCACACGCGTACGGGCTGGGTCATGCGCTCGGGCCAGCGCGAGAGTGCCGAGTCGCGCTCGCCGAGGATCTCGCCGATGTAGGTGCCGGTCGCACCGAGCTCGATGCGGCGGCGGATATCGAGCACATCGCGCTTTCTGCTGTCCACATCCGCCGCCAGCTTCGCGTCCATTTCACCCGCGACCGCATTCTCCGTGGTTCCGGAGTTGCGACTCGCCGCTCGGCGCGCGTGCACGCGAACGGCCGGCGCGAGCGATGCAGCCTGCGCCGTGGCGGTGATTTGGTGCGTGTGCACTGCCTGCACGGCAACGAAGCCGAGTACGGGCAAGAGCAGCAGGACGGGGATCAGATCGGTGCGCTTCATCGCGTGTCGACCCTACGGAAGGACGGCAAAAAAAACGGGAGGCATCGTTGGAAAGACGAGCGAATTAATCCAAGGGAACGCTTGGATCATCCCGTTACACTACGGCGCTCGTGCGCCCCGCCGCGGGGCTTGGCTAGCATGAGAGGATTCTGTTTTTATTCAGCGGAGCGAACGCGCAGTTCCATAGTAGGCCAGCGCCTCGAGTCGAACTTTTTTGGGAGGTGTGGGGATGGCAGGTGTTCGGGACGTGGCGGTGCTGGTCGGCAGCCTTCGGAAGGAATCGGTAACGCGGAAGATCGTGCTTGCGATGAAGGGGATTGCGCCTCCATCACTGGCGCTCGACATCATCGAGATCGGCAACCTCGCGATGTACAATCAGGACCTCGAGACGGAGATGCCGCCGCGGGAATGGGTGGATTTCCGCAACCGGATCTCGCGCGCGGACGCACTGCTGTTCGCGACGCCGGAGTACAACCGGTCGATACCGGGATGCCTCAAGAACGCCGTCGACGTGGGATCGCGTCCGCCAGGAAACAGTGTGTTCAACGGCAAGCCTGGTGCGATCGTCAGCGTCACTCCGTACGGGCTGGGCGCGTTCGGTGCGAATCATCATCTACGGCAGGCGCTCGTGTACGTGAACGTGCTCGCGATGGCTCAGCCGGAGGCGTACGTCTCGCAGGCGGGCGAGCTGGTGGACGCGGATTACCGGATCACGAAGGAGGAGAGCAAGAGGTTCTTTATGAACTTTCTGACTGCGTTCGCGGCGTGGATCGAGAAGACGCGAACGGCCTAGCGGATTGGACATGGTGCGGAGGTGCAGCGATCAGGGCGAGGCGAAGCAGCTCGTGATTGTTTCTCTTGTCGTCATACACCGCGGGCGCAAAAGAATCCTGCCCGATGCGAATGCGCGCGAAGTCGTTCGTTTATGGAGGTGTGTGCATGCGCATGCGCGACCACGGACGTCGCCGGGACAGAGGCGAACGCACCGAGGCCCGTGGCAATGAACGCGCGACGGGAGAGTTGCGACATGGAGAGCAGCGGTGGGGGTGCTATCCGACGTGCTTTTGGATGCACGCCAAGGTACGGATCGGCACGCTGCGCGCAATAGTGAAGTTGCGCGCGGCGCTGCATGCTTCACGAATTCATCACGCGACCTCGCCTTCTCCGACATGACTTCCGTGCCCAACTCGACGATGCGATCGACGAAGCGGCTAGCCGCCACCTGCTCGATCTTCGCGCTTGCGTGCGCGCACCACACGCCCGAAATCA
>JBDTXN010000219.1:0-4070 GCA_040006175.1 Gemmatimonadota bacterium | reverse complement strand
AGCTGGTCGAACAGGTCTGCGGTCGCCTGCGCGAAGTACGACTCCGTGTGCTCCAGCGACTTCGCTTCACTCGGCGTGAAGCTCGTCGTGTTCTGAATGGAGAACGGCGTGGAGGTCTTGAGTCCTTCACCCTGAATGAACGTGTCGCGACGGCGACGCGAATTCAGATTCTGGCCAAGGGTCAACGTTGCCGCGAAGCCCGGGGAAAACGTGTGCGAGCCGGTCGCGGTCAGGTTGTGATCGATCTGCAGGTTGTTGATGTCTTCGCGGGTAACGAGACCAACCGGATCGCTCGACGACGTAAGAGGAAGCGCTTCGAGGCGCCAGTCGTTATAGAAGTCGGCGCTCAACGTCTCGGTGACCTTCAGCCACTCGAGGGGAGTCCAGTCGCCACCGAGCTGGGAGATGAAGCGGCCCAGCTCGCTCTTGTTGCCGGCAGAGTTTGCGGTGAACAGCGGATTGTCATAGCCGCGGCCCGTCTGGAAGCTCAGGGGAGACGGGTTGCGGAAGCGATATGACTGCTGAAGACCGCTCGTAGAACTGAGGTAGGGATTGTTGTTGAACTCGGGCGGCGTGCGCAGCGAGCCGAGAAGCAGACCGGAGGTATTCGATCCCTTCTGGACGTAATTGCCGCGACCATCCGTGTACGTCAGGTTGCCGTTCAGGTTCAGAGAGCTGAAGAGCTGGTGGGTCGCCTTCAGACGAACCGTCTCGCGATCATAGCGATTGTTCGAACCGACGATGATACCGCTCTGGTTCGTAGATCCCGCAGAGAGGAAGAACGTCGTGCGCTCGCTGCCGCCCGACATCTGCAGCGTGTTGTCGAAGGTCATTCCGGTGTGGAAGATGTCTTCGGCATGGTTGAAGACCGGGGTGCCGGCGGGAAGCGCCGGCCCCCAGGAACGCGAGGAGCCCGAGAGGCCCGTTCCGTTAGCGCGACGCGCCGCGAGCGGCGTGCAGTCCGGCAGGCTGTCGTTGATGTTGCCATCGCCATCGATGCAGTGCGCGGCGACACCGAACGAACCCTGTCCGTACGTCCGCTGAAGCGGATATTCCTTCGAGACCTTGTCGAACGAGGTCGTGGAGTGCAGCGAGTACCGTGTGGCACCCGGGTGACCCGACTTGGTCGTGATGAGCACCACGCCGTTCGCCGCGCGCGCGCCGTAGATCGCACCGGCCGCCGCGCCCTTCAGGATCTGCACCGACTCGATGTCGTTCGGATTGATGTCCGCCGCGCGGTTCTGCGTCGCCGTGCTTCCGTCACCGCCGTTGGTAGACTCGGTGGTGTTGTCGATCGGCGAACCGTCGACGACGAACAGCGGCTGGTTGGTGCCCTGCAGCGACTTCGCGCCACGAATCAGGATGTAGGCCGACGAGCCCGGATCACCACCCTGTGTGTTGACGACGACGTTCGGGGCCTGGCCCGCGAGCGCAGAAACGACGTTCTGCGACTCGTTGGAACGCTGCAACGACGTCGAGTCGACGGAGTTGATCACGTTGCCGAGTCGCTCCACGGTGCTGGTCGTGCCAGCGCCGGTGACGACGACGACTCCGAGCTGCAGCGGATTCGATTGGAGCACGAAGTCCTGCGTGATCGCGTTCGCAAGGGTGACCGTGACGGTCTTCGCCTTGTAGCCGATCAACTTCGCGGTGAGCTGCGCCTGCTGTCCGCGCGCACGCGCGGCGGGCACGACGAACGAGTAGCGGCCATCATCACGTGTGATGGTGCCGACTCCCATTCCTTCCACGAGCACACTTGCCGATGCGAGCGGCGCGCCAGCATTGCTGGTTACGCGTCCGCTGACCGTGACTCCCTCTTGCGCAGCGGCGATTGCCGGCAACGCAAATAGAGCCGCCACGACGGCGAGAACTGACCTAACAGAACGTCCCATGCTTCCTCCTTGCCACCTCTTCCAAAAGGTGGGTGGACGACGATCGTGCTTGTCTGGTTTGCTTTAGGACGCATGCGGAATTCGCGATGCACCCTGTTCTTATGCCGGTGTTTGTCTTCCCTCCTTCACGTAGTTGCTGTGCATGCGGCGGCACGACACGCATGGGGCAGCGCGGGTTTCATGTGTCCGCAGCCACCCGTTGACAGACAACGAGAGAGTCGATGCGTCATGGACTTTCGCGCCATGAAGTCATCGAATCGTTCGAAACTAAAAAGCGGGACCACGACAGTGCAAGAATCGTGTAAAGGATGCGTCCACCCGACCAATCGGCGCTGACGGGCTCCACCGTGGACATGGTGGCGGGATCTGCGCGCAAGCCGATATGTTCAGGCGTGCGTCGCCCTCTGCTTCCCCGCCTGGCACCCCTCATCCTGCTCCCGCTGGCTCTCGGCGGGTCGCCCGATCCCGCACTCGCGCAGGCGCATCCAGGCGACACGGTCAGGCTCGCCCACCCGAAATCCCGGGCCTTGATCTTCGGAGTCGTCGGCGCGCTCATTGGCGGCCTTGCCGGATTGGAGTTCGGTAAGGGAAGTAACTCCGGCGGGCAGATGACAATCATCGGGGCCGCAACGGGCGGACTCGGAGGGTTCTTCGTAGGCCGTCAGCTCGATAAACGCAAAGCCGCCATGTTCGGCGGCACCCCTTCGCTGCGCGTTCCCAACGTGGCCGCAGGGCTGGAGGGCGACGCGGCCGTGCTCACGGTTCGCGACAGCATCGCCGCGATCGGCGGAAGCACGGGAGTGCAGCTGTTCTCGGCCATGGATGTCCGCCTCATGCCCATCGGCACGCGGGCGGCAGGGCTCCACGGCATCGGCGCGATCGACCTTGCGCCGCGAAGCGGGTGGATGGCGCTCGGCTCCCGCACCGGCCTCTACATCTATCCGCCCAGGCAGGGACCGGGCGTGCTGGTACGGCGCGCCAACGTGAGCGCCGTCGCGGCGGCCGAGACGCGCATCTACGTGGCGCTCGAGAATCGCGTGGAGAGCGTTCCGGTGAATGCGGACTCTACCCGGGAGTGGCGCGGCACCACGCTCAGCGCGCCGGTGCGCGACATCTTCGTGGACGAGGCGCGTGCGATGGTCTGGGCTTCCACGGACCGAGAGCTCGTCGCACTCCACATTACCGGCGACTCTCTCGTCAACATCGGATCGGTGCCGCTCAGTGGAATCGGATTGCGCGTCACCGTGTCCGGCGCGGTTGCTGCGGTTGCCATGGGCGAGAAGGGAGTTGCCATCATCGATGTCACGGACGCGGCGCATCCGAAATCGCGGGGGGACTGGACCACTGCGCGATTCGCCTACGATGTCTCCATCGATGGCGCGCGGATGTTCGTGGCCGCCGGGCCAGAGGGCGTGTACCTCGTGAATCTCACTCCCGAAGGCCCGCACACGGTCGGCCTCGCACGCGCGCTCGGCTTTGCCTCAGCCGTGGTCTCGTACGATGGTCATACCTTCATACTCGATCGCCGTACAAACGCGCTGCGGCGCATCATCTCGACTTACTGATAGAGGAGCACGTGAAGCCCCGTTATTCGCTCATTGCGGCAGCCGCCGTAGTCGTCGTGATCCTCGCGTGTGGCAAGAGCTCGAGCGCCAGCGCGGCATCCACCTCCGCCGGTCCGGACAGCGCGCTGCTCAAGCGCGCCGATCACGCGCGAATAGAGGGAAGTGCGGGCGCGCCCGTGTGGGTGATCGAGGTGAGCGACTTCCAGTGCCCCTTCTGCCGCCAGTTTCACGAAGAGAGCTACGATGCGCTGAAGCGCGCCTACGTGGATTCGGGAAAGGTGCGGATGGCGTACGTGAACTTTCCGCTCTCGATGCACCACAATGCGTTCGCCGCATCCGAGTCGGCGATGTGCGCCGCCGCGCAGGACAAGTTCTGGCCGATGCACGATGCGCTGTTCACGACGCAGAAGCAGTGGGAGGGGCTGCCCTCGCCGCAGCGGATGTTCGACTCGCTCGCGGTCGCGCAGGGCGTGGAGCTGAAGGCATTCCAGGCGTGCGTGTCGAGCCATCTCACGAAGCCGCTCATCGAAGCCGACGTGGATCGCGCGTCGAAGCAGGGTGTCGAGTCGACGCCGACGTTTCTCATCGGCAACATGATGGTCACCGGCGCGCA
>JBDTXN010000218.1:0-4135 GCA_040006175.1 Gemmatimonadota bacterium | reverse complement strand
GCACGGCGCTCATTCTCGTGCTCCTCATGACGGTGACGCTCGCCGCAATCGCCATGTCGGCGATTCTGCTCACGGGCTCCGGTGGCATGATCGGCCGCTACTACGATCGCGAGCGCGACTTCCGCTACGCCGCGGAGGCATCGCTGCAGACGGGCAAGGCTCGCCTGCTGCGCGACACCACGATCCATCTTCCGGATACGGGGTTCGTAACGCTCGTCTCTGGCGGAACGATCACCGGTGCGGACGGCCTCACCATTCCGAACGTCAAGGTGAATTTCTACGCCGGCTACACGAACATCACGACGGGACAGTTCGGACAGTACGCGAGTGTCGTGGCCGACGCGTACGATGCGGGTGGAACGCGCTACGTGCGCCGTCTGGAGATGCAGGCGGAGAACTTCGCGCGCTACGCACTGTTCACGAACACCTACTCGGCTGGCTTGTGCTACAGCACCGGTGAGTTCATCGCCGGGCGCGCGCACAGCAACCAGGGTTGGTATTCGTGCAATAGCCCCACGTACTATGACACGGTGTCCGCGGTTCTCTCGGTGACCGGCGGCTCGCCGACGTACAAGAAGGGAAAGATCAACGGCGCGCCCTACATCCCGATCCCGCCCGTCGGCAAGCTCGCATCGCTGCACACGCACGCGGTCGAGGGCAACATGGACGTCTTCGCGCAGGGCAACGATTCGGGCTCCGTGCGCACGCGCATCGAGTTCGTGGCGGTCGACCTGAACAACGATGGAAAAGTCACTGGAACGAACGAGGGATTCTTCCGTGTCTTCCAGGGCATTGGAACGGCGGCAGCAACCGCAGGACATGTGAAGAGCGACTCGACGTTCACGTCGGACAAAGCCGTGTACCAGGATTCGCTGCGCGGCGACTTCCACCTCGACAAGGTGGGGAAGACGAAGTTCTACCCGATCTCGGTTCACAACCAGCAGTGGTTCCTCGATCTGCTCCCTGCAGCTCCTGCGGATGCCGTACCGATGGGCACACCGATCGATGACGATGCGCGTGACGAGATCATGCGCAACGGCGGCGGCGGATCCAACTTCCGCTGCTACATGGGCGGCGACCCGCATCTCGTCGCTACGGAGCGACGCCTCGCGCTGCCCGCGGCTTCACCGCTTCGCAACATTGCGAACTGGCAGAAGGGCGGTGAGGACAGCACGATGACCGACAGCACCGAGTACGGCTTCTGGCAGGCGTGGAGCGGCGATGCGACCCCGGTGAAGTCTACACTCGCCGGAGTGAAGAACACGTCCATGTTCTACGAGCTGCAGAACCACGCGATTCGCCTCTGGCCACTTCACCGAAGCTTGAACCCGAACACGAAGGGTGTGATTCACGTGCACGGTCCCGTCGTGTTGAGCGGCGTGCTTCGCGGAAGCGTCACCGTGTACGCAGCCGACGAGGGCAAGCAGGACGGTTTCGTCGGCTACGGAGACGATCTCGTTTACGCCCAGGATCCGGCCTCCGCGCTCTGTGCCAACCTGCTGGGCGTCATCTCCGACGGGGATCAGTTGATTCTCGACAATTCGATCAACTCTCCGGTACGCGAGAACACGAACGGCGCCTACGTCGGCAAATGGCGCTGGGCGGATGGAGATGACAACGGCATGTCGACGTCGCACGACTTCGTACTGCACGGCGTGACGATGAGCCGCACTGGAACGGTCGGCGTGCAGAACTTCACACAGCACCCGGAAACCTGCAGAACTGCAATGCGGCGAACAGCGGCCGCGGCTGCATCCGTGAGGCCGGCGGCGTGATCGAACAGGTGATCTCAGCCACCTACAGCAACAACGGCGACGGATTCGGTGAGAACCGCTCCGTGGACGTCTGCCTCAATACGGAATCGCCGCCGTACTTCCCGACTACGGGGCGCTACATCGACAATCGCTATTATGAGATCGACCCTGCGCGCTACAACATCACGACCCTCTTCCAGAGCATGCAGGGCGGCTACTAGAAAGTAGAGAGAACGAGGCACCAGCCGGGCACCGCGGCGCACCAGCGCTCAGCGGTGCCCGGTCTGCGTTGCGGCCCTCCAGATGGACACAACTTCGGTACACGCGCCGAGTTGGCAGCGAGTATGCAGTCCCGGCATATTGCCAGAGACCCTGGCAACGGGACGATGCGAATAGCAATTCTGACGGTGAGCGACGCAGGCGCACGAGGCGAGAGAGAAGACGGCTCGGGGAACGCGATCGCCGAATGGGCCACCAGCCGCGGCGATTCGATCGCCGCGCGCGCTCTCATCGCGGACGACGTGACCGCGATCGTTTCGCAGCTCATCGCCTGGTGCGACGACGACGCCGCAGACCTCCTGCTCACGACTGGAGGCACGGGCCTCGCCCCGCGCGATCTCACGCCCGAGGCGACGCGCGTGGCGCTCGAGCGCGAGGCGCAGGGGATCGCGGAACGGATTCGAGTGCTCAGCGTGGAGAGCTTTCCGCGGGCGGCTCTGTCGCGTGGGCTCGCCGGCGTGCGCGCGCGAACGCTGATCATCAATCTGCCGGGATCCACCAGCGGTGTGCGCGACGGGCTCGCGGCGATCGAGCCGATCATCGAGCACGCGGTGCGCATCACGCGCGGCGTCGAGACGAGCCACGACGTGCCGGCCGCATGAAAGTTCTGATCACGCTCACCGATGTCGAGCCGGCGGTTCGGTTGAACGCGATGCTCGAGCGCGTGGGCTACGACACCGCGCTCGTCTCCCCCATAGACGATGTGCGCGCGGCGATCCGCCGCGAGTCTCCCGATCTCGTTGTCCTCTCCGGTGGCCTCGTCGACTCGGCGAACGTGCAGCTCGTGCGCGATCTGCTGTGGGACGGGGTGGCTGTCGTCGGGCTCGCGGACATCGTCGATCCCGCACTGCACGACCGGCTGCGTGCAATCGGCTTCGTGGAGGTGTATCCGAAACCGGTGGACCTCGACGAGGTGCTCACCGGGATCCGACGCATTCTCGATCGCCGGCGGCTGGCGATCGAGACGGGGCTGATCGGCGAGAGCGAGGCCATGCGCGAGGTGCTCGTCAAGATCGAGCAGATGGCGCCGGTGAGCAGCACCGTGTTGATCGAGGGGGAGAGCGGAACGGGAAAGGAGCTCGTCGCGCGTGCGTTGCACAGACTCGGTCCGCGGCGGAGCAAGCCGTTCATCGCGGTAAACATCGGCGCGCTTCCGGAAACGCTGCTCGAGAGCGAATTATTCGGCCACGAGAAGGGATCGTTCACGGGGGCAGCCGAGCGGAGGCTGGGTCGCTTCGAGCTGGCGAACACGGGGACGCTCTTTCTCGACGAGATCGGAGAGGCGCCCAAGAGTACGCAGGTGAAGCTGTTGCGCGTGCTCGAGCAGCGTGAGCTCACGCGCGTGGGCGGGTCGACGCCGATCAAGGTGGATGTGCGCGTGGTGGCAGCGACGAATCGACCGCTACGCGATGAGGTGGAGGAGGGGGCGATTCGCGCGGATCTGTACTACCGGTTGAATGTCCTCAACATCTATCTGCCGCCGCTGCGCGAGCGGCGTGAGGACATTCCGTTGCTGGTACGCGCGTTCATCCAGGAATTCTCCGCGCAGCACGAGCGCCCCTTCCACGGCATCTCGGCCGACGCGATGAAGATTCTGGCGGACTACCCGTGGCCGGGCAACGTTCGCGAGCTGCGGAATCTGGTGGAGAGCATGGTAGTGTTGTCGCCGGGGCGGGAGATCACAGCGGTGGACATTCCGCGGCCGCTGCGGGAGGGAGGGAATGCGCGCTTCCTCCCGGTGCGGGTGGGCGCAGTGCTGCGCGGTCAGGAGGGGACGGGCGGACGGGAGCTCGAGTTCATCGTGCGCAGCCTGGTGGAGCTCAAGCTACAGGTGGAGCAGCTGCGGCAGCGGGTGGACGAGGGGAGAGAAGTGCGCGAGGCACGTGAGACGCGGCTCGGGGATGGCGAGGTGCAGCCCGCAACGCGGCTGCCGGGTGTCGCGAGCGCGCTTACGAGTGTGGGGATCGAGCTTCCGCGCGAGGAGGCGCCGCCGAGCGGTGGGGTGACGATTGCGCCCGGGATGCGGATGTCGGACATCGAGCGGGCAGCGATCATTGCGGCGTTGCGAGAGACGCGGGGCAACCGAAGAAAGGCCGCGGATC
>JBDTXN010000217.1:0-4204 GCA_040006175.1 Gemmatimonadota bacterium | reverse complement strand
ACCGCACGACCTTCGAGCCGAAACGCCGGATGCCCTTCAAGTACGCGCCGAACGACCGCGCTCGGCACGCGAGGCAGCGGCGGCGTGACGCGCCAGAGCCCCCATGCCAGGTCTTCAATCTCGATGCCGGGGGAGACCGTTGCCATGTCGCGCGCGTAGCGCGTGAGCCGGGATTCGGATTGCACGTCAGCGACGAGATAGTCGTCCACCCGGAGCACGCGGGTGCTCCCAAACAAGAGGTCGAGACATTGGTCCGGCGGGAGCGGCGCGGCATCCAGGAGCCGCTTCACGCTCAGGGCGCCGGTGCTTCCCAGCGCTCGGCGGCCGTCGGCAAGAAAGTGCCGGCGCGACCGATCGAGCGATCCGTCGAGCGATAGGCGTCGTCGCGATTCATCGAGCCAGAGGTCGCATGCTTCATCCCAGACGATCGGACGCACGATGCCAAGAGCTCCGATGGCGACCAGCGCGCGCAATGCCGGCCCGGTCGCAACGATGCCATCGTATTCCAGGGCGTTCGCGAAGGCGGCTGTGCCCAACATGCCGCCGTGCACGCTCAGAATGGTGAGAGCGCGCTCCGCACGCGGCAAACGGACACCGGAGCCCGCGTGCATCACGGCGCGCAGTCGGTGCGCATGACCGGCCACTACCTGGCGCACGCGTTGCCGGGAGACACCTTCAAGCAAACCGAGTGACTCCAACGTCGGGATAGGCCAGCCGAGATACCCCCACCGAGCGAGTATCCAGCCGGATGAGCGTGCATCGAGGCCCGCGAGCAGCGCGCGAATCTCGTCATCGAGCGTGGCGGCGCCTCTCAGTGCAGTAGACACCGCAAGCATCATATCGCTTGCCGCCCGATCGGCGGCCGAGGGGAGCGCGCCCCGTCGAGCCCTGCGCGTTCGAGGCGCGTGCGGTGCGGCGGGAGGTGACTCGGCAATCGCGTCGTTGATCGTTGCCCTTGTAAAGAAGCGCGAAGGCGGCATGCGTCCCTGACTAGTTCCTTCGATGTCCGAGTACGCGGACCGCCCATACTGCAATGCGGCGCTGCGCGAGATGAGGTGGGCCTCCGTGCTTTGCACCCCTGCCTCGGACGTGGTCCGAACGATCACCGCGCGGCGAGAGATTAACGTGTCGTTGACTCTTTTGCGAGTGCCTAGATCACCTTTTTTCGAACATCCTCAAACGTGTTCGTATTCGGTCGCAATTGGACTGCCACAGATGCACTAGAGGTATCGTCCGCCGGGCATCATGCGCGCTTAAGCACAACAATTCGACGAATTCTGTTTTTCGATTCTTCGTACTGAAGGAGTTGTGGTTCGAACGGCCTTGGCACGCCGATCGCGGAGGCAGGAATGTGAGGTACACCGTTGACGGATGTGCGAAACCCAGGTCCGACCAGCTATAAACCCTTGATCTGAGGACACCCTTCGCTGCTGCCCGCGATCGGCACGAAATGCATCGAGGCAGCCACCGACAGGTGTGTAGCCTACCGGTGCGCGGACGTCTCGAACTCGCGAGGGCGGCCGCCGCGACCGTCGAGGAGAGGATGCGGTCGGCTGAGCGTCATCCACGATGCTGCGTGGCCCTCCGCGGCGCCGGAGGCCTCTTGGCGCGCGCAGAACCGTGGCTCAGAGTCAAGCGTGGCGGTTGCGCACCGATGCGCGCACGATCAACTCCGAGGACAGCATCAGCACGTTACCGCCGTGGCGCGAGAGTTCACCGCGCAAGTCCGGAAGTACTGAAGACCGGCTCGATATCCGTCGGCGAGATGCGCGCCGGCGGGCATTGGGTTCTGTGTCATGCGATGAGCGTGTCGGATATCCGAGGCGGCTTGCGCACCGCAAATGCGCGAGGCCACTTCGTCGTGCCTACTCCCGATGTCGAACGCAGCGACGACGACAACGACAATAGACGTGTCGAGTTCGCGTACCCGTGGCTACCATGGCCCGGCACGGAGAGGCGGGCTCTCGTTTCAGAGCATCTGCGAGGCGGCGAGTGCGAGCATGGTGTCCTTCGCAGCACGCGACCACAGGATGCGGAGATCCGCGACGTTGTGGAGCGCGAAATTGCCCTGCTCAGATGCTGCCGTGACAGCGAAGAAATCGGCTCGGTGTACGTCTTCTAGCCAGAAGGCAGGACGCGGATCGGCATTAGCCGGAACGACTTCGACGTGCGACATCTCCAGATTCTTCAGGTGGCGGATAAAAAATCCGTTGCTGGGTGTCGGCCCGAAGCTGCCCAGTTCAGGATAGCCATTCTCCTGCTCCGGAACCTGAATGGAGCGCCACTCTGGGAAAGGCCTGGCGCGGCTGCCACGGCCCGTCATCTTGGGCAGGCCGCGATGACCAAAGAAGCAGTTGGTCAGTTTGACGTCTTCGATCAGATTGGACGGGATGCCGGAAAAGATCGACGAGGTGACGGAGTCCGAGTTCGAGCTCACAACGTTTGAGATCACAACCCGCCGCAGGGTACCCAGTCGCGCAGTCTCCGCTGGGCCGCGGTTGCGCCGATTCAGTCGAAGAAACAGCGGTGCATCGTAGACGTCGCGCATAGTGTTGTTCGAGATGGCGATATCTTCGACGAAGGCACCGTCCGATGTCTCGAGCGCGATACCCTTGCAGCCCTCGATCAGGTTGCCGCTGATGGTGATGTTGCGGAACCCGCCGTTCGACTCCGTCCCGCACTTGATGCGGCCCTGGCGAGGATGATCGAGGTCTTCCGGGAACTTCTTCCACGTGCCGTCTATGACGGAACCCAATTCGTAGCTGCCGGTGACGTAGTTATTGCTGATCGTCACGTTGTCGGTCGAACGCACGTAGCCGAGCGCGTAGCTCGACTTCGGGCAGATGGCGTCGTCCCACGGCGAGTTCACTGTGCAGTTGGAGACGCGCACGTTGCGGCAGCAGTCGATATCGAGGCCGTCGCGGTCGGTGTCGATGAGCAGGTTGTCGATCGTCAGGTTATCGACGCCGGTGGCGAGCAGGGCGAAGTGGCCGCCTTTGAGAACAGAGAAATCGCGCAGGACGACGTTGTGGCAGTTCTTGAGGGAGATGGCCTTGTTGCCAACGCCAGGCTGCTCGGCGACGAAGCCGTGGGCATAGTTGCCGCGGGTTCCGCCTTGGCCAAAGGAGAGTCCTTGGCCGTGGATCAGGCCTGTGCCGACGATCGAGACGTCGTGAAGGCCTTCGCCGTAGAACAGCGAGTTGGGCCAGTGATTGTGTCCGTAATCCTGATAGGCCTCGAAGGGCTGCAACGGGCCGGCAGGATCGTAGACACCGCCACGGTAACCGGTGGTCTCGCCCTTCCTGGGTGAGTCGGCGGCGAGAATCGTGCAGCCACTCGCGAGATAAATGCTGATGTTCGACTGAAGCCGGATGGTGAAGCACACGTACGTTCCGGCGGGAAAGAGAATCGTGCCTCCGCCCACGGCGGCGGCGGCCTCGATTGCCTTGTTGATCGCAGGCGTGTCCACCGTCTTTCCATCACCAGTCGCGCCGTGGGTGCGCACGTTGAAGAGCGCTTCGGATGCGGCCGGCGCAGCAGTTTGAGCGACGGCGACGCGACCCACGAGGGTAGAAGCGAGGGCGAGGGGCGAGTACTTGAGAAGATCGCGGCGTTGCATGGAAGTACCTCGGAGCTGAACGGTAGGCGCCAAAATACGCGCTTACATCTCACGCAATGAATCAATCACAACTTTCGGCAGCGCTGAAAACAGAGAAAGGTTCGGCAACGCGTCGCGTAGCATGCACGTCGGGACGCGATTGTCCTTGCCGGAACACGGCGCGGCGCTGATTCGGGGACCGGCGAAGCGGCCCGCGTCTCGTCGCGAGAGTCGTGCTCCTCTTTGCAGCCGCGCTGTTCTGCTCTGGTTGGCTGCGCAAGCGTCTAGTCGCTGAATACGGATCCGGAATATCTACGCGCACGGAGTCAGCGCGCTCGCAGTCGCCGGTGTCCTCGCAGCGATTGCCGCCATCGTTCTACTCAGAGCGCTTTCGAGGTATCGGCGCTCGACAGGCATGGATCTCACGGCTGGCTCAGGCGTCATCGTGATTGCGTCGGATACCGGCGCAGCTCCAGTCCGCCTGCTATGTCCGCTAGCGTGGCACCACGTTCATGAGATCCAGTACGCTTTGCTGGCGGGCCGCGTCGACCTTGTCGAACGGACCGTACCAGCGGAGTCCGTACTGATCGAGCGTGTTGCGGTTGC
>JBDTXN010000216.1:0-4230 GCA_040006175.1 Gemmatimonadota bacterium | reverse complement strand
GGCGCGCGGCAGCGCGCCGCCGCACTCGTTCGAGCAGCTTCACCACTGGGGGAGCGATGGCGGACGAACAGCGAATCGCAGTTCTCGAACAGCACGTCCGGGCGCTGTACGAACAGATCGGTATGCTCCGAAACGAGCTCCGCGCGCGCGAGGGCGTGGCGCCTGACCCGGTCGCGGCGAGGGTGGCGACGCCGGAACCGATCCCGCTCGCTCAGGATGCGCCAGCCCCGATGCTCGCGGCGGGTGCGCCGCCCGCAGCACCGAAGTCACCCCCGCCCGCACCGCGCGCGGCGCAGCCGCACCCGACACCCGACATCGATCTCGAGAAGTTCCTCGGCCGCTACGGTACGATAGCCGTCGCGTCGCTCGCGATCCTCATGGGCGTCGGCACCTTCCTCTCGTGGGCCATCGAGCGCGGCCTACTCGGCCCCACCGTACGCGTGGCGCTCGGATTCATTGGCGCGGCGATCGTTGCGGGTGTCGGTCTCTGGGTGCGCGACAATCGCGACGTCCGCTTCGGCAATGTGCTCCTCGCGCTGTCGCTCGCGATCGTGCACGTCGATGCGTGGGCCGCGGGTCCCCATCTGCAGGTACTGAGCACGGTCGCCGCGCTCTCGATCGCGGCGCTTGCGTCGGCGGCGCTTGCCGCGCTCGCGCTCACGTCGGAGGAGCGAACCCTCTTCGCGATCGGGTTCGCGGGCGCGATGCTTGCGCCGTTCGTCACCGCGAAAGATCCCGGCAGCGTGGTTCAGCTCCTCACGTACGGCTGGGTGGTGATCGCGCTCACCCTCTTCGCGATTCGCGAGCGCGGATGGACCCCGGTGCTCTGGCTCACCGTGCTCTCCGCGACACTGTACGTCCTCGTTGCCGCGGGTGCGTCCCACACCCCGGACAGTAGCTGGCTGGCGACGCACGCCCCGGTGGTGTTCGCGTTTGCATGCGCCGGAGCAGGCATCCTGTTCGCACGACACGCACTGCGCTCGAAGCTGGCGCTCGCCTTTCTCCTCCTCGCATGCATCGCGACGTTCGGCTACTCGATTCAGGCGCGAACGCTCGAGGTTGGCGTCTCTCTCGTGGGGATCGTCGCCTCATATCTGATCGCACGCGAGCTCGAGACAGACGCGCGCTGGCTCCTGATCGGAAACATCGTCGTCCCGCTGGGATTCCTGTGTGCGACGCTCGTCTCTGCTACCGACCGCTCCATACAGGCGCTCGCAGCGGTGGCGCTCACCGTAGTCGCGTCCGTTCTCGCGTGGGAGGATGAGGACGAGCGTGCACATCACCTGTTCGTTGCCGCGATCGCCAGCGGACTTGCCATAGTTGTTTACCTGGCGGATTTCGACACACGATGCATCGGCGCCCTCGCACTGCATGCAGCGCTGTTCACCACCATCCTGCGCTCGACACGCGCGAGACTGCTCGTGGCGCCGATTATCATCGGGTTGGTGATCGCCTCGGGATGGACCTTCATCCTGCTCGCTGATCGTGGTTCGTACACGTACCCGCCGTTTGCGACCGTTCCCTCGCTGTGCGCGCTCGCCGTCGTGAGCGCCTGGGCGTTTCTCGCGCATTCGCTCCGACCCACGTGGCCGGATGCAACGGCCGAGGACAAGTCTCTCTCATCGCTCGTTGGCGCGCTCGCGATCGGTGCCGCTTTCGTGTGGGTGCGGCAAGAGCTCGTCGAGGCGTGGTCGCCAGACCGCGCGTCGTTCGCGCTGATCATTTATTACGCACTCGCCGGGCTCGCGCTGATCTTCGCCGGCCGAGCGCGTCGCATCGGGCTCTGGCGCGCCGTAGGGCTCGGCCTCGCGTTCTATGCCGGCTACAAGGCGCTCGTCGAGACGTTCACGATCGACGCCATAGGATTGCGAGTGGGCGCGCGCATTCTGGTCGGCGCGTTCCTGGCCGCGGTGGCGTACTGGTACCGCTCGCCCTCGGAGCCCGACGCGGGTGCCGCAGCCGTCGCCGGCTCGGCAAGCGCGGAGCCCGCCGGAGCACAAGCCAGTGGCGCCGGTCGTTGACGTCGAGCGGAGCGTTCTGATCGACGCCGAAACCCTCAGTAATCGGAGGAGTCCCGTGAACGCCGCTTCTTGATCTCGGCGCGCCGCTTCTTCGCCTGCAGTCGGGCCTCCTTGCTCGCGCGTGTTGGCGCGGTCTTCCTACGCGCGCGGGGAATCGTGAGCGCGCCACGCACCAGCTTTGCCAGTCGCTCCTCCGCCGCCTCGCGATTGCGAAGCTGACTGCGATGCTCGCTCGAGACTATACGGATGAATCCATCCGCATTCGTCCGCGAGCGGAGCCGCTGCAGCACGCCGGCGCGAATGTCATCGGGCAGCGCCCGCGACTGCGCGACGTTCCACAGCAGCTCGATGCGCGTGCTCGAGGTGTTCACATGCTGGCCACCGGCGCCTCCCGATCGCGTGGCGCGGATCGACAGCTCGTCGCGCGGAATTGCGACGCCGTCGGTCACCTCCAGCGCATCGCTCACGCGCCCCCGTTTCCGTTCTCGTGCGCGCCGACCGGCTCCGGCGACCGGTGCACTCGCACCGCCGCCACCCGCCGCGAGTCCATCGCCACGACCTCCAGCTCACCGCCGGCAAACGGCACGCGGTCCCCCACACGCGGAAGCCTTCCGATTTTGGAGAAGACGTAGCCGCCAAGCGTGGACCAGCTCCCCTCGGGGATCTTCACCCCGTGATCCGAGCGAACATCGATCAGCGAAAGCGATCCCGAGAGCTCGAGCACGCCGTTCATCTCGAGCGCCTCCCGCTGCGCCACGTCGTACTCGTCAGCGATGTCGCCGATCACTTCCTCGACGAGGTCCTCCATCGTGACAATGCCCGCGGTGCCACCGAACTCATCGAGCACGATCGCCATGTGCGCGCGCGTCTTTCGCAGATCGTCGAGTACACGCTCTGCCGGACGCGTGTCCGGTATGTAGAGCGCCTCCCGCACGAACTGCTGGATCGTGAACGGCTGCTTGCCATCGTACAGCCAGAGATCCTTGGCCAGAAACACGCCGATGAGATCGTCGAGATCTTCACCGAAGATCGGATAACGCGAGTAACGCTCCTGCCGCACGACGGACCACACTTCTTCCTGCGTCGCAGTTGCGTTGATCGCGACGATCTCCGTGCGCGGGCGCATGACATCGCGGGCCTTCTTTTGGTGGAAATCGAACACACCCGCGAGCATCTGCGCATCGCTCTCGTTGATCATCCCGTGCGCACGCGTCTGCGTGACGAGCAGTCGCAGCTCTTCCGGCGAATGCGCGCGGTCGCTGTCCGTCACCTGTGTGACGCCGAGCAGTTTGAGCAGGGCGTTCGCGGCTCCGTTGAGCAGCCACGTGATCGGGAGCGCGATCTTGGCGAACCAGCGCAGCGGGCGCACGAGCCACCGGCTCGTCGACTCGGGGGCTGCGTACGCTATCGACTTCGGCACGAGCTCGCCGATCACGATGTGCAGGAAGGTGATCGTGGTGAACGCGACGATCACAGTAGCCGTAGCATGAGAGATGAGCGCCGCACTGCCGAAGCCGAGCCGCTCTATGAACGTGGCGATCAGCGACGCGACGGTCGTCTCGCCAGCCCAGCCGAGCGCGAGGGAAGCGAGTGTCACGCCGAGCTGCACCGCGGAGAGGTACCGCGGGATGTCGTTGGCGGTGTCCTGAACGAGTTTCGCGCTCCGGTCACCGCGTGCCGCCAGCGCATCGATGCGCGATCGACGCGCGCTCACCAACGACAGTTCGGCGGCCACGAAAAAGGCATTCGCCAGAACGATCACCAGCACTGCGATGAGCCGTAGCACGATCGCGCCGGGCGTCAGCGCGACAACTGAATTGTCCACGTAACTCATTGAAGGAGTGGGTCGTCGTCCAGGTATAGCAAAATGCATGAATCGGCGCGCTACCGGAACTCTTGCGGATTGCGAGGGTCCTCGCCGCCTCCTGTACCACGAGCGTCTGCGGATCAATGGTCGAGCCCCGCCGCGTCCTCCGATACCTCTATATCGGCCGTCTCTCACTGGCGACCGCCATTTTCATCGCGGCCGCCAGCGCCTGGCACGGTCCGGATGCGCGCGACACGCTCCTGGCCACGCTGGCGCTCTTCGCGTCGATCGCCTTCACGTCGGTCTCCGCCTGGTTTGGCCTCGCGTACCGGGCCCTGGTGAGCAGGGCCTTCTACTATACTCAGTCGCTCTTCGACGTCGCGCTCATCACGACGATCGTGC
>JBDTXN010000215.1:0-4267 GCA_040006175.1 Gemmatimonadota bacterium | reverse complement strand
ACGAACAGCCGCGATCCCTCGGAGCCCTGCTGGTGCACGTCGTAGAAGATTTCCGGCAGCCACTCCCTGTATAGCGCATGCGTGACGAGCTTCGTCTCGACCTGCGTCATCATGAACCAGTCGCGGTTGTCGTCGTGCCCCGTGTACTTGTTGTAGATCCACGGCATCTCGCCGCCCTCCCACTTCGTGCCGAGCTGCGAGCGGTACCACTCGACGACCATCTCCTCTCCGTCCGGATTCACCGACGGGATGAGAATCACCACGGCGTTCTTCAGCTCCGCCTGCAGCGTGTCGTTGGTCGCGAGCCGGTACGCCAGCTCCATCGCCATCTGCGAGCTCGCGATCTCGTCCGAGTGGATGTTGCACTGGATCACGAGCACGGCAGGCTGTTTCGCGTACAGCGCCGCCTCGTCCGCAGCCTCGAGAGTTCGTGGGTCCGCGAGCGTGCGCTGCGCGGCGAAGATGGCCTCGCGCCGCTTCACGTTCTCGGGTGTCGAGATGATCGCCGCGATCAGCGGCTTCCCCATCGTCGATGTGCCGAGCGTCTCGATCGACACCGCGGGTGTCGCCGCCGCGAGCTTCGCGAAGTAGCTCGTGATCTCCCCCCAGTCCGCGAGCTTCCGGTCCGCCCCAACGCGGTAGCCGAGCACGGACTCGGGAGTCGGCACCTGCGCCCCTTGCGCACGAACGCTCGCAGCGGAGATCGATCCCGCCGCGAGCGTGAGGGCTGCGTAGAACAGACATGACATCGAACGACGAATGCGCGGGCGCGGCGACTGCATGGGAATCTCCTTGGACGATTGATCGAAGGAGTATTCTCCGCCAGCGCACCGCTCGCTGCTAGATGCCTCGCTGCATCATCTCACAGGCGAGCGCGCCTACTTGAGCAAACCAATGCTCTTGCCCACCTTCCTGAAGGTCGCGACCGCGAAGTCGAGATCTGCCGTGCTGTGCGCCGCCGACAGTTGGCAACGAATGCGCGCGTGCCCCTGCGGCACCACCGGAAAGCCGAATCCGGTCACGAACACACCTTCCCGCAGCATCCGGTCGCTCATCTCGAGCGCGAGCGCCGTCTCGCCGACAATGATGGGAACGATCGGTGTGTCACCCGCGAGCGGCGAGAATCCCGCCTCCGTGATGGCCGAGCGAAAGTACCGCGCGTTCTCGTGCAGCTTCGTCACGCGCTCGGGATGCTGCTCGATGAACTCGACCGCTGCGAGCGCGCTTGCTGCCACGGTCGGAGGCAAGGCATTGGAGAAGAGCTGCGGCCGCGAGCGCTGCGTGAGATAGTCGGTGAGCGAGGCCGGCCCAGCGGTGTACCCTCCCGCCGCGCCCCCCAGCGCCTTGCCGAGCGTCGACGTGATCACGTCGACGTCGCCCAGCACTCCGCAATGCTCCGCGGTGCCGCGCCCCGTCGCGCCGAGCACGCCGGTCGCGTGCGAATCGTCCATCACCACGATCGCGTCATACGTGCGCGCGAGGTCGAGAATCTCCGGGAGCTTCGCGATGTCACCTTCCATCGAGAAGATCCCATCCGTCCAGATGATCCTGCGGCGCGCGCTCTTCGCGCCCGCGAGCTTCTCCCGCAGATCCTCCATGTCCGAATGCTTGTACACGGCGGTCGTGCACTTGGTGATCGCCTTCGCCAGTCGCACCGAGTCGATGATCGAGGCATGGTTGAGTGCGTCGGAGATGACGAAGTCGCCCTCTTGCACCACCGTCGCCGTGAATCCCTCGTTCGCGTTCCAAGCAGACACGTACGACAGCGCCGACTCGGTGCCGCTGAAGCGCGCGAGCGCCTCCTCGAGCGCACGATGCACGGTGAAGGTGCCGCAGATGAAGCGCACGCTCCCGGTGCCCGCGCCGAAGCGCTCGAGTCCCTTGTGCGCCGCCTCCACCACACTCGGCTCATTCGACAGCCCGAGATAGTTATTCGAGGAGAGGATCAGCACCTCGCCGCGCCCTTCCATTGTCACGTGTGCGCCCTGCGGCGAATCCAAATAGTTCAGCGTCTTGTAGACCTTGTCGCGCTTGAGCTCATCGAGCTGCCCCTGCAGCTCCTGCGAGAATTTTTCGTTCATCGGATCACGCGATGTCGAAGATGACTTTGCCGGCCGCGCCCGACTTGATCGCTGCAATGGCATCGTCGGCGCGCTCGAGCGGAAAGCGATGGGTGATGACCGGCGTCGGATCGAACGCTCCCGAGCGGAGAAAGCGCGTCATCTGGTGCCATGTGTCGTACATGCGGCGGCCGGTCACGCCGTAGACGGTCACACCCTTGAACACGAGCTCCGTCGCGAAATCGAAGGTCATCGGTTTGGCTGGCACGCCAAGCATCTGGACGCGGCCCGCGGGGCGCACGAGCGCGAACGCCTGATGAATTGCGGATGGCACGCCGGACATCTCGAGCACCACGTCCACACCGAACTCCGTCACGCGCTTGACGAGCGCTTCCACCTCGTTCGGGTGCACCACATCGGTCGCCCCCATCTGCCGCGCGAGCTCGAGCCTCGTGTCGTTCACGTCGGAGCAGATCACACGCGAGGCGCCCGCGGCGCGGCAGATGCCAGCCGCGAAGATTCCGATCGGTCCACATCCGGTGATGAGCACCGTCGCTCCGGGGATCTCTGCCGTGAGCGCGGTGTGAAAGGCGTTCCCCATCGGATCGTGGATGCCCCCCACGTCGTACGAAATGTTGTCATCGAGATGCCAGACATTCGTCGCGGGCATCGCGATGAACTCCGCGAAGCACCCGTCCCGATCGACGCCGATGACCTTGGTGTAGGGACAGGCGTGCGCGTTCCCCGTGCGGCACAGCGTGCAGCGGCCATCCACGATGTGCCCCTCGGCCGTCACGCGATCGCCGACCTCGACGTCACTCACCATCGAGCCCACCTGCGCCACGTCTCCCGCAAACTCGTGACCGACGGTGAATGGGGGCACGCATCGCCCGCGCGCCCAGTTGTCCCACTCGTAAATGTGCACGTCCGTGCCGCATACGCCGGCACGTCGAACCTTGATCAGCACTTCGTTTTCCCGGATCGTCGGCACCGGAACGTCGCGGAGCGTGAATCCTGGTCCCGCCGCCTGCTTCACCAGCGCTTTCACCGACGCTCCTCTATGTTGGGTCGATGCGATCCCTCTGGGCCGCGGGAAAGCTCGCACCTGTATTCGGGACACGCTAGACGATCTGGGCCCTTCTGCGCGCTGTGGGCAGGCAGGGAATAGGTCAACGGCCTTCCTGTGAACGCCGTGTTTCTGCGCTCACCCACGTGCACCTAAAACGTCGTCGCGATCTGTCCGCCGTCCACCGGGATCGCCACACCCGTGACGAAGCTCGCGCGCTGCGACGAAAGGAAGGCGACAACCGCCGCGAGCTCCGCTGGATCCCCGGCGCGGCCGAGTGGGATGAGCTTTCGACGGTCGCGCAGCATCTGGTCGATCGTGCTGTGCTCGCGTTGCGCCGCGCCCGCCGCCAGTGACATCGCGCGGTCCGTGTCGAAGTGCCCCGTGAGAATCGTGTTCACGAGCACGTTGTCGTGAGCGCACTCCGTCGCCAGGGTTTTCGCGAAGCCGGCGAGCCCCGCACGCGCCGTGTTCGAGAGAATCAGCGACGCGATCGGCTGCTTCGCGGCAGTGGACGTCAGAAAGACGACACGCCCCCACTGCTGCTTTCGCATTCCCGGCACTATCAGCTGCGCGAGCCGGATCGACGATAGCAGATTGAGCTCGATCGCCGTGACGTACTGCTTGAACGTCGTGGATTCAAAGTTCGTCGACGGCGGGCCGCCCGCATTCGCAATGAGGATGTCGATCGGGCCGAGCGTCGCCTTCGCCTCGGCCACCGCCGCCGCCACCGCATCGCTGTCGGTGACGTCCGCCACCAGCGGAAGAATCCTTCGCTTCGATTCGGCAGAGATCTCCGCCGCCACGCGCTTGAGCTCCTCCCCCCGCCGCGCAATCAGCGCGACCGACACACCTTCCGCCGCCAGCGCGCGTGCGCACGCGCGCCCGAGTCCACTCGACGCACCGGTGACGAGCGCAACTTTTCCGTCGATCCCAAGATCCACTTAGTCGTCTCCGGCGACGAGCTCGCGCTCGAGGCGGTCGTTTTCCACGGCGCGCACGCTTCTCGTGTCGGCGCCGAAACGCTCGCCATTGCGCGTCACCGGCTCGATGTGCACGGCGCACACCTTGAATTCAGGGATCTTTGCGTACGGATCGAGCGCGGGATTCGTGAGCAGATTCGCCGCCGCCTCGCGATAGT
>JBDTXN010000214.1:0-4277 GCA_040006175.1 Gemmatimonadota bacterium | reverse complement strand
GCAGCGTGAAGATCGTGCTCGACGGCGCACTCGGCTCACGCGGCGCGCAGCTCGCAGCGCCGTACGCGGACGAGCCGGGCAAGCGCGGACTGTCGCTCGTGAGCGACACGCAGCTCGACTCCATCATTCGGCTGTGCGTCGCGCGAGACTTCCAGGTGAACGTGCACGCGATCGGTGACAAGGCGAATCGGCGGCTGCTGGATGCCTTTGCGCGCGCGGGTGCCGCCGCGCGTCGGCTTCGCTTCCGCGACGAGCATGCCTCGCTCGTTCCCGACGATCAGCTCCCGCGCTTCGCCGCGCTTGGCGTGATCGCATCGATTCAGCCGGTGTTCGTGGGCGAGTACAGCCGGTTTGCAGAAGCGCGGGTGGGCGCCTCGCGCGTGCACTGGGTGGAGCGCACACGCGACTTCGTGACGAGCGGTGCGCGCATTGCGAGCGGCACCGACTATCCGGCATCGGACACCGGCGATCCGATCGCAACGCTCTTCTCGATGGTGACGAGGCGTGGCGCGGACGGCACGCCGGAATCGGGGTGGCTGCCGGATCAGCGCGTGAGCGTGGATGTCGCGCTGCGAAGCATGACGGCGGGGCCGGCGTACGCCGCATTCGAGGAAAATCGACTCGGCGCGATCACTTTCGGACGCGCCGCCGATCTCACCGTGCTCTCGGCCGATCCGTACGCCGTTCCACCGGACTCGCTACGGGCGCTGCGCGTGCTGCGAACGATCGTCGGTGGCCACACCGTGTGGCGCTCGCGAGCTGGCCACGCTCGCTAGCTGCATTTCGCGGCGACGTGCGAACACTTCGTCCCACTTCGCGAGCGCAGGTTTCGGTGCCAGCTCCCGACCGCGAGCGCGAGCGCACCGATCGCCGCGAGACTGATGCGAAGCGCGTTCCTGGCCTTTGACATCGTGTCCCGCTCCCGATTGGGTGTGGTCTGCGGCCGCTTGGCGTTATCTACGCGAGAAGACCACTCGCCGTGTCGGCGCCCCGGTCTATCTTGGTTCGAGGAGCCGGTTCGAGCAATGTCACCGTCCCACCGGGAATCTGCGCATGCAGCTCGTCTACGTATTTGCCGCCGGAGTGATCGTCGGCGCGCTGATCTTCTGGCTCGTAGCGCGCCTCAGGGACCGCGACACGGCCTCGCTCGCGCAGGAGCTGGTGCGGCAGGCCGACGCCGCGAAAACGAGAGAGATCGAGCTCCTCACGAGCAACATGCGCGACTCGGTGAAGGCGCTCACCTCCGATCTGATCACCGGCGGCGTGAAGCAGCTGAATGACGCGGCTCGTGACTCCCTTTCGAAATACACCTCGGACAATCAGAGCGTTCTGGAAACGAAGAAGGCGCTGATCGATCAATCGCTCGAGTCGATGAACGTGAAGCTCGAACGGGTGAGTGTGCTCGTGCGCGAGCTCGAGACGGTGCGCGCGGAGAAATACGGAGAGCTCTCCAAGCAGCTCGTCGATGCATCTACGGCGACTACGAAGCTGAGCGATGCAGCGGACCAGCTTCGGGGGATACTCTCGAATCCGACGGCGCGTGGGCAGTGGGGCGAGCGCCTCGCCGAGGATGTGCTGCGCGCGGCGGGACTCGTCGAGGGGATCAATTACCGGAAACAGGTCTTCATGACCTCCGGTTGTCGTCCGGATTTCACCTTCAGTCTGCCGAACGGCCTCTCGCTCAACATGGATGTGAAGTTCCCGCTCGACAACTACCTCAAGACGTTCGACTGCACGAGCGAGGGAGAGCGCAAGGCATGCACGGAACAGTTCAAGCGCGACGTGCAGAAGACGATCAAGCAGGTGCACGAGCGTGGCTACATCGACACGTCCGAGGGCACCGTGGACTACGCCATCCTCTTCGTGCCGAACGAGCGCGTCCTGAGCTTTCTCAACGAGTACGACGCGACGGTGATCGACGGTGCGCTCAGGAACAGAGTGGTGATCTGTTCACCCTTCACGCTCTATGCCGTGCTCGTCGTGGTGCGGCAGGCAGTGGACAATTTCCGATTCGCGCAAACGACCTCGGAGATGCTCGAGCTGCACGGAGTCTTCAATAAGGAATGGACGCGGTTCAAGGGTGCCTTCGACGGCATCAAGGACAGCATCGACAATTTGCAGGAGGCCTTCGACGCGCTGGCGACCACGCGACGCAAAAAGCTCGATGGCGTACTGGGCAAGATCGATGAGCTTCGCGGCCCTCAGGACGAGCTGCCCGCGTAGTGTCCAATGCGAATGTACGCTTCTTGCAACCCCAACAGACACCTTCCCAAGGGACATTGCCAATGAGCCGCAGCAAGAACAGTCATCCGCCCACACCCTCCTCGCTTCACGGCCCCAAAACTCAATCCGCCATCATAGAGCAGATGAAACAACACAACGAAAAGAACGCACACCGCGATGCCGGACCCCGCGAAGTTCCCGACTCCGAGATCGCCGACGTGCACGAGAAGGAGATCAAGGGAGAGCTCACCACGGGGAAGCACAGACTGGTCGAAGATCGCGTGCAGCACGATGAGGCCGACAAGAAGAGCGACAAGAATCGACTCGCCGCGGACGCGAAGAAGCACAAGCACGGAAATCCGCACGGCAAGCTCAATGGTGGCAATTCCCGCCATTAGTGCTCGCGCCTGGCCCGGACGTCATACGCACAGCCGGGCGGACGGAGCCGCTACCTCCTGATCTTCGGCGGCGCTTCGGGCGCGGTGGCGACCCGCCCCATCTTCCCCTCCCGCAACGGCGTGCGTTATGCTTGGCTCGTAAGGATCGAGCCGACCGTGCCAGACCCGCGGAGGAATCGCTGAATGCAGAGCGCACAGATTGAGCTCATCACGGTCTCGCGAGAGTTTGGCGCTGGCGGCAGTGAGCTCGCATGCAAGCTCGGCGAGCGCCTCGGTTGGCCAGTGCTCGACGACGAGGTGGCTTACCGCTGCGCGAAGCGGCTGAATCTCGAGACCTCCACGGTCGAGCGGATGCGCGAGCACTCGCCCACCCTGCTCGCGCGCCTCTCCGCCGCGCTGCTCGTCGCGCCGCCCGAGGCGCCCGGCATCGATACGAAACACCTCCTTCACATCGATGCGATCGCCGAGGCGGCACTCGAATCCATTACGGAAGCGGCGCGGACGCTGCCGCTCATAGTTGTCGGCTTCGGCACGCAATGCATTTTCGCGGACCGCCCGGACGCGCTGCACGTCCGTCTCGTCGCGCCCGTGCCGGTGCGAATCGCGCGGCTGGTCGAGCGATTCGGCTGGGATGCGACTGCTGCGGGTTTGCGCGCTCGCCGAATGGACGAAGATCGTCGCCGCTACGTTCAGCGCTACTTCCATCGTGACGTTCATGATCCGCTCCTCTACGACGTGCAGATCAATACGGGTCGCACCACGATTTACGAAGCGGCCGTGATGATCGAGCAGCTCGTGCGCGGCGAGCATGGTGTGAGTGCAGGGGCCGAGGAGAGCCGGAAACAGGGGGCGGGCGCGATCGCGTGAGGCAGGAGCGGTCCGCCGCTCACGTTCAGCTACGTATCCGGCGAGGGAACGGACCGCACTGAGCGCGGCCGCTCGATGTGGGCACGCGTCACACGAAAAAGATCCTGAGTTCGAACGACATTGGCACCGTTGCGGCGATCGCCACGGATCGCGAGAGTTCGTTGCGAGCGCAACCTCACGTGGAGAACCGAGCGTCAACATGACTTCCCCCATCTCTCGCGGCTTCCGCGGCCGCCGTCCCGATGCCGGCGCCGCCGCCCGGCTTCCACCCGGTCAGTACGAGACGCGCGATTTCCCGGTGCTCTCTGCGGGCCCTACACCCCATACTCCGCTGGAAAAATGGAGCTTCACGGTCGGCTCGCGCGGTGCGCAAACCGCGACGTGGAGCTGGGCCGAATTCGAGGTGCTGCCGCACGAGACGATTACGCGCGACATCCATTGCGTCACCAAGTGGTCGAAGTTCGACACCGTGTGGAGCGGCGTTTCGATCGACGCACTGCTGGAGGCGGGCGCGGCGAAGGGCGTACAGGCCGCGCCCTTCGTCACCGCTGTGTGCGATGGCGGTTACACGACGAATCTTCCGCTCGCGGATCTCACGGGGGGGAGGGCGTGGATAGCGGTGGGCTACGACAACAAGCCGCTGCATCCCGAGCACGGAGGTCCGGCGCGTCTCCTCGTGCCACATCTCTACTTCTGGAAGAGTGCGAAGTGGGTTCGCGAGCTCCGTTTCCGCGATCACGACGAGCCGGGCTTCTGGGAGGCGCTCGGCTATCACATGCGCGGCGATCC
>JBDTXN010000213.1:0-4330 GCA_040006175.1 Gemmatimonadota bacterium | reverse complement strand
AAATGGTGGAGCTCGTCACGGGAGCGCGATCCCGTCCGAGTCGGACAGAGCGCCGGTCGTGATGAAGTGGAATGTATCCGCACGATCGAGCAAAGCGTGGAGACGCTCGATTGCGGGAGCGGTGATGGCGGTCGTGGCGGCGAACTCGCTCGGTGCGTGCGCCTCCGGCCGTTCGCACGGGAGTGAGGAGAAGCAACAGATCATAGTACACCTGACCAACGACCTTGCGCCGCCCTCCGACGTCACGGTGTATGCGGTGTCCGAGGGGACGCGCCGGTTGCTGGGTGACGTGCCACCCAACAAGGACCGCGCATTGACGGTACCCACCGACATCTTTCCGGGTACGAGCTTTCGCATCGTGGCGGAGCGTACAGGGGGTCGGACAATCGTCTCGCAGCCGATCACCGCGTCGAGCGGGAGCTCGATCGTCGATTGGGATCTGCAGACGAACTCCATCTGGTTTCCCGAGACGGGACGATAGCGCGCGCGAGAGCGGGGTCTCGCCGTTTCCAATGGCGCGCGCCCGCGATAGGTTGCGGGCATGCGCTCACTCACTTCCTGGCTCGTCGCTGTCGCCGCGCCCGTGCTCGTCGCGGGCTCCGCCTGCTCGCTCATCGCACAGTCCGCCGACGTCGCGTCCGCGATGCACTGGCGCTCTATAGGCCCCATTCGCGCCGGACGCGCGCGCGCGCTGGCTGGCGTGCCGAGTCAGCCGAACGTCTTCTACGCCGGCTTCGACAACGGGGGCGTGTGGCGCTCCACCGACTACGGATCGACGTGGGTGCCGCTCTTCGATCAGCAGCCCACCGGCTCCATAGGAGCGATCGCGGTCGCGCCATCGAATCCGAACGTCATCTACGTCGGAAGCGGCGCCGGAATCATCCGGCCGGACCTCGCCGTGGGCAATGGCGTCTACAAGTCGACCGATGCGGGGAAGACGTGGACGCACTTGGGGCTTCGCAACAGCCAGATGATCGCGATGATCGATGTCGATCCGAAGGATCCCGACCGGCTGTTCGTCGCCGCGCTGGGTCATCCATACGGGCCGAACGAGGAGCGCGGCATATTCCGTTCGACCGACGGCGGGAAGTCGTTTCAGAAGGTGTTGTACAAGGACGAGTACACGAGCGCGAACGATGTGCGCATCGATCCGAACGATCCGAACACCGTGTTCGCGGCGCTCTGGCAGCAGCAGCAGAGCTTCGTCGAGGGCAATGACTTCGGTGGCGCGTCCGGCGGCGTGTTCAAGTCGACGGACGGCGGGAGCACGTGGAAGCAGCTCGGCGGCGGTCTGCCAACGGTCCTGCAGGCGAATCTGGCAATTGCGCCGTCGAATACGAAGGTCCTGTACGCGATGGTCGCCGGCGCAGCATCGGCACAGGACTCGGCACGCGGAGAGACCGAGGAGCTCGGGCTATACAAATCGATCGATGGTGGCGAGCACTGGTACCTCGCCGCCCACGACCCGAAGTCGCCCGGCCAGGGTGCAGCGAACAAGCCCGATCCGCGTCCGCTTCTGCGCATCGGCGGCGGCGATCTCGCCACCCTCGCGGTGGATCCGAAGAACGAGAACGTGGTCTACAGCGCATCGATTGTATTCTGGCGCACGGAGAACGGTGGCGTGACGTGGTCAGCCGTGCGCGGCTCGCCCGGCGGTGACGACTATCAGAAGGTGTGGGTCAACCCCAACGATCCGAACATTCTCCTGCTCGTCTCGGACCAGGGTGCGGTCGTCTCATCGAATCGCGGCGTGTCGTGGAGCAACTGGTACACGCAGTCCACGGCGGCGATGTATCACGTGTCCACCGACAACTCGTTTCTGTATCGCGTGTGCGGCGGGCAGCAGGACTCGGGCTCGGCGTGCGTCGACAGCAGATCGATGGATGGCGAGATCACCTTCCACGACTGGCATCCCGCCGACATTCAGGAGTACGGTATCGCCGCACCCGATCCCAAGGATCCCGACAAGGTATTCGGGAGCATGCGAAGGAACGTATCACTCTGGAATCGGAAGACCGGGCAGGTCACGTACATCGGACCCGACGTTACGCAGCGCGGCGAGGCCTTCAATCGCAACGTGCGCACGATGCCGATCAACTGGTCGCCCATCGATCACAACGTGCTCTATTACACGTCCAATGCGGTGTGGAAGACGGTCGATCGCGGACACACGTGGACACGAATCAGCCCCGACCTCACGCGTCAGAGTTGGGAAGTACCCGCCACGGCAGGCAAGTACGCGAGCACCGTGAAGGTGCATCCGCAGGGCGCGATCACTGCGCTCTCACCGTCGGTGCGCAACATCGGCGTGCTGTGGACCGGCTCGGATGACGGCACGATTCAAACAACCGCGAACGGCGGCGCAACGTGGACCAACGTCACACCGCCGCAGATCAAGCCGTGGACGCGCATCTTCAACATCGAGGCGGGCCACTTCGACGACCGCACCGCGTATGCCGCCGCGAACACGCTGCGCATCGATGACATGAATCCGCATCTCTGGCGAACGCACGACGGCGGAAAGAGCTGGACCGAGATCAACACGGGAATCGCACCGGGTGCCGTCACCAACTCGATCCGCGAGGATCCGCGTGTGCAGGGACTGCTGTACGCGGCGACGGATGCGCAGGTGTGGGTGTCGTACGATGACGGCGACCACTGGCAGTCGCTGAAGCTCGACATGCCCGCGATCTCCGTCCGCGACCTGCTGGTGAAGGACGACAGTACGTGCCTCTGCTCCGATCTCGTCGCTGCGACGCACGGCCGCGGATTCTGGATCCTCGACAACATCACGCCGCTCCGGCAGCGCGCGCAGGTGCAGCGCGCGAATGATCTGTATCTGCTCAAGCCGGCGATCGCGGTGCGCGTGCGTGGCGCCACGAACGACCCCACACCCTGGCCGCCGGAGCTCCCTGCCGGCGAGAATCCGTCCGCCGGCGGAGTGATCGACTACTACCTCGGCACGGCCGTGCACGACACGCTTCGTCTCGAGATCGTGAACGGCGCGGGGAGGGTGGTGCGCACGTATACGAGCGCCGATCGCGTGCTGAATCCCGATCCCGCCCGCGATCCAGAGGCGTACGATCGCGTGTGCCAGCAGAATCCCAAGGCGCCCGACTGCAACCTGCCGCTGTACTGGGCCGCACCGACCTTCGCGCTTCCCACCGCGGCGGGGATGCATCGCATCACGTGGGACCTGCGCTACGATCCCATCGCCGACAAGCGCGACGACCTCGGCGAAGACGAAAGCGGCAACGGGGCGGTGCTACATCGCACCTTCCGCGCGATGGACGCGCCGTGGGCACCGCCTGGCGCTTACACCGTTCGCCTGAGCGCGGGCGGCAAGCGCGTGTCGCAACCCCTCACGCTCAGGATCGATCCGCGCGTCACCACGCCCGCCGCAGGGATCGCACGGCTTTCTGCGCTCTCGACCGAGATGTACGACAACGCCGTGTCTGCGCGTGCAGCGAATGCGCGTGCGCGCGCGTTGCGCCAGACGCTGGAGAGCGGGCGCGAAGCGGGAGCGACGGCGCTCGCTGCGAAAGTGGACTCGCTCGCACCCGCGAAGAAGGAGGCGGATGCCGACTCGCCGCGCAGGCCCGCCGCGAGGAAGCCGGAGGACGCCTCCACCCTCGAAAGCGTGAGCGATGAGCTGATGGCTGCCGCGATGGCGATGCAGGGTGCCGACGTCGCGCCGACTGCAAATCAGATCGCGGCGTGCAAGCGGGCGAGCGCGTCGTACCGCGCCGTGATGGCGCGATGGACCGCGCTCGAGAAACAGGCGCGCACCATGGCGGAAACGAACTAGACGATCACCTCGACGGCGGCTACCGGTTGAACCAGTAGGACATCTTCACCAGGAACGTATTGTCCGGGTGAAGGCTGAAAAGGCCGTGATAGTCGCCGCCGAACGAGTCGCCGCCAGCGAACGGCAGGTCTCCCTGCCGCTGCTGCGTCCAGACGAGAAAGAGCGCGGAACCCGGGCGATACTCCCACCGCACGACCGCGTTCGAGCGGAACTGCTTCACGTTGAATCCATCCGGCTGGTCCGCGAGCACGCTCGCATCCGTGTACGGCTTGTAGCGCTGGTCGTAGTCCTCGGCGCGCGGGTTGTTCAGCTCGCGAATGCTCGTGAACGTCCCCTTCGTGACGAAGGGCGAGGCGTAGAGCTGGAAGGTCAGATTTGGCGTCGCCGTGTAGTCGATGCGGAGAGTGGAGCTCAGCGTCTGCTGATTCAGGTGCGCGAACGTGTAGTGCGTCGTGCTCACCGAGTCGGTGAAGTTGCCAAACCACTGCGTGTCGTCACGATTGTGATTGTAGTCGACGCCGA
>JBDTXN010000212.1:0-4385 GCA_040006175.1 Gemmatimonadota bacterium | reverse complement strand
ACGGCGGCGACGCCTTTGCTCGTGAGCATCAGCGTCACCATCATGAGCAGCTGCGACTTGAGCGACATGTCCACGCCCGCGGCCTGCGCCACGAACACGGACGCGACCGCGAGGTAGAGGGTGCTGCCGTCGAGGTTGAACGAGTAGCCCGTGGGCAGCACGAAGGCGACGATGCGCCGGGGCACGCCGAATTTCTCCATGGCCTCGAAGGCACGCGGCAGCGCGGCTTCGGATGAGGCGGTCGAGAACGCAATCAACCATGGCTCCTTCACGGCGCCCCAAAAGCGACCGATCGGAATGCGGAAGATGAGCGCGACGGGCACGAGCACGCACACGACGAACACGATGAGCGCTGCGTACAGCGTGATGATCAGCAGCCCGAGATGCTTGAGCACTCCAAGGCCGCTCGTGCCGACCGTGACCGCGATCGCCGCACCGATGCCGAAGGGCGCGAAACGCATCACGAGATCCGTCAGCTTGAACATGATCTCGGAGAGGCTCTCGCAGAACGCGAGCATCGTGAGCTTCGAGCTCTGCCCTGCTCTCGCGAGTGCGACGCCGAAGAGCACGGAGAAGAAGACGATCTGGAGCACCTCGTTGTTCGCCGCGGCCTCGAAGAAGCTCTGCGGCACGACATGTTCCAGCACCCCGGAAAGCGTCACGTGCTTGGCGGCGAGGTCCGTACCCACGGCGGCAGAGGCGCTGGTGATGTTCACTCCCTCACCGGGCCGGATGAGATTTACCGCCGCCAGGCCGATCGCGAGTGCGAGCGTGGTCACGATCTCGAAGTAGACGATGGAGCGAAGCGCGAGCTTGCCCACGCGCTTCATGTCATCGCCATGACCCGCGATGCCCACCACGAGCGTCGAGAAGATGAGCGGCACGATCAGCAGCTTGATCATGCGCAGGAAGATCGTGGACAGCACCTTGAGCGACGACGCCTCGAACACCGGCGGCGGTTGTCCCGGCACGGCATTCGGGAATGCCACGCCGATGATGACACCGAGCACCATCGAGATGAAGATCCAGTGCGTCAGCGTGAGCCGGCGGAAGATCCCGGCCTGCGAACCGGCCGACGTCGCGTCGCTACTCACTCGAGACGGGCGGTTTGCCGCTGCGCAGCGTCGAGTGCCTGTAGCCGTATGCGAAGTAGAGCACCAGGCCGATGATCAGCCACCATCCGAAGCGCACCCAGGCGCGGTGCGGCAGGCCCCACATCACGAAGAAGCACAACGCCGCGCCAAGCGGTGCGACCACGTAGAGGAACGGAACGCGGAACGGACGCGGACGGGCCGGATCCGTGTAGCGCAGCACGACGACGCCGCCGCACACGAGCACGAACGCGAACAGCGTCCCGATGTTCGTGAGATCGTACGTCTCGTTCGCGTCACCGATGAGCGCCCACGTCGCCACGAAGACACCTGTGATGATCGTCGTTATGTACGGCGTGCGGTACTTGCCATGCACCTTCGCCGCGAATTTCGGCAGCAGCCCGTCGCGCGCCATTGCGAAGAAGATGCGCGGCTGTCCGTACTGGAACACGAGCAGCACCGCGGACATCGAGAATACCGCACCGAGCGCCACGAGCCAGCCCACGCGCGTCATGCCCACGGACGTGAGCGCGAAGGACAACGGATCCGCGGTGCTGCCGAGCGTGGTGTACGGCACCATTCCCGTGAGGACGAATCCCACGACGATGTAGATCACGGTGCAGATCGCCAACCCGCCGAGAATCCCGATCGGCAGATTTCGCTGCGGGTTCTTCGTCTCCTCGGCCGCGGTGGAAATCGCGTCGAAGCCGATATAGGCGAAGAAGACGATGGCAGCGCCGTGATGAATGCCCGTGAAGCCATTCGGCGCGAAGGGATGGTAGTTCGCGGGATTGATGTGCTGCAGCCCGACGACGATGAAGAGCGTGAGCGCGACCAGCTTCACCGCCACCATGATGTTGTTCGCGCGCGCGCTCTCGCGGACGCCGAGCACGAGGAGCCACGTGATGGCGAGCACGATGGCGGACGCGGGCAGGTTGATCAGGATCGGGAAGCCGAACGGATGTGGCGCGGTCTGCAGCAGCCCGTGCACGACGGGATCGTTGCTGAGGAGCGCGGTACGATAACCGGTGGCCATCCACTTCGGGATCACCATTCCCATGCCGGCGAGCAACGTCTTGAAGTAGTCGGACCACGAGATCGCGACCGCGACGTTTCCGACGGCGTACTCGAGAATGAGATCCCAACCGATGATCCAGGCGACGAACTCACCGAGCGTCGCGTAGGAGTACGCATAGGCGCTCCCCGCCTGCGGGATCATCGCCGCGAGCTCGGCGTAGCACAGTCCCGCGAGCGCGCACGCCGCGCCGAGGAGGAGGAAGGAGATGACGAGCGCCGGGCCGGCGCCGCTGCGGATGATGTGTCCGGCCGCGTCCACCTCGCCCGCGGCTGCCGAGCCGATCGCGCCGAAGATGCCTGCGCCGATCACCGCGCCGATCGCGAGCATGATCAGATCGCCCGCGCCCAGCATCCGGCGCAGTGCGTTCGGATTGTCCGACTCCGCCATCAGGTCGGCGATCGGTTTTCGGCTGAACAATGATGCCATGGATCGCCCGGGCAGAAGAAAGAGCGCGGAACGTGGAGCGCGACGCGCGAGTGCGCGCCGCGCTCAGACCGTGGAAACTAGGAAGCCGACTCGATGCGCATACCGTAGAACGACCGGTACACGAAGGTCGCTGAGACCAGGAAGAACACGAGCGCCAGCACCCGGCTGAAGCCTGCGCCATGCTGCGCGCTGAGCGAGACTGCAAGCTCCACCGCGAGCAGGCCGAAGAGCGTCGTGAACTTGATGATCGGGTTGAGCGCCACCGACGACGTATCCTTGAATGGGTCGCCGACGATGTCTCCGACGACCGTCGCCGCGTGCAGCTCGGTTCCCTTCTGCTTCAGCTCCACCTCGACGATCTTCTTCGCGTTGTCCCACGCACCGCCGGCGTTCGCCATGAACACCGCCTGGTACAATCCGAACAGCGCGATCGAGACGAGATAGCCGATGAAGAAGTACGGCTCGACGAACGCGAACGCGAGTGTCGCGAAGAACACGCAGATGAAGATGTTGAGCATGCCCTTCTGCGCGTACTTGGTGCAGATCTCGACGACAGCCTTGCTGTCCTCCATCGACGCCTTCGTCGCACCTTCGAGCTTGATGTTCTCCTTGATGTACTCGACCGCGCGGTACGCGCCGGTGGTCACCGCCTGGATGGAGGCGCCGGTAAACCAGTAGATCATCCCGCCACCGGTGATCAGTCCGAGCAGAAACGGCGGATGCAGCAGCGAGAGATTGCCAATCAGCTCCGGCTTCAAGCCCTGCGTCAGTGCCACGATGATCGAGAATATCATGGTAGTCGCGCCAACGACTGCGGTCCCGATGAGCACCGGCTTGGCGGTCGCCTTGAAGGTGTTGCCCGCGCCATCGTTTTCCTCGAGCAGATGCTTCGCCCGCTCGAAGTTCACCTTGAATCCGTACTTCGACTCGAGCTCCTTCTCGATGCCGGGGAGCTGCTCGATGATCGAGAGCTCGAACACCGATTGCGCGTTGTCGGTCACCGGACCATACGAGTCGACGGCGATCGTGACCGGGCCCATTCCGAGGAATCCGAACGCCACGAGGCCGAATGCGAACACCGCCGGCGCCAGCATGAGTCCCGTGTCGGTAGTGCCCGGCGTGATCGCCGGTATGCCGAGGCTCACGTAGTAGCCCGCAGCCATGAGCCCCATGATCGCCATCCCCAGCCAATACGCGCTGAAGTTTCCGGCGACGAGTCCCGACAGGATGTTGAGCGCCGAGCCTCCCTCGCGCGACGAGGAGACCACCTCGCGAACATGTCGCGATCCGGTGGACGTGAACACCTTCACCAGCTCCGGAATGATCGCACCGGCCAGCGTACCGCACGTGATCACCGTCGACAGCTTCCACCAGAGCGTCCCATCGCCGAGCGTCGGGATGATCATCTTGGAGACGAGATACGTGAATACGACGGAGATGAGCGAGGTCAGCCACACGAGCGTCGTGAGGGGCGTTTCGTAGTTCATCACATCCGCATCGACGAAACGCGCCTTCGCGATCGCTCCGTTGATCAGGTACGACACGCCGCTCGCGATGACCATGACGATGCGCATGACGAAGATCCAAACGAGCAGCTGCACCTGCACCTTCGGATCGGGCACGGCGAGCAGAATGAACGAGATGAGCGCGACACCCGTCACGCCGTACGTCTCGAAGCCGTCTGCGCTCGGTCCAACAGAGTCGCCGGCGTTGTCGCCAACGCAGTCCGCGATCACGCCGGGATTGCGCGCGTCGTCTTCCTTGACGTTGAAGACGATCTTCATCAGGTC
>JBDTXN010000211.1:0-4416 GCA_040006175.1 Gemmatimonadota bacterium | reverse complement strand
CGCCGGGATTGCGCGCGTCGTCTTCCTTGACGTTGAAGACGATCTTCATCAGGTCCGAGCCGATGTCCGCGATCTTCGTGAAGATTCCGCCGGCAATGCGCAGCGCCGCGGCGCCGAGCGACTCACCGATCGCGAAGCCGATGAAGCACTGGCCCGCGTAGTCTCCGGGAATGAAGAGGAGAATGCAGAGCATCATCAGGAGCTCGACACTGATGAGCAGCATGCCGATGCTCATGCCTGCGCTGAGCGGGATCGCGTAGCACGGATAGGGCTTGCCGCGAAGACTGGCGAACGCCGTTCGCGAGTTCGCGAACGTATTGACGCGGATGCCGAACCACGCCACGCCGTAGCTACCCCCGATGCCCAGCAGGCTGAATGCGAGGATGATCGCGACTCGCGCCGGCGCAAAGCTCAGGAGATAGCCGAAGTACAGCACGATCACGAAGCCGATGAAGACTTCGAGCAGCAGGATGAATTTCCCCTGCGTCGTGAGGTACGTCTTGCACGTCTCGTAGATCAGCTCGGACACCTCCAGCATCGATTGATGCACCGGAAGCGCCTTGAGCTTACCATAGATGATCACACCAAAGAGCAGCCCGATCGCGCAGATCACGAGACCGCCGAGCAGAAGCTTGTCGCCCGGGATCCCGTTCAGGAACGTCACCTGCGAGAGGTCGGGCACCTTGAGATTGGCCTCACCGCCTGCCGCGTCCTGCGCGAGCACGCGAGCCGCCGCGAGTGGCAGCGCCAAGATTCCAACCAGCATCGCCGGCCAGCGCGAGAGGATGCGTCTGAACGCATGGTGCATAATGCTCATTAGTGAAGGTCTCCAGAGAAGTGCAGAAGCCGCCGCGCCAGTGGCCGCATGCGGGAACAACATCGGTCGAACGCGCTCGGCCGCGCGAGGGGCCATGTGCTACACAGCCTCCACTCGGCGCCAGAGCGCGTACACGGGAATACCGATCAGCACGAGCACGAGGCCGAAAATGGCCTGGGTGCGCGTTTGCGGTGCGAGCAGCAGGATTATGGACACCGCGCTCCCCAGCAGGATATAGAGCCCCGGAAGCACCGGATAGCCGATCGCTCGATAGGGGCGCTCGGCATCGGGCTTCGTCCTGCGCAGGATGAACAGTCCGATCGTCGTGAGCACGTAGAAAAGGAGCGCAGCAAATATCACGTAGTCGAGCAGCTGTCCGTACGTGCCGGAGAGGCAGAGCAGCGAGACCCACACGGACTGCACGATGAGCGCAAACGAAGGCACCGCCTTCGCATTGAGCGTTCCCGCTCGACGGAAGAAGAGGCGATCGCGAGCCATCGCGAAGTACACGCGCGCACCGGCAAGAATCAGCCCGTTGTTGCATCCAAAGGTGGAGATCAGGATCGACACCGCCATGATGGTCGCGCCGATCGGGCCGAACATCTGCTCGGTGGCTGCCGTGCCGACACGATCCTGCGTCGCGTGTGCGATGCCGCGCGCGAGCACCGTGGCGCCGTCCGCGCTGCCGTGCAGCGGCAGCACCTGCAGATACGAGACGTTCGCGAGCACGTAGAGCAGGCTCACGAGCCCCGTACCCATCACCAGCGCGAGCGGAAGATTCTTGCGCGGATTCTCGACCTCGGCCGCCGCGAAGGTGACGTTGTTCCACGCGTCGCTCGAGAAGAGCGAGCCGACCATCGCCGCACCAACCGCGAGCACGAACGCGCCGGACAGCGATGGTCCCGCCGCGAACGCCGCCCCGAAGTTCGCGGCCACGGCGGTGCCGTTCCGTCCGATGGTGAAGCCGAGGATGATGAGGATCGCGAGCGCGCCCGTCTTCACGACCGTAAGCGTCGTCTGGACGAGCTTTCCCTCGCGCACGCCGCGCAGGTTCACCCACGTGAGCAGCCACACGGTCACCAACCCGGCGAGGCGCTGGGGCGTCAGTCCGAGCTGGATCGCCGCCGCGGGATCGCTGCACCCGAGCGCGCGGATGCAGAGATCGGCCTGCGGAAACCAGCTGTAGCGATCGGGCGTGATCGACGGAATGAGCACGCCGAGGAATCGACCGAAGGCGACGGCGACGGCGGCGATGGTGCCCGTCTGTATGACAAGAAACAGGGTCCATCCATAGAGGAAACCCATGAGAGGACCCATCGACTCGCGGAGAAACACATACTGCCCGCCGGCGCGGGGATACATCGCGGCGAGCTCGCCGTAAGCGAGTGCGCCGAGCAGGGTAATGAATCCGGTGAGCCCCCACACGATGAGGAGCCAGAGCGGAGAGTCCACTGCGCGCGCGATGGACGCCGACACGATGAAGATGCCGGAGCCGATCATGGAGCCGGCCACGAGCATCGTCGCATCCGTCAGGGTCATCGCCCGGACGAATTCGGTGGGTGACGGCGTGCGTTCGCGCTCGATGGTCCCAGCGGCCATGTCCTTCCTCGATCGATGCGGATTGCTGGCAGGCAGGAGCGTCGAAAAGGGTCGGGACGACCGGTTTCCGACGGGTGGTAAATCGCGGGGAAAGTAACGGCGCAGTCAGCAGATGCGCTAGGTCGCGGTGCGCACCATCTGCGAGCGCGAGCGGTGCTACGTGGGTGCTACGTGGGTGCTACGTGGGTGCTACGTGGGTGCTACGTGAGGATCGTGACGTCGATTCCCGCGGCGACGGGAGTGCCATCGGCGCGATGCGCGGGGCGCCACTTCGTCTGCATGTAGCGATCGCGGAGCTTGCGATCGTAACCCGAATTGCCTGTGGCGACGTCGACACGGGCGACGTGCCCTTGCTCATCGATCTCGAAGTGGATCGTGAACGACTTTCCTCTGAGGCCTCCGGGCACCGGGAGCTCGGGGATGATCATGAGCTCCGCCGTGGGTGGGAAGATCGTTCCCTCTCCTCCACCGTTACCCGGTCCCACACCCGAGCCGCGCCCAGGGCCCGTGCCCGTTCCGGTGCCGCCGCCAGTGCCCGGCCCTGCGCCCGGTCCTGTCGAGTTGCCCGCACCGTTTCCTGCACCGGGTTGCGCGTCCGTCGAGGCAGTCTGACCAGAATCCGGCTTGGAATCTGGAGCGGCAACAGGCGGCGGCACCGGCGCCGGTGGCGGCGGGACCACGGGCTTGGGTGGTGGAATCGGCTTGGGCAGCGGAGGCACGACCGGTGTGGCCTTCGGCACCGGCGCAGGCGGCGGTGGGGGCGGCGGCGCCACGCGCAGATAGCGGAGATCCTCGTGCGTGAACGGCTCACGCGCGCCGCCGCGGCTCCCGCCTCCACCCCCTCCCGCGGCGCCCGGCCCGCCAGCGCCGCGCGTCGCGTCTTCCGCGTTATGCACGATCAGTATCGGCACGAGCATCATCGCGAGGAGAAGCATGTGCAGGAACAACGACACGGCGCCTGCCCATCGCGTATCCTTGCGAGCGGGAACGCCAATGGGCGGGCGATACGGTGGACGCGCTGCCGGCGGCTCACTCGGAGCCTCGTACGGTGTCATCTCGATACTGACCTCGGGCTACCCAAAAAATAACGCGACGGACGCACCGAGAGATGCGTCCGTCGCAGAACTACCGTGGCAGCGCTGCCGAGTTTGCGGCGCGCCGGCGTTACTTCGCCGCGTCCTTCGGCGGAATACCGATGACCTTGACGCCCGCACCGCGCGCCTGGTCCATGCCGAAGATCACATCCTGGTACTTCACCTTGGGATCACCCTTCACGAAGATGATCTTGTCGGGGCGTGGCTCGAAGATCTCCTTGAGCCGCGGCGCAAGCTTTTCCTTGGCCACCGCCTCGCTATTGATCTTGTACGCGCCGCCAGGCAGCACCTGAAGCACGATCTGATCAGGTGCCACGTTCGTCTGATTCGGTTGCGGCGTCGGATCCGGAAGCTGCAGATCGATCGCCTTCCGCATCATAGGCACCGCCATGATGAAGATCACGAGCAACACCAGCAAGACATCGATCATCGGCGTCACGTTGATGTCGTTCGACAGCCCCGTGTTCCCTCCACTCGTTATTGCCATGCGATTCTCCTATGGCTTCTTGCCGGGGCCGGTATTGGGAAGATCTCCCGCCACGCTCGACTCGGTACCGGGCTGCTGGTCCGAAATGGCGCCGACGACACGGACGCCGTTGTGCGCTGCAATGTCGATCGCGTCGAGCACCTTGGAATAGTCCAGATTCTTGTCAGCCTTGACGTACAGGATCTTGTCCGTGGTGCGCGCATCGAAGATGCGCTTGACCTGATCGGCGAGCGTCTCGTTCTTGATCGGCTTCTTGTTTAGATAATACTGCCCGAATGCATCAATGCCGAGCACCTGATCCTCGTTGTCCTCGGGATGCGACTTGAGATTGATGCCCACAGGCGGCTGCGCCTGAAAACCGGCATTGATGAGCGGCGTCACGACCATGAAAATGATCAGCAGCACGAGCATGACGTCGA
>JBDTXN010000210.1:0-4422 GCA_040006175.1 Gemmatimonadota bacterium | reverse complement strand
TACGCGGACTATACGGACATGATGAGGCTGGTCGAACAGCTCCTCGTGGCCGCGGCGATCAGCGTGCGCGCGCACCCCGCGTTCAGTGCCGCGGTGCCCAACCTCCAGCCGCCCTTCCCCCGCATCGAGTGGGTGCCCGCGCTCAGCACGGCGCTCGGCGGCGACGTGCTCGTGATGAGCGACGCCGAGTTGAAGGCCGCCGCGGTCCGCGCGGATGTCGCCAAGGCCGACACGCTTTCGAGGCCCAAGCTGCTCGATGAGCTCTTTCAAGCGCACGTCGAGCGCACGCTGCATGACCCGACGTTCGTCGTCGACTATCCGACGGAACTGTCTCCGCTCGCCAAGCCCAAGCGCGGCGCACCGGAGCTCACCGAGCGCTTCGAGCTCTTCGCCGGAGGCCGCGAGCTCGCCAATGCGTTCAGCGAGCTCAATGATCCGCTGGATCAGCGCCGCCGCTTCGAGGCACAGGCTTCGCTTCGCGCCGCCGGCGATGAGGAGGCATCCGGGATCGACGAGGACTACCTGCGCGCGATGGAGCACGGAATGCCGCCCATGGGGGGCGTGGGCATCGGCATCGACAGGCTGTTCATGTATCTCACGGGTATATCACACATCCGCGATGTGATCCTCTTTCCCACGATGCGTCCCGAATGAGCAGGCTGGAGCTGTCGATCGCCTGGCGCTACCTCCGCAGTCGCGGCAGCGCGCGACTCTTCTCCTTCATCAGCGTCATCGCGATCGGTGGTGTGCTGGTGGGCGTGAGCGCGCTCATCGTCATCAACGGCGTGATGACGGGGATGCAGACGGACCTGCGCGAAAAGATTCTCGTGGGCAGCCCCGACCTTCGCGTGCTGACCTTCGGTGACGATCTCTTGCTCAAGGAGTGGCAGCCGACGCTCGCACGCGTGCAGCGCAATCCGCGCGTCGTTGCCGCAGCGCCATTCGTACTCACGCAGGGACTCGCAACGGCGAACGGGCACTCGTACGCCGAGGGTGTGTTCGTGGAGGGGATTCCGCCGGCAGGCGCCGGCGTCCCCGACGTCACGAGCATTCGCAAGCACGCGGCGACCGGCGACTTTCGCTTCGCGACGGAAGACGGGCAGCGGCGCGGCGCGGTGCTCGGGAAGCGGCTCGCGGAGCGGCTGAACGTGTTCCCGGGGAGCAAGCTGACGCTGGTGTCGCCGGCCGGCGTGAAGTTCAACGCGGCGGTCGGGAGCTACGTCCCGCGCGTGTACCAGTTCGAGGTGACTGGCGTGTTCGAGACGGGGATGTACGAGTACGACAATTCGTACATCTACGTCGATCTCGATCGCGCGAAGGAATTCGCCGGGCTGGGCGAGGCGGTCACGGGCATCGAGGCGCGCACCGCGAATCGCTGGGAGGCCGGCGATGTGGCACGTCAGCTCTCGGACTCGCTCGGGTATCCGTATCGCGTGCTTGACTGGCAGGAGGTGAATTCACAGCTCTTCCAGGCCCTCAAGCTCGAGAAGCTCGCAATGCGCGTGATCCTGCTTCTAATTGTGCTCGTGGCGGCGTTCAACATCGTGAGCACGCTCACGATGGTTGTGAAGGACAAGACGCGCGAGATCGGCATTCTCAAGGCGATGGGACTTCCGGCGAGATCGGTGCGCAAGATCTTCCTCGCGCAAGGGCTGGTGATCGGCATCGTGGGAACGGCCGTGGGGGTCGGGATCGGGGTGACCGCAGGTATCTCGATCGACCGCGGTCAGCTCATCCCGCTCGATCCCACGGTCTACTTCATCGATCACCTCCCGGTCACGATTCAGGTGGGCGACGTGATGTGGATCATCGGAGCGAGCATCATCATCGCGGCGCTCGCGACGCTGTATCCCGCGATGCAGGCAGCTCGCCTCTTTCCCGTCGAGGCGATCCGACACGAATGAACGTCATCGAGGCGCGCGAGCTGTCGAAATCCTACATCGGCGGTGATGGAGGAAAGGTCGAGGTGCTCGATGCGGTGAGCCTCGACGTCCGGCGAGGCGAGATGATCGCGGTGGTCGGAGCGAGCGGCGCCGGGAAGAGCACGCTGCTTCACATCCTCGGCGCGCTCGACCGGCCGACCCATGGTGAGGTGACGCTGGACGGGCAATCGTTGAGCGCGCTGGGTGACGAACAGCTGTCCAGACTGCGGAACAATAAGGTCGGATTTGTATTTCAGTTTCATCACCTCTTGCGCGAGTTCTCCGCGCTAGAGAATGTGATGATGCCGCTGCGAATTTCCGGATGGGATGCGCCGCGGGCACGCTCGAGAGCGGAGGACATGCTCGCACGCGTCGGACTCAGCGCGCGGAGCACGCACCGGCCCTCGGAGATGTCGGGAGGGGAGCAGCAGCGCACGGCGGTGGCCCGCGCGCTCGCGATCGATCCCGTTGTCGTGCTCGCAGACGAGCCATCGGGCAATCTGGATCATGCGAACGCCGAGCGGCTGCACGAGCAGTTCACGCAGCTTGTGCGAGACCTCAACATCGCCATGGTCGTCGTCACTCATAACAAGGCGCTCGCCGCGCGTGCGGATCGAGCGTTGCTGTTGGAAGATGGGAAGTTGCAGGAAACGGATGTGCGGGAGGTGCTTGCCTGATGTTGTGCGACAGCTGCAAGGAGCGTGATGCGGTGGTCCAGGTCACACAAGTGACCGACCCACCGGTGCGTCAGCTCAACCTGTGTGAAAAGTGCGCTGCCGAGCGCGGGATCGAGACTCACGTCACGATGCCGAAGCAGCCGCTCGCCGACTTCATCCAGGCGGTCCAGCAGAAGCAGCTGCTCGCGGGGAGCGAGAGCTGGCGCTGCACCTTCTGTAATTCGACGCTGCGCGATTTCCGGAACACGAGCCGCCTCGGCTGCGCTTACTGCTATGGCGCGTTCGAGGTGAAGATCCGGGATCTGCTTCGGGGCGTACACGGTACGTCGAAGCATCAGGGGAAGCGCTATCATCCGCCGGCGCAGGTCGTGGAGGAGGGCGCCTCGGTGGCGACGGAGCTCAGAACCCGTCTCCGCCGCGCGGTGGAGCAGGAGCAGTTCGAGGAAGCGGCGAAGTTGCGGGACCAGCTCAAGGTGATGGAGTGACGCTCGATCTGTCGTTATTGCCGGACGGGGGAGTGAACTGGCTCGATGCCTCGGGTGATCACTCGGGGATCGTGCTCTCCACCCGGGTGCGCCTGGCGAGGAATCTCGAAGGGTTCGCTTTTCCGGGGCGGGCGAGAGATGGGGAACGCCTTCGAATCCTTGCCCGGGTGCGGGAGGCAGTGGAGGGATCGCCGCACCTGCGCCGAAACCTACTCGTCCGAGTGGATGAGCTCGGTTCAGAGGATCGGTTGCTCCTTCATGAGCGGCATCTGATCAGCAAGGAGCTGGCGGGGCTCGATACCCAGCATCCCGTGCGAAGTGGCGCCGCCGTGTTTCTTGGCGACGGAATAGGCGTCATGGTTAATGAAGAGGATCACCTGCGGCTGCAGACGCTTCGGTCGGGATTCAACCTGGCGGACGCCTTTGCGGACATGCAGCGGATCGACGAGGAGCTGGGGGAGCGCATTCCGTTCGCCTTCCACGAGGAGTTCGGCTTCCTGACATCGTGTCCGACGAACACCGGCACCGGACTGCGTGCGAGCGCGTTGATCCATCTTCCGGGGCTGGTGTTGACGAAAGAAATCAACAAAACCCTTGCAGGGCTGCAACAGATCGGGTTCACGTACCGCGGGCTGTATGGAGAAGGCTCCGAGGTTGTGGGCAATTTTTTCCAGATCTCGAACCAGACGACGCTCGGGCGGAGCGAGGAGGAGATCATCGACAAACTGTTGCAGGTTCTGAGTACGGTAATCGCGCGCGAAGAGGAGGCACGGCGAGTATTGCTTCGCGACGCCGGTTATATTATCGAAGACAAGCTCTGGCGGGCATACGGAACACTCCGTTACGCACGCAGCCTCACGTTTGACGAAGCAATGAACTTTTTGAGCGGCGTGCGGCTGGCCGTTGGTCTGAAACTGATCACCGGCCTGAGTGTATATACCCTCAACAAGCTCCTGATCTTTTCGCAAGCTGCGCACCTGTCCCACGCGGAAGGCCGGCTGCTCTCGGAGAGCGAAGCCAATCTTGCGCGCGCACGCTACGTGCGGCAGGCACTCGCAGCGGAAGTAGGTATGTAGGAGTGCGCCTCCGGGGCGAGACTCCGCGGCACAGAGGGATTTATGAACGGCTACAACTTCACTGAGCGCGTGCGGAAAGTTCTCGCGATGGCCCGCGAGGAAGCCGCCCGCCTTCACCACGAGTACGTGGGGACAGAGCACATTCTGCTCGGCCTCATCCGTGAGGGTGAGGGAGTTGCTGCGGCCGTTCTCCAGAATTTGAGCGTGGACCTCGACGAGATTCAGCAGAAGATCGAGGAGACGGTCAAGAAGGGGAAAGCGG
>JBDTXN010000209.1:0-4449 GCA_040006175.1 Gemmatimonadota bacterium | reverse complement strand
AGAACGTCCGTACCAGATCGCGTACGGCGGATTTGCTGACGTTGTTTCGATTGGCGGTCGCGAAGTAGATGTAGCGCGGCCCCTCCTGCTCGTGGCGCAGGTAGCCCTTGTCCTCGAGCAGCCGGAGCATGCCTCGCACGGCGGAGTAGCTCGGCGGATCGGGGATCTCGTCTCGGATCTCGGTGGCCGTGGCGCGCTCGCGCCGGTAGACGATCTCCATGAGCTGGCGCTCTCTGCGGCCGAGCTCGGAAAAGACTTCGCGAGACTTCATGCGGGGCTCCGGTGAGGACGAAGCGAATATGCTAGTGGGTTAGCATGGTGTCAATAGGTTAGCACCTATCCCGATTTTTCGTCGTACCCGCCTGCCAGGACGTTACTCGCATGTTTGTCACTGCTGGCGACGCCGTGGTCAGAGCCATAACTTCGTTCTGACACTTCCCCCGGGGCGTCTAGTTGGCGGCATCGAACCAGGATCTGCTGCAGGGCGCGCTTGGCGCCGCCTACACGATCGAGCGCGAGCTCGGCCGCGGCGGAATGGCCACTGTCTACCTCGCGCGCGACGCAAAGCACCGGCGTCCGGTGGCGCTCAAGGTGCTCCAGCCCGATCTCGCGGCGTCCCTGGGCCCCGAGCGTTTCCGCCGCGAGATCACGACCGCGGCGCAGCTCCAGCACCCGCACATCCTCGGCGTCCACGATTCCGGAGAGACCGCGGACGGGCAGCTCTGGTTCACGATGCCGTACGTCGAGGGCGAGACACTCCGCGACCGCATGCGCCGCGAGCGGCAGCTCTCCTTGCACGACGTCGTTCGCATCACGCGCGAAGTCGCCGGCGCGCTCGCGTACGCACACCAGAAGGGCGTGCTCCATCGCGACATCAAGCCGGAGAACATTCTCCTCACGACGGGCGGCGACGCGCTGCTCGCAGATTTCGGCATCGCGCGCGCATTCGACGGATCGGCCACGGGTGAGCACTCGTCCGGCGCGACGCTGACGCAAACGGGACTCTCGATCGGCACGCCGCAATACATGAGTCCCGAGCAGGCAGCGGGTGACCGAAGCATCGACGCGCGCAGCGACATTTACTCGCTCGGCGCCGTGTGCTTCGAGATGCTGGCCGGCGAGCCTCCCTTCACCGGCACGTCGCAGCAGGCGATCATAGCCAAGATCCTCACGACTGACGCGCCGAGCGTCCGCGTGCTGCGACCGGATGTCTCGCCCGCGATCGATGCGATTCTGGCGCGCGCACTCAGGCGCGTACCGGCGGAGCGTTGGCCGAGTGCGGGAGATTTCGCGCGCGCGCTCGAGGCGGAGGAGCATGCGACTCCTGCGCCCTCTCCGGTCATCGCACCAGTAGCTGCAAAGGTGGTGCGCCGCAGAGTTCCGGCATCCGCGTTCGCGCTCCTCCTCGGTCTCGCGATCGGTGGGGGACTTCTGTTCGCGTGGCGCTCGAAGTCGCACGACGATGCGCCGAGCGCGTCCGGCGCGACACGTCTCGCGGTACTGCCGTTCGAGAACATGGGCGACACGAGCGACGCGTACTTCGCCGATGGTATCACCGACGCTGTTCGCGGCAAGCTCACCGGGCTTCCGGGGATCGAAGTGATCGGCCTGGCAAGCTCGGGCCAGTATCGGAAGACCACCAAGACTCCGCAACAGATCGGCGCGGAGCTCGGCGTGCGCTATCTCCTCATAGGGCGCGTGCACTGGGCGCGAGGGCCTGGTGGCGCGAGCCGAGTGCAGGTGAGTCCGGAGCTGGTCGATGCGGGAACAGCGGCGAGCAAGTGGCAGCAGCCCTTCGATGCTCCGCTCACCGACGTGTTCCAGGTGCAGGCGGACATTGCGTCGAAGGTGGTGCAGGCGCTGCAGGTCGCGTTGTCTCCCGAGGAGAAGAAGAGTCTCGAGACAAATCCGACGAAGGATCTCGTCGCCTACGATTCGTATCTGCGTGGAATGGCGTTGATGAGGAGTGGCAACTCGCCACCGATTATTCGACGTTCGATCGGCGCCTTCAAGGAGGCAATCGCTCGCGACTCGAACCTCGCACTGGCATGGAGTGGACTGGGGTCTGCCTCCGTCTTGTTGTTCTTCAATGATGTGCGATCGTTTGCGCTCGCTGACTCCGCGGACAAAGCGACCGCGAGGGCGCTCGCGCTGCAACCGGATCTCGCAGAGGCGCACGCAGCGCGATCGCTCTACTACAATAATGTCAGGAACGACTTTGCGCGTGCGCTCGACGAGGCCAAGACAGGACTCGCGCACTCGCAGAATGCGGCACTACTAGCTGCAGCCGCAAGCGCCGAAGAATCGCTTGGTGACTGGGATGCGGCGGCCGCGCACGCGGCGCAGGCAATCAGGCTCGATCCGCGCAATTCAGGAGCGCTCTCTCGCTCCGCACAAGTCGCCTTATATCGTCGCGATACCACAGCGGCTCGGATTGCTGTAGAGCGAGCCTTGTCACTCGTACCAGGCAATCTTGGATATCTGCAACAGCGCATAATGGTAGATCTGCAAAACGGAGATCTCCCGGGAGCTCGGCGACAGTTGCAGACCGCCTCGGATCAAGTCGGTGAATCGGCCATGCTGTCGCGCGTCGCCACGTTTTACGAGCTCGGATGGATGTTCGACGGCGCTCAGGACACGCTCCTGCTTAGCCTTGGCACGGACGCGTTCGATGGCGACTCGACGGAGCGTTCGATAGTGCGCGCCCAACAGTACGCATGGCGCGGAGATCGGGAGAACGCTCGCAAGGCGGCTGCCCTCGCGCGCGAGGCATACGAGCATCAGACAAAGGAGAATCCACAGGATGATCAACTGCGCATGTTCCTCGGTCTCAGTCTCGCCTTTCTCGGACGGTACGACGAGGCGATTCGCACAGGGGAGCAAGGGGTAGCCATGCGATCGTCGGCGACGGACGGGAACAACGGCCCGTACAATGAGCACCTGCTCGCGCGCATCTACACAATCGCGGGAAAGCCGGAGCGCGCGATCGACATTCTCGAGAAAATTCTGCAGCGCCCGTACTACCTTACGCGAGCGTGGCTGCGAATCGATCCGACGTTCGCGCCGCTCAAGGGGAATCCGAGATTCGATAGGCTCGTAGCCGAGGGGAAGCCGGCAGCGTAATCGAGTTCGCGGGTGCAGGCTCGCGAGAACCACGTGAATCGTCGCAGGCACACACGGTGACCTTGGTCCTGTCGATTTCCACGATGTCCATTCGTCGCCTTCACGGAGCGGTGACGGCAGTCGATTGACGCTGTGCGTCTACCCGCACTCAACAGTTCTCTCGTGGAGACGTGCTCATGCGAAAGTTGATTCTCAAGATGTCCGTGTCCGTCGATGGCTTCGTCGGCGGTGTAAATAACGAATCCGATTGGATCTTCGTGTCGATGGACGAAGGCGCGACCGACTGGACGATGCAGTCGATCTGGCAAGCCGGCGTACACATCATGGGGAGCCGCACCTTTCACGACATGGCGTCGTACTGGCCATCGTCGAACGAGGTGTACGCGGCACCCATGAATGAAATCCCGAAGGTGGTTTTCTCGAAGAACCCTCAGGTGACGTCGCAGGAGGCGCGCGCCACGACGCGTTCGGTGCGCGATGCGTCGAACTCGAGTGGCGCGAAGGAGGCGGCCGCTCGCAAGGATGCTCCGCCAGCTGATCCATCGAAAGAGCAGAGCTGGCGGAATGCGCGCGTGATGTCGGGCGACCTCGCGACGGACATCGGGCAGCTCAAGAGCGAGCCCGGGAAGGACATCATGGCGCACGGAGGCGCGAGCTTCGCGCGCAGTCTCGTGCGGCTGGGCCTCGTCGACGAATTCCAGCTCCTCGTGCATCCCTTCGTGCTGGGCCAGGGGCTGCCGATTTTCTCCGAGCTCCCGAAGCGAATCGCGCTGCGACTCGTGAGTGCGAGCACCTTCCCGTCGGGCGCTGCGGCGCACGTGTATCGACCCAAGGTCGAGTAGTAGCCGACGCACAAACCTGACGGCATCACGCTTGATGCCGTCAGGTCGTTCGGCTTCAGCGCGAGCCGAGCTCCAGTTTGCCGAGTCGCTGCACGCCGCTCTCGGCGAGCCAGATGATGTTCCGCTTCGCATCGACAGACACGTTGCGCACGACCGATCCGGGAGTGGGGATCTTCACCGTTTCCATCTTCCCGGTCTTGAGATCGAACGCGACCATCTGGCCCGTGCCGGATTCGTTGTACCAGATGCGACCGTCGGGCGCGTACGCGATGGCGTACGGAGCTGCTCTGTCGCCACCGGGAGATCTCCACTCCTTGAACTGGTTCGAACCGGGATCGAGCCGGCCGAGGTAGCCGCGTGCGTAGTCGGTGTAGTAGACCATGCCGTCTGGCGCGACTTCGATGCGACGAGGGCGCGCGTCCTCGTTCGGGATCACGAACTCGGTCGTCGCACCGGTGGTCGTGTTCACGCGACCGAGCTTGTT
>JBDTXN010000208.1:0-4508 GCA_040006175.1 Gemmatimonadota bacterium | reverse complement strand
GTGCCGGACGGGATCTCTCGAACCGTGCAGCTCTGGGGTGTCGAGATCAGCGAGAGCCGGTTTCATCGCCGGCTCCGCTAATGGGGCTGCCTACACGAATCGCTTGACGAACGCGAACGCCTTGTCCGCCACCTCGCGCCATCCGCTGTCGATCACGAGCGCGTGGCCGCGGCCCGGCATTTCCACGATCTCCGTGATCCCCGAATTGCGCTCCTGCCGCTTGAACGCGGCGTGCGCGACCGCCCACGGGACGGTGTGGTCCTTCTCGCCTTCGATGATGAGCAGCGGCCCCCGCTCCGGATTCTCGGTGTCGACCTTCACCTCGGTCCACGGATTGAGATTCGCCGCGGCGGCCTGGAATAGCGGCACCCCCGATCCCGGTACTGCGTACGTGTCGTACAGCTCCTTCGCCTCCTCCTCGCTCACTGCGTTCGCAAATGCGTAGCGGAACTGCTCGTACGTGAGAGGAATCGCACGATTGCGGTTCGCCGGATTGCCGAGCACTGGCCACGCCGATTTCAGCGCAGACAACGGGAGCGGAAGCACGCCCTGAAATGGCGCGGGATCGATCGCGACGGTCACGGCGGAGAGACCGCGCCCGGCGAGCATCTGCGCGAGCAGACCGCCGAACGAGTGCCCAACGATCGCCGGCTTCCTGCGAAGGTTGCGAACGATGTTGTCGAAATGATCCGCGATCTGTCCCACCGTCTTGTGCGCGAACACCTCGGGCTTCGCCTTCGCCTCATCGACCGTTTCGGGATCGTCCGGCCATCCCGGCGTGAGCGCCACGAAGCCCGCCTCCTCGAACAGCTTCATCCAGCGATCCCAACTGCTCGGCAGCAGCCACAGACCGTGCACGAACACGATCGGTTGCAGCCCCGTCGCGTTCGCCCGCTCGACCTCCGCCAACTCGTGCTCCGTGATCGTCGCGTGTTGGGCCGTGGGTGCTGTGCTTCGGGTCGGCGATGCGGTCGTGGTCATGAGGTACTCCGTGAAAGGGCCGTCTACTGGTACATAATGAACAACGGCACCGGATCCATCTGAACTACCTGTTCGGGTGTAAGCATCGGCTTGTCGTTCTTGTAGAACACCTTGAACCCCGCGTACTGCACAGGCCGGTCGTGCACGTACGCCTTGTACGACCCGTACTTGAGACGCGGCGGACCGAAGCCGTCCATGTCGATCACGATCTGCACGCGCGGATCGAGATTGATCTTCTCGTGGTTCGAGAGCATCGGGGTCGTGAACCGATGCACGATCAGCATCTTGGGCGGGAGCTTCAGCGAATCCACGAGATGCGCGAGCACCGACGACACCGCGTTCACGTCCGCCGCGTCGATGCGTCCGATGACCTTGCCCGGAATCTTCTTCGTTCCGATCGAGAACTCGGGATCGAGCGCCAGGTGCACGTAGGGACGCGCGACGTACTTCATCAACGGCACCAGCTCCGCCGCCATGGTGCTGCGCCCCGTCTGGATGTCCAGGATCACGAGATAGTGATGCGCCTCGGCCCACCCCATGACGCGGTCGATCAAGGTGTCCGGCATGCGTGCGCGATACAGCCCGCTCTTCCCTGGGCCCGCCTGTGCGACCGTCGCAATGAGCTCGAGCGCCGGCAGCACCGGGCGCGCGCTGTCGACCGCCTGGTATGCGGCGGCCTGCTTCGCGAGCCGCGCGAGCATCGAGTCGGGCTTGATCTCGCCGAGGATGCCCATGCGCTTGGACATCGGATTGCCGTAGTACGCGACGATGCGGCATCCGGGGAGCAACGACCCCGGCAGACGCTTCGTCGCGGCTGAGTCGGTTCGCAGCGCGATCGCGGCAAGCGAGTCGGCGTGCATCGTCACACGCACGCGCGCGACCGAATCCGCATGCACCGCCTTCGCTGACTTCGGCTTCGTGTTGTCCGTGCTCACCGTCGCGCCCGCGAGCGCCGTGTCGCCAGCGGCGGCGGACATGTGCATCGAGTCGGATCGCGTGCGCCTCGCGCTGTCTGCCCCGTTCCTCGAAGTCACTGCGACCCGCGTAGCTGCCGGCTGCTTCGGTTGCGGCACCGAACCCTTCGCGCACTGCACGGGCACCGTGAACCCCGCCAGCGTGTCACGGGCCGCGAGCCGACTACGAGACGAAGCGGAGCCCGTCGCCAACCCGGAATCCGCGACACGCGAGGCGCGAGCATCTCTCGCATCCTGGCACGCCACGATCATCGCGCCGCTCACGAACAGCGCGCGCACACGATAGCGTCTCACGCCGCGCCCGGCTTCTCATAGACGGACGCACGCATCGACGCCGGATCTACCCCGATCGACCTGCACCACGCGACATAGGCGCCTGGCGCGATCTCCGACGGCTTGATCTCGCTGCGGCCGCCCCAGAACACGTTCGTATAGCTCACCGGAATTCTAGCCTCCATCAGATGCGTATCGATTGCCGCCTTGTGATCGAGCACCAGCTGCTTGTCGGTGCCGTGCGCGACGGCCATGATGTTCACGTTCGCGAACTCCTCGCCGCCCTCGCGCCAGTACGCGTGCGTGAGAATGTGGTGGCGCCCGACTTCCTTTCCCGCCTCGATCTCGCGCCCCACGGGCACGCGCCAGTGAAAGAGCGCGTTGTAGCGAGTCACGCGCACGCCGTCCGCGCCCGGCTTCACGTGCTCCAGAAACGTCGAGAAGCGGCCGATCACGCCACGCTCGGCGAGCCCTCGCCCGATCTGCAGAAATTCCTCGTACGACACCCCCGCCTCCGCCGCTCGCGCGCGCCACGGCTCGGGGCCGATCTCCTCGATCGCGAGCTCGCGCTTGAGCGGCTCGAGCACGCGCCACTCCAGCTCCGACAGCGCGACGATGTTCGTATCCATCACGCGCCCGGGCTCATCGGAGCGCGAGCCCGGCGTCATGCCTTTTCTCCGCACGTGACCAACACCGAGCGCGAAGAGCCGCCTCGCCGGCATCACGCAAAATGCGCTCGCCCCCACGCGCTTGGCCAGCACCGCACAGTGCTTCTCGCGCGAATATCCCTGCGGAACCTTGAGCGTCGTCCAGAGACGGTAGCTCGACCCTGGCGTGGCGCTATCAGTGGAGCGAATGACCACATGGCCCGAGAAGGGATCGTCATGCACGAAGTACTCGAACGCCGAATCGAGCGTGTCTTCGGGCACCTTCCACGCGACGAGCGCGCCCGGCGCGAGATTCGTCGCCATGAGCGTCTGCCGCACGCGCCGGATCGTGCCTGCGCTCAGCATCGCGCGGATCCGACTGTGAACCACTTCCTCGCTCACGCCGGACAGCCGCGCGATCTCCGCGAACGGATCTTCGAGAAAGCCCGCGATCCGGTCTTCGGAGATCGCGAGAATGCGCGCATTGGTCTCGTCGCCGATGTCCGCCGGAAGCAAGGTTGCCGTCATGTAGTGGAAGATAATCCAGGAAGCCCGCCGCGAAGGACGATCCGCACAGTCGCTCCTTCGCCTTCCACGCTCGCCACCGCGATCTCCCCGCCCCAGCTCTCCACGAGGCGCCGGCTGATTGCCAGTCCCAATCCACTCCCTCGCGTGCGCGTGGAGAAGTGCGGCTCGAACAGTCGCGCCTGCACGCCTGCCGGAATACCACTCCCGTCATCGCGCACCGCGATAGCGACGCGCTCGCCGGCACCGTCCACGCGCACGTCTACCTTCGTGGCGCCCGCGAAGCGCGCATTCTCCAGGAGGTTGAGCATCACTTCCCGCAGCTCATCCTCGCGCGCGTACGCCATCGTGGCCTCCTCGATCCCGGCGGTGCGCCACTCGACGCTCCCCTCGCCCAGTCGCTCGAGCTCGACGACGTCCCGCACGATTGCACTCACATCGATCGGCTGCGCCGTCTGCAGCTCCGATGGGCCCATGCCATACCTGCTGAAACCGCGCGCAATCTCATCGAGCCGGTCGATCTCCGCCAGGATACGTTCGGCGTTCGTTTCCAAAATCGTGTCGAAGTCCGCGCGCTGGTCCGCGTGCGCGCGCTTCAGATGCTGCACGCCCAGGCGGATCGGCGTGAGCGGATTCTTGATCTCGTGCGCCACCTGGCGCGCCATCTCGCCCCACGCGAGCACGCGCTGCGCGCGCGCGAGCTCCGTGATGTCGTCGAGGGTGAGCACGGTGCCGCCGCGACCCGCGGCCAGGCGCGTGAGGCGCGCCTGCAGCTGCCGCCCGTGGACGGTGAGCTCGAACTCCTCCTCGCTGTTCTGCTGCGCTCCCTCTGCGAACGCGCGCAGGCGGCGCGCAGTCTCCGACCCCAGTCCCTCTGCCTGAAGTCCCGGCGGGAGCGGTCGGTCGAGCATCATCTCGGCGCGCGGATTCGCCAGTGTGACGACGTCGTCCGCGTCGAGCGCGACGACGCCGCTGGCGACGTTGCGTAGAATCGCGGCCGTACGTCGCTGTGCGGACTCGAGCGCCGCGCGGCTCTCGCCGAGGTCGGCCGCCATGCGTCTGAACGCGGAGAAGACGGGCTGGAACTCGTCGGGCGCGCGCGCGGCGA
>JBDTXN010000207.1:0-4648 GCA_040006175.1 Gemmatimonadota bacterium | reverse complement strand
ACGAAGTTTCTGGAGCGCGAGAGCGATCTGCTGCGGGAGCCGTAATGCGCATTGACGTAGTCTTTGGGCCCACCACCGCTACGCCCGCACAGATCGCCGGGCGCGTCGTTGCCGTGATCGACGTGTTGCGCGCTTCGACGAGCATCGCGGTCGCGCTGGGCAACGGTGCGCGCAACATCGTTCCGCTCGAGAGTGCGGACGAGGTCATCACGCGCGCGAAGCAGTTCGCGAAGGGCGAGGTGCGGCTCGCGGGCGAGCGGAAGATGCTCATCGTGCCCGGTTTCGATCTCGGAAACTCTCCTGGCGATTTCACGCGCGAGGCGGTCGAGGGAAAGACGGTGCTGCTCACGACCACGAACGGCACGTCCGCGATGGTCGGTCTGCAGGGCGCGCGCGATGTCGTCATCGCCTCGTTCGTGAACCTCGAGGCGGTGGCGGTGCTCATGCGCACGGCCGCGCGCGCGGGCACCGACATCACGCTCATCTGTGCCGGCCGCGACAAGCTCTTCTCGCTCGAGGACGCGGCGTGCGCAGGCCGCTACGTCCGCGCGATCACGAAGCGCCTGACGAAAGTGGAGCTCGGCGACGGCGCGTTCGCTGCGACGGTGCTCGATAAAAAGTACGGCGACCGGCTCGACCTGCTGTTCGCGGATTCCGAGGCGGGGAAGGCGCTTGCCGAGGCGGGCTTCGGCAAGGATCTCGAGGATTGTGCGAAGATCGATTCATGCCCAGTGATCCCGATCTTCCAGGATCGGCAGATCACGCTGCTGGGCCCTGACCGGGAGCGCTAGATACAATGGCCGAAGGGCAGCTCAAGCGGGAGCTCGTCGGCGTGGTGCTGCTGGTGTTCGCGCTCTTCCTCGCCGCCACGATTCTGGTGGGCGCGGGAACATCGCTGACCAGCTCGTGCCTCGAGGCGCGCGGGCTCATGGGGCCGGCGGGATCCTGTCTCCGTTACGCGATGTTCCGCGTGCTCGGCCTTCCGGCCGCGCTGCTCCTTCCGCTCGTTCCGGCAGTGCACGCGCTCAGGCTCTTCGGCCGCATGCGATCGGACACCGATCGCTCCTGGATGCTCTTTCTCGCGGGGCTGGTCGTGCTCGTGCCGATCGCGTGCGCGCTGGGCATCGAGCAGGGTGAGCGAACGGTTTCCGCCGCGGATGGGTTGTGGGGCTCGTTCGTGGCGTACTACCTGTACGCGTTCTTCGGGCCGGTCGGCGCGTGGCTCGTCGTCGCCATGCTTCTGTGCGGGCTGACGGTGCTCACGCTCGCGTGGAATCCGATACGAGTGCTGATCGGCGTGCGCGTGCAGCACATCCAGGTATTCGAGCCTGTCGCTGCCGAAGTGCCGGCCAGGAGCAGAAAACGGCGGAAGGACGTGGCCGGTGTCGAAGTGCCTGCCGCGTTGCTCGAACCGCCGCCCGAGGAGATGCCGCAGATCGATCCGACGCTCATGCAGCAGAGCGCAGGCGAGATCCTCGACGAAAGCGCGAAGGCAAAAAAGAAAAAGAAGAGTCGCGCCGAGCTCTCCGTGGAGCAGGACGAGCGCATCGCAGCGGCGATCGACGCGAACGAAGAGAATGCACTCGCGGCGGACGAGCTGCCTTCGCCCGAGCTGCTCACCCCGGCAGCACCACGCAACAGCGAGCTCGGTAAGAAAGAGCTCGACGCGATGGGGGTGAAGCTGATCGATGCGCTCCGCACTTTCCGGGTCGAGGCGGAGATCACCGGGCGCACGACGGGTCCCGTCGTGACCCAGTTCGAGGTGGAACCAGCGCCCGGTGTGAAGGTACGCCAGATCGCCAACCTCTCGAACGATCTCGCGCTCGCGATGCGCGCTGCGAGCATTCGCATCGTCGCGCCGATTCCCGGCCGCGGTGCGGTCGGCGTCGAGGTGCCGAATCCGACATCGGAGATCGTGGCCTTCCGCGAGCTACTCGAATCTCCCGAGTTCAAGAACGCCCGCGCCGCCCTACCGATCGCACTCGGCAAGGACCTCGAAGGTAAGCCGGTGATTGCCGATCTCGCGAAGATGCCGCACCTCCTCATCGCCGGCGCGACGGGCTCGGGAAAATCCGTGTGCGTGAATACGGTGATTACGAGTCTCGTCTACCGCCATACGCCGAAGACGCTGCGCTTCCTGATGGTCGACCCGAAGATGGTCGAGCTTTCCGTGTACAACACGCTGCCGCACCTCCGGCACAAGGTAATCACGGACAGCCGCGATGCCGCCTCTGTGCTCAAGTGGGCCGAGATGGAGATGCAGGAGCGCTACGAACTGCTCGCCGCGAATGGCTGCCGCAACATTCAGGACTTCAATCGTCGCTTGCAGAACGGCGATACGCTGAAGCTGCCGACGCGGAAGGACGTCGCGTTCGAAGACACGACGTACCGCGGCGAAAGCCTGCCGTACATCGTCGTCGTGATCGACGAGCTCGCGGACCTCATGATGACGGTGCAGGGCGAGGTGGAACCGCCGCTTGCGCGCCTCGCGCAGAAGGCGCGCGCGATCGGCATTCATCTGCTGCTCGCCACGCAGCGACCCAGCGTCAACGTCATCACGGGGTTGATCAAGGCGAACTTTCCCAGCCGCATTGCCTTCCGTGTAGCATCGCAGGTCGACAGCCGCACGATCATCGATGGGATGGGCGCCGAGTCGCTGCTGGGCAACGGCGACATGCTGTTCATTCCGCCCGGGAAGTCGGAAGCTGCGCGTCTTCAGGGCGCGTATATTTCCTCGGAGGATACAGAGGCGCTGATGGGCTGGTACGAAGGCAGAAAGGCGGAGCGCCGGCGCGTGCTCGAGGCCGAAGGGCTCGTTCTCGAGGAGCCGGTGTCTCACGAGGTGGACATCCTCGAGGAGATGCGGAAGCGGGAGGCGGCATCCACGGGTGATCCTGCGGATGCCGAGGTTGCCGGCGAGCGCGACAAGCTTTTTCGCGAGGCTGCCGAGGTGGTCGTGCAGAATCAGCTCGGCTCCACCTCGCTGCTGCAGCGCCGCCTCAAGGTGGGCTACGGTCGCGCCGCGCGGATCATCGACCAGCTGCAGGAAGCGGGGATACTCGGGCCGGCCGATGGATCCAAAGCGCGTGATGTGCTCGTAGGACTCGACGACATCGATCGTATTTGCGGACCCGCGAGCTAGTTCGCGGGATCTGAGCGGTGAGACATCTGTGGAGGTACTCGTGAAGGCTCTGCGTAACTCGGTTCTTGGCTCCTCGTTGATATGCGCCGGCGTGCTTTCGGCGTGCTCGCATAGTGCAAAGCCGGCGGACGCTATGAAGCCGGCGGCAGCGGCTCGCGCGGATTCCGGCGCATCGATGGCTCCGGCGCTGTCCGTCGCGCCGCTCGTGGCACCGTCGAACGTGACACTCAAGCCGTCGAAGATCACCTACGTGGCGCGCCTCTTCTCACAGGGGCAGGCGCACAAGCTCGGCTGGCGAACGCTCGAGGTGACGGAGTCCACGTACGAAGGGAAGCCCGTGTGGCTGCTCGCCGAATCGCGCAAGGTGAACACGATCGAGCTGGCGGAATCGCTGTACGTCTCCAAGATCGCGCTCGAGCCGGTGCACCGTGTGGTGCATACGGCGGACATGGACATCACGACCCACTACACGCGCGACAGCATCCTCACGAGCTTCGAGGGTGACAGCGGCGGTGGCGTACGCGTGGCACTGCCGAACGAGCGCAACCTGGTGGGGAACATCTACTGGATCGAGCCGATGCTCGCCTCGCTGCCGCTCGCGCCGGGATGGAAGGGAAGTGCGACGACGGTGTTCGTCGGTCCGCGGGATCACGCGCGTGTGGTCATGCAGCTCGCGGTCGTGGGGCAGGACAGCGTGCTCGCGCCGGACGGCAACTTCGATTGCTGGAAGGTTGTGCTGCAGGTCGGCGAGACCGAGGAGCACCTCTGGGTGCGGAAGAGCGATCGGGTGCTGATCAAGGAAGACACGCCGGTGGCTGGCATCGCGGCGGCGAAGGTACAGTTGCTGATCGCGCAGGGGCAGTCGCCGAAGAGCTGATCCGCGGTCCGGCCGGCGCGATCGCGCCGCGCTGATCCTCTTCGAAACAATTGGATGCGGACGCCCGGCCGGGCGCCCGCATCTTTGCGTTCATGACGGCCGAGTCTCAGCTGCTGGGCGAGGAAGGTGAGCGGATCGCTGAGGCGTGGCTGGCTGAGCGAGGGTGGCGGATCCTGGACAGGCGCTTCAGGAGCGGTCACCGGGATCTGGATTTGGTAGCGGAGCGGGAAGGGATCGTGGCCTTCGTGGAGGTCAAGGCTCGCCGCGGTAAGAGCTTTGGCCACCCCGTGGAGGCGGTCAACTGGAGGAAGCAGCGGGAGCTGACGCGATCAGCGATGGTGTGGATTGCCAGGTTCGGGGGCGCCAAACAAATGTTTCGGTTCGACGTGATCGGCGTATTGATGGATGAGTCCGGCCCCCGGATCCGGCACCTCGAAAACGCATTCAGCGCCAAACAAAGCGATTGACAGGAGGGAGGAGCTTTCGTATTTTGTTCGGGGGGTGGGAATAGGGAGCCCCGGCGGTAGATTTTCTAGCGCCAGGCCAGATTCGGTAGTCTCACGATATCACCATAGGTTGGGTGACCGCATGGCTGTCTCCACAGGACAGGAAGAAAAGAAGAAAGCGCT
>JBDTXN010000206.1:0-4665 GCA_040006175.1 Gemmatimonadota bacterium | reverse complement strand
TTCGCGAACGATGTAGCCGCCATGGCGCGGCTCAGGCGTGCGGGAGTCGTGTCATTGGTAAAGCCGGCGAGATTGGGCGCGGCCATGAAGGTGGGCACATAGGTGAAGTCGGCGATGCCGTGCTGCTTGCGTGAGATCGGCTGATTCATGTGCGGCCTCTGCAACGTGGACGGTGGAAAGGGTTGCGGTCGCTGAGAAGCACAGGGCATGCCTTCGGCCAGCGGAAGCGACGCATGTAGTCCGACGAGCACGCCAGGAAGCGCGATCGTGAAGCCTCGGGGCTGAGCTGCACCGTCCATTCGTGTCGTTGGGTTACAGAATCTCTCCCGAGAACCGAATGCTCACTGGGAACGGTCGGGAATAAATCGGAAGGTCGAGCGGTCACCATCGCAGTGGCCTGCGCCACGCCCCGACCTCACATCCGGAGATTCTTGCGATGACCCGACACGAAGACCGCGACGCCGAACGATTCGACGACGAGGGAAATACTCGGCCGACGGGCGGCAATTACATCACGAACGACGCAAGCCACGACGGCGTCGATCGTCGTGGCTTTCTCAAGTGCATGGCGTGGGCGGGGACGGCGACGGTCTGGGGAATGGCCGGAGGAATTCCGCGTTCGTTCGCCGCGAGCAGGCTGCCATTCATGAGCGAAGCCGAGCGAAAGAGCATCTTCTTCGTTCAGGTGAGCGACAGTCATATCGGTTTCAGCAAGGACGCGAACACGGATGTCACCGCGACTTTGCAGGAGGCAGTGAACAAGGTGAACGCGCTGCCGCAAAGTCCCGCGCTGGTATTGCACACCGGTGACATCACGCAGCTCGCGAAGGCGAGCGAGTTCGATACGGCGAACGAAGTGCTGCGCGGGATCAAGACCGATCGCGTGTTCTACGTCCCGGGCGAGCACGATGTCGCTGCCGACAATGGCGCCTCGTATCTGCAGCGCTACGGCAAGGGAACACAGGGTGGCGGATGGTACAGCTTCGATCACTCCGGTGTGCACTTCATCGGCCTCGTGAACGTGCTCGATCTCAAGGCGGGCGGCCTGGGCACGCTTGGCGCCCAGCAGATTGCGTGGCTCAAAAAGGACGTGTCACATCTCTCCTCGAGCACACCGCTCGTGCTGTTTGCACACGTGCCATTGTGGACCGTCTATCCCGAGTGGGGATGGGGCACGGAGGATTCGGAACAGGCGCTCGGACTGCTGAAGCGCTTCGGATCCGTGACGGTCCTGAATGGACACATTCACCAGATCATGCAGAAGGTGGAGGGTAGCGTCAGCTTCCACACGGCGATGTCCACCGCCTTTCCTCAACCGACGCCTGGAACTGCGCCCGCGCCCGGTCCCATGAAAGTCGCGCCGGAGACGCTGAGGAGCGTGCTCGGAATTACCGACGTCACATTCATTCCGGGCCGCAGCACGGTCGCGGTCGTGGATGCGACGCTGTCGGGGCTACCGCCTGCGTTCGTGGACGCATCGCACGATGCGATGATGCGTCGGCAGTCGACGAGAAGGGCGATCGCGCTCGCGCCGAATCAGATCGGCATCGACAATTTCAACTTCACGCCGCCGACGCTCACGGTCGGCGCCGGTACCGAGGTTACGTGGATCAACAACGACGACGTGCCGCACCTGATCGTGAACACGCAGAACAAGTTCAAGGCGTCGCCGGTGCTCGACACGGATCAGCAATACAGCGTGACGCTCGCCAAGGCAGGCACGTACGGTTATTTCTGCTCGCTGCACCCGAAAATGCAGGGGTCGATCATCGTCACGTAACCCGCCGCAATGCGGTCACGGCTTGAGCTTGAACTTGAAGATCTCCTTCATGGTCGTCGCCTTGTAGCCGGGAGGAATGGCAAAGAGCGCGTCGGCCTGAGGTGCCGGCTGTGCCTTCAACGTCGTCAGCACCACCTTGCCGTCGATGGTTTCGCCGAGCACGCCCATGCCGCTGGCGCGGGCCTTTTCGTAGGCGAGTCCTGCAGCGTTCGCGTGCCTCCCCATGTCATCCTGCGACATGCGCCCGACCATGAATCCCGCGCCTCTTGCGAGGCACGCGTCGCCCACCTCGGCTGCTCCGTCTTCGCCCGTCCCGGTGAAGTGCCAAAGCTCGCACTTGATGCCGGCGATGACGGATGTCTTACCGGTGCTCGTAGCTCTTCCATTCTTTCGCCCCAACTCGGGACCGGCGTCGGCCGTGTCCATGATGGGGATGATGACGTAGCGCTTCACATCCGTGAAGAGCGTGAACCATTTGGTGCCGTCGTAGACGAGCGCGCCAGGTTTGCCCGCGAATTCGAGGCGCATCTTCGAGCCCTTGGTGAACTGCGTGACAGAGTCCGGCTCGTCCTGCCCGTAGTGCTGGATGACGAACTTCGAGACGCCCTCGAAGTTCTGCGCCGCCAGTGCGCGGGACGTCGCAACGAGCACCAGAGCTGAAGCAGCAATAGTGAGGCGGGTGCCACGCATGGAGAGCGATCCTCTTTGGGAAGACTCAATGTGCACCTGCCAATCGGCGGGCGGAATGGCGAGGCCAGCAGTCCTTCGTACGACCAACTAGCGGAGAGCCCAACGGAACGTAGCGTGCTGACGTAGTTATTGACGTTCGCCATCCCCGCATCCGGGCTCGTCAGTCTTTCTCGAGAAGACGACGCGCATGCCACGACATCGAAGAATCAGAGAGGGACCGCGCATCTCATGATCAGTGCACCTCGTCCGCTCACGCTCGCCCTTGCGGCTGGGCTTCTGCTCGCCGCACCCGCGATCACCGCCCAGAAGCGAGCCACCCCGCTCGACTCCGCGACGCTCGCCTCATTCAGCTGGCGGAACATCGGACCCGCGGACATGGGCGGGCGTGTCGCGGACATCGTCGGAATACCGAGCCCGTCGAAGACGTTTTACGTAGCCTCGGCGGCGGGAGGGATTTGGAAGACGACGAATGCCGGGACGACTTTTCGCCCCCTCTTCGACGACCAGCGCGTGATCTCGATGGGCGCGCTCGCGATCGCGCCATCGGACACGAATCAGGTGTGGGCCGGCACCGGGGAGCAGAACACGCGCAACTCGATCTCGCCAGGAGGCGGGATCTACAAGAGCACCGACGGTGGTGGCACGTGGAAGCTGATGGGACTCGAGAGGACCCAGCAGATCGGCCGCATCGTCGTGCATCCGACGAACCCTGACATCGTCTACGTCGCCGCGCTCGGTCACGCGTGGGATGCGAACCCCGAGCGCGGGTTGTACAAGACAAACGACGGCGGCAAGAGCTGGCAGCTCATCAAGTTCGTGAGCGACAAAGCCGGGTTCGTCGATCTCGCCATGGATCCATCGAATCCGGACATCCTGTACGCATCGAGCTACGAGCGTGTGCGTGGTCCGTACTTCCTGCGAAGCGGCGGAGCTGGAAGCGCACTCTGGAAGAGCACGGATGCGGGGAAGTCCTGGACCAGGGTTGAAGGCGGCGGCTTTCCCGAAACCATGAAGGGGCGCATCAACGTGGCGATCGCGCGCAGCAACCCGAACATGGTCTACGCGCTCGTCGAGGCGGATTCGATGCGCGGCGCCGCGCACGCAACGCGAGCGCCCGCGAGCGACTCCGCGGGCGAGAAGCCGAAAGCTGCGGCGAAGCAGCGGCTGCTCAGCGGGCTCTATCGCTCGGAGGATGCGGGCAAGAGCTGGCACTGGATGAACGATTACGATGTGCGCCCGTTCTACTACTCGCAGGTGCGCGTGGATCCGAAGCTGCCGAATCGCGTGTACTGGTCATCGACGCCGGTCAACTTCTCGGATGACGGTGGGAAGACGGTGCGGAACGGGACCGTCGGCATCCACGTCGACCACCACGCGATGTGGATCGACCCGAACGATCCCGAGCACTTTCTCGTCGGCGATGATGGCGGCGTGTCGCAGACGTGGGACCGCGGCGGCAACTACGAATTTCTGAATCGCATCGCGATCGGGCAGTTCTACGAGGTGAGCTACGACATGGCGGTGCCGTACCGCGTCTGCGGCGGACTGCAGGACAACGGGAGCTGGTGTGGGCCGAGCAGGAAGCGCAACGGACCGATCACGAACACGGATTGGTTCACGGTGGGCGGCGGCGACGGCTTCTACACCGCGCAGGATCCGACGAATCCGAACATCATCTACGCGGAGTCGCAGGGCGGCAACATCCGGCGGCTCGACTATGGAACGGGCGAGAGCAAGCCGATCGTGAAGCCGTCGTGGCGCCCGCGCTACCTGCAGATCGAGGACTCGATTCTCGTCGCGCGCGGCGATACGGCGAAGGCGCTGCCCGCGCCGGCAAAGAAGCGCATGGCGGAGTTGCGCGCCATGCAGGCGAAGGACTCGACCGATCTCGATCTGCGCTTCAATTGGAACACGCCGTTCTTCCTGTCGCCGCACGCTGCGTCGACGGTCTACGTCGGTGGCAACCGCGTGCTCAGGTCGACGAATCGCGGCGACGATTTCCTCGCGATTTCGCCGGACCTTTCCACGCGCGACATGGCAAAGGTGCGCTGGAGCATGGACTCGACCGGGGGCATCACGAACGATGCGACGGGAGCCGAGACGTACGGCACGATCACGACGCTGGCGGAGTCGTACGTGCAGCCCGGATTGCTCATGGCCGGAACCGACGACGGCAACGTCTGGCTGACACACAA
>JBDTXN010000205.1:0-4757 GCA_040006175.1 Gemmatimonadota bacterium | reverse complement strand
TGCTCGCGAGCGCCGAGCTGTTCCTGCTGCCGAGCCTCAACGAATCGTTCGGGCTGAGCGCGCTCGAGGCGCTTGCGTGCGGCGTTCCTGTGGTCGCGACGAACGCCGGTGGGCTTCCCGAGGTCATCCGCGACGGAGTCACGGGTGCGCTTCGTCCGGTTGGTGCAGTGGAGGAAATGGTCGAGGCAGGTGTCGCCATTCTGCGAGATCGGGACACCTGGCGAGCGATGAGCGAGGCCGCAGCGGCCGACGCACACGCACGATTTGCGATCGACAACATTGTCGCCGAATACGAGAGCTTCTATGCTCGCACCCTCGCCGCGCGCGGTTAAGAGCGGGCTGCGGCTCGTGCGGTGGGCGAATGCGCTCACCGCAGCTGCCGGCGTGCTGGCGGGCGCATGGTGGGCGGGATGGGGAGATTCCGCCCGCATCGTGCTCGCGGCCGTTGCGGCGGTCGGACTCACCGCCGCGGCCAACGGGTGGAACGATCTCGCTGATGTCGACATCGATCGCGTCGCGCATCCGGATCGCCCACTGGTCACCGGCACACTCTCGCCCGCGTCGGCTGACCGCATCGCGATGTTCGCGGGTACCGGCGCAGTGCTCGCCGCTTCCATGGTGAGCACGTTGCTCGGCATGTGCAGCGTCGGCGTTTTACTCCTCATGCGCCTGTACAGCCCGTGGATCAAGCGCGTGGGGCTCGCGGGGAATCTCGTCGTCTCCGTGCTCGCGTCACTCCCCTTCTTGTACGGGAGCTACGCGGCGGGGCAGTGGCACCGCGGCGTGCCGCTCGTGCTCACGGCGATTCCGCTGCATCTCGCGCGCGAGCTCGCGAAGGATCTCGATGATCGCGACGCCGACCTCGGCGCGCGTCGCACGATCCCGATCGTGCTCGGCGCTCCGTTCGCGCGCGCGGCGATTCTCGTGGCGCTCGTCGCCTCGGGTGTCGCGCTGGCACTAGGCCTCGCGCCACTCGTCAGGTCGCCGGCGCTTCTGCTGGCGGCGCTGATCCCCGCGATGGTCGCACTCGCGCTTGCAACGGTGCGCGCCATTCGTGGACGCCCCGGCAGCCCCGGGTTTTTCAAGCTCGCCATGGCGTGCGCGATGGGTGCACTGCTGGTCGCGCGCGCGTGACTTCTTCGTTCTCTCACTCCTCCTCTCGGTTTTGATGACCGTCTTCCAGGCGCTCGTGCTCGGCATCCTGCAGGGACTGGCCGAATTTCTTCCGGTCTCGAGCTCCGCGCACCTCACGCTCGCGCCGTGGATATTCGGATGGCCCGAGCCAGGGCTCGCGGTCGACGTTGCCCTGCACGTGGGTACACTCGTCGCAGTGCTCGTGTATTTCCGCGAGGAGTGGATCAAGCTGATCGTCTCCGCGCTCGAGATCGTGCGCACACAGCGCGTGCAGACGGCGGAGCAACGGCGCGTGCTCTTTCTCATCGTCGCAACGATCCCCGGTGCGGTCGCCGGCGTGTTGCTGAACGATTACGCCGAGTCCACCTTCCGTTCGCCGGCGCTGATTGCGAGCGCGCTCGCTGCGATGGGCGTCGTGCTCTGGCTCGTCGACCGCTCGCGCCCGAACGCGCGCCCGCTCGACTCCATGCGCTGGTCCGATGCGGCGCTCATCGGCATCGCACAGGCGGCCGCGCTGCTACCCGGCGTGTCGCGCTCGGGTGCCACGATCACGGCGGGCCGCGCCCTCGCCTTCGACCGAGAAAGCGCCGCGACGTTCAGCTTTCTGATGAGTATGCCGATCATCGCTGCCGCCGCGATCTTCAAGGTGCCGCACCTGCTGCGCTCCGGCGGCGCCTCGACCCCGCTGCTCGTGGGAGTGCTTGCATCCGCGATCAGTGGATTTATGGCGATCGCGATCGTCATGCGCTACGTCCGCTCGCACAGCTACGGTGTATTCGCTGCGTATCGGGTGATTCTCGGATCGGCCGTGCTCATCCTGTTCTTCATGCGCGCGCGTGCCTGACATGCTCGCGGCTCACCAGTACGCCGGCGCGAGCGAGGCGGAGATCGCCGAGCGCTGTGACGTGCCGCGCGTGGTGCTCTTCGACGAGGTCTCGTCAACGCTCGACATCGCGCACCCGCTAGCGCGCGACGGCGCGCCCGAGGGCACGCTTATTCTCGCCGAGCGACAGACCGCGGGGCGCGGACGCAGCGGGCGCGCGTGGGCATCGGAGGAAGGCGCCGGCATCTGGTCCACGCTCATCGCGCGCTTCACGGACGACGCGGCGTTGGAGGTGCTTTCGCTTCGGGTCGGGCTTGCTGCGGCCCGTACACTCGACGCGTTTGCGGGCGGCGACGTACAGCTCAAGTGGCCGAACGACCTCATGCTGCGCGGTGGCAAGCTGGGTGGCATTCTCATCGAGAGCCGCTGGCGAGAAGAGCGCGTGGACTGGATCGCGATCGGCATCGGAATCAACTGTCGCGTCCCTCGAGATATCCCGAACGCGCGTGCGCTGCGCGAGGGCGCCGGTCGCGTGCGCGTGCTCGCGGCACTCGTCCCGGCCGTACGCACCGCAGCCGCCATGCGTGGCGCGCTCACTGCCGCGGACCTTCACGATTACACCGGCCGCGACTGGGCGCTCGGCCGCCGCTGCACTTCACCGGTGGAGGGCGTGGTCGGTGGCATCGACTCGCACGGCGCGCTGCTCGTGCGCACTGCAACGGGCGACGTGTCTGCGCGCAGCGGCTCTCTGATCCTCGAGGAGGATTCGTGATTCTCGTTTTCGACATCGGCAACACCGAAACGACCATAGGCGTGTTCGAGGGCGATGAGCTTCGCGCCCACTGGCGACTCACGACAGCCGTCGAGCGCACGTCGGACGAGCTCGGACTCCTGCTGCACGATCTCCTGCGCGCGGGCTCGCTCGATCGGGCGCAGGTCACCGGCGCTGCGATCGGCTCGGTCGTTCCAGCGATCACCGCGCCCCTCGTGGAAGCGCTCGACCGCTGGCTCGGCGTCACTGCGCGAGTGATCGATGCACGCGCGGGGCTGCCGATCGTGCTCCAGGTCGACGAGCCGCTCACGGTCGGCGCCGATCGCATTCTCAACACGCTCGCTGCGAGCCGCATTTATAAGGTGGACACCGTCGTCGTCGACCTCGGCACCGCCACCACGTACGACTGCATCACGGCGGAGGGCGTCTTTCTCGGTGGAATCATCGCGCCGGGGCTACGCACCTCGGCGGATACGCTGATCCGTCGCACGTCGAAGCTCCCCGCCACCGAGCTCGTTCCGCCCGCCCGCGCCATCGGCACGCGCACGGAAGACTGCATCCGAGCCGGCGTGCTGTTCGGTGCCGCGGATGCGATCGATGGGCTCGTGCGGCGCATCAAGGCCGAGTGGCCGACAGGGCGAGTGCCGAAGATCGTGGCGACCGGCGGACTCGCGTCGCTCGTGACCTCGTTGTGCGAGGAGATCGATCTCGTCGAGCCGTATCTGACGCTCTACGGGCTGCACATCGCGTTTGCATTCCTCGAGCAGCACGCGATCGCGTGACCAGTGCCGCACGGCACACGGTGGGGCAGGGTGCTCTTCGACGCCTCGGCTATCGCCTGATCCCGGGCGACGGCTTCGACTATCTGCTGCACATGCGCCCGCGCGAGTGGCCGATCATGCTCGCGCACACGGCAGCCGGCTATCTGCTCGCGCGCGGCATCGCACACGGGCTCACGAGTAAGGATGTCGCGGCACTGCTTCCTGGTCTTCTCGTGTGGGTCGTGCTGCTCAACGGCGGCACGCTCGCGATCAACAGCGCGTTCGATCGCGACGAGGGCGATATCGGATATCTCGATGACCCGCCGCCGGTGCCGCGCCACCTCGCGCGCTGGGGATTCGGCTTGATGCTCGCCGGGCAGGCCATCGCGCTCGCGCTCCCGCGCGGCTTCGCGATCGCCTACGCGATCTGCTTTGCGATGTCGCTGCTCTACAGTGTGCCTCCAGTACGTCTCAAGGCAGTCGCTGGCGCCGACTGGATCATCAACATGGTTGGATTCGGAACGCTCACACCGTACGCCGGGTGGGCACTCTCGCGGGCATCGCTCACACCGGCGGGCACGTGGGCGCTCGTTGGCTTTGCGCCGCTCTTTGCTGCGCTGTATCCGCTCACGCAGCTCTACCAGCTCGACGAGGATCGCGCGCGGGGCGATCGCACCCTCGCCATCGCGCTCGGCGTGCGCGCGAGCCTTGTCGTGTCGATCATCGCGATGCTGGCAGCCTTTGCATGCTTCGCGCAGGCCGCGTGGCTCTCCGCGCATACGCCGGGCAACCCGGCGGACTTCGCGCTGCTGGCGATTTCCGTCGCACTGTGGCTGGCGATTTTGCTTCGCTGGTTCGTGCGTGCGCCCGAGATGTCCCCGGCGGCGCACAAGCGCGGCATGTACGGGGCGCTCGTCGCCTGGGCGCTTACGGACATTGCTGTACTCATCGACATTGGCCGCCCCGGCTAGCAAACCGCTCGACACCATCCGCGGGCACGACGCTGCCATATCCGCAAAATCGAATACGCGCATTCTGTCAAAAAGACGTGTCACGGCCTCGTAACACGTTCATTTTGGCCAACATACGGCGGAATGCTTTCTGCCTTCGGACGGGTTGACTCGGCGGGGGAAGATGTCTAACTTCCGCTTGTTAGCACTCTCCTATGGCGAGTGCCAGCAGCATTTCGTTCCGCAGAAGGTTGAACCCCACAACTGAAGGAGAAACGCGACTCATGGCTACTAAGAGCGCGGCAGCGCTGAAGGTC
>JBDTXN010000204.1:0-4818 GCA_040006175.1 Gemmatimonadota bacterium | reverse complement strand
TAGCGGCGACGGCAATGCCGAGACGAGCTACGCCGAGACGAGCTACGCCGAGACGGCGGCAAGGCTCGAGATTGCAGAGATCTCGTCCGCACTCGCGCGAACAGTCCAGGCCATGCCGCGTTCCGCTACCGCGCGCTCGACCATGCGGCTGCCGAGGTAGTACCCTGCACGTTCGGGAAGCACGTACTGCTCGACGGTGCGCGAGTCATCACTCAGTCCCCCGGAGAGGTAGCGCAGGCGCAGACCAAGACCCGTGCGATCGAGATCGGGTGTCACGGCGCGCACGAGCACTCCTTCGAGCTCGCGGATCCGCGCGTACTGGCGCCGCGAGTAGCCGTAGTACTCCCACTCGGCGTGTCCGGGACTCACGACGCGCGCTGTTTCGACGGCGATGCCCTCGTTGATCACGTGCTCGCGAAGCGTCGCCCGACGGCCGGTGTCCCAATAGCTGTAGTAACCATCGGAATCGCTGATGAGCTGGCGCAACGCGCTGCGGCTCGAGGGCGACGTATATCGTACGGCATGCGCGATCTCGTGCGCGAGCCAGAGCGGGATTAAGGCAGGGTCGAGTCCAAGCCCCTGGGTGTCCGGATTCGTCACGCCCGTGAAGTGTTCCAGGCAAACGAATGCGATGCCCCGCCCCTCGGTGACGAGCTCGCCGGCGTTGGCTGCGCCGACTCCGACCATGAGTACGACATCGATGTCGGAATCGAGCTCGAGCAACGTTCTACACCTGTATTCGGTCTCCCTTGCGAGCGAGACCACATCAGTTCTTTCCAACATCGCTCGAAGATCGTGCCTGTCGGCACGCATGACCGATCGCGCTACGTCATCGAAGTGCGATGTATCGGGATCGAGAACGTAATTGCGCCAGTAAGGCTCGAGAATGCGGAGGTGGGACGAGTAGTAGCGCCGGTAGCCGGCGACGGGGTCTGAGCTGTCGAGCAGTGCGAAAAAATCGGGGATCAGATTGATCAGCATTCAGACCGGGTGCGCGTGTGATTGGCGCGAAGTCTGTCCGGCGGACGGGGCAAGATAGTGTCGGCCTGAGAACGCAACAAGGGCGCTTCGCACTACTGGCACGCTATTTCCCTCTATCGTTTTCCATGATCGTGCCGGAGCCAAGTATGACGACGTTGAAACACATTGAGCTAACCTGTCCCATCTGTCATCACTGTTTCGATTCGCAAGCGGTGCTGTCGACGAACTCGTTCGGGGGAAAGCGAACGGATTTTCACGAGCGCGCCGCCGGCGCTCAGCCACTTCCCTATTTAATACATCTGTGCTCACGCTGTGGCTACGCCGGAAGCGAAAGAGATTTCGGTGAAGAGGCAGAAGTGAGTCCGATGCTGAAGGAGCACGTGTGGGACGAGCTCGCGCCTCGGCTGAGCGAAGGCGCGTTGAACGGTTCGGAGAAGTACGAGTTTGCAGCAAAGGTCGCGTTGTGGCAGGGAGCCGAGCCGCGTCGCGTCGCGGATCTGCTGCTGCGTGCAGCGTGGTGCTGCGTCGACGAAGGCGACACGGAAGCGGAGCGCTATTTCCGTCGCCAGTCGGCGTGGATGTTCGAGCGTGCGCTCGAAGCGTACGATGGCGTCGAGCGTGACGAGCGGGCCGTGCTGACGTATCTCGTGGGCGAGCTCTGGCGCCGCATCGGCGAGACATCCCTCGCCGCGGAGTGGTTCGACCATGTCGCCGACGAGGTACTCGACATTGAGACGCAGCAATGGTTGATCGCAGCCGCGAACCAACAGCGCGACTGCCCTCGGGAGTGGTTCGGCTAGGCTGATCAGCTATCGGGGCGGGTGCCGAAGATCCGGTCACCCGCATCGCCGAGCCCGGGAAGGATATAACCCTGCGCGTTGAGCTCGCGGTCGAGGGCGGCCGCGTAGATGTGCACATCCGGATGCGCGTCGATCATGCGCTGCACTCCCGCGGGGGCTGCAACCAGACAGAGAAAGCGGATGCGCGTCGCGCCTGCGCGCTTGAGCGAATCTGTGGCGGCGACCGCGCTCCCTCCCGTCGCCAGCATCGGATCGAGCACGAAGAACTGGCGCTCTGCCGCATCCCCCGGCACACGGAAGTAGTAGTCCACCGGTTCGAGCGTGAGATGGTCGCGGTAGAGCCCGATGTGGCCGACGCGCGCCGAGGGAACGAGTCGCAGCACGCCGTCGACCATTCCGAGCCCGGCGCGTAGAATGGGCACGAGCGTCAGCTTCTTCCCACTGACGCGTTGCGCGGTCATTCTCTCCATGGGTGTTTCCACCGTCACCGGCTCCAGTGCGAGGTCGCTAGTGGCTTCGTAGGCCATCAGCATCGCGATCTCCTCGACGAGCTCCTTGAACATTTTCGTCGGTGTTGCACGATCCCGGAGGATCGACAGCTTGTGCTGGACCAGGGGATGCCCGGTCACCGACAAATTGGCGAACGCAGGGGTGGTCAGCATGCGGCTGAAGGTACTAACTTCGCATTAATGAAAGAATACCAGGCAGTCGTGTTGAAGCTGTCGCGTCGTGCGCATGACGACGAGGACGCGCTCACGGATCTCCTGAATGAGCGCAGTCGCGGTGGATGGGAGCCTGCGCTGCTCTCGCAGGATGGTGCGCGCATGACCGTCGTCTTTCAGCGTGCGTCGCCTCCCTCTCGCAAAGAGAAGTGACGGACCGCACCACGTCCACAGTTCCGCGTCCGCGTGCCGATGCAGCCGAACGCATCCTCCGCGCGGCGATTCGCTGTATCGTGACGTCGGGGGCCGCGGCGCTGACGATGCACGAGGTCTCCGAAGAAGCGGGAGTGAGCAAGGGGCTGATCCACTACCATTTCCACGACAAGGAGACGCTCCTCGCGCGCATGGTGGAGTGGATGACCCGGCATCTCGTCGCCCGCGAGCGGGCAGCCCTCGCCGAGTCGATTCCGCGTCATGCGATCGATGATCTGTGGAAGTGGCTCGAGGCAGAGCTCGAGCGCGGACAGATTCGCGTGTTGCTGGAGCTGGCGGAGTGGCGCGGACCTCTGGTTCAGAGCGCGATTCGCGAGTCCGCCAACGCACGCCGGGATGCATCCGCAGCATCGATCGAGCAGCTCTTCTTCCTCCTGGGGCTCCGGCCGCGGATCCCGGCCGCACTCCTTGCCGATGTTGTGGTGGCATTCATCGATGGCCTCGCGATCGCGATCGGCATCGACAGGGAGAAGAATGCGCGAGCGGCGTTCGACGTGTTTTGGCTTTCACTCCTGAGCCTCACTGAATAGCCGCGGGCGGCGCGGCGGCTCGACGTGAGCGCGTCCCGCTCCCTCATTGCGCGCCTGTTCTCCGGCGTCGCGGTTCTGCTGGTCGCGATCTGGGCATCGTTCGTCGTAGCGATCGTCGATGCAGGACGGCGGGACGAGGCGGCAACCGCGGATGCGATCGTCGTCCTGGGCGCGGCGCAATACGAGGGACGCCCATCACCTGTGTTGAGAGCGCGGCTGGATCATGCGGCATCGCTCTGGAATCGCGGTTTGACCTCTCGCATGATCGTCACCGGTGGCCGGGGCGTCGGGGACACCACGAGCGAGGCCGCGGTAGGAATGCGGTACCTGGTCCAGCGAGGCATTCCCGCGAATTCGATATCGATGGATACGTCGGGGCTGACGACGAGCCAATCTATGGTAGAAGTACGCCGGTTACTCGGGATAAAAACGTACCCGTCCGTCTTGATAGTGAGTGATCCCTTTCACATGCTCCGATTGGCGATCCTTGCGCGCCAGCTACATATGATTCCGCTGCTTTCGCCCACTCGCACCAGCCCCATTTCCTCGCGGCCGTGGCAGCAGCTACGGTACGTGATGGCAGAATCCATCAAGGCGCCGTATGCAATCGTAGTCGGGACGAATTAACTCAAAAATTTTCCCGCAGCCCGGTCGGAGGCGACTCGCCGGCCGCCCTCTCGAGCACTTCCCTCTTGCGCTAAAGCCAATGGAACTGTCACATTGGAGCCGCGAAGTGTCACATTACGTTAACGCGTGAAACGAAAGGGTTCGGAACCAACGATCGAGCCCAATCACTGTTATGGCGTTCTCAACACGGGTAGCTACCATGCCTCACGACGTAGCTGTTCCCGAGTGCTCGTCCGACCGTCGCGACTCGATCGGCGAGAATAATCGAGAGAGACTGCTGGTCGCACTCGAGTTTCGCCATCGAGCGCCGGCTTGCGGCGCCAAACGACATCGCCATCCTACCTGCACCGTCCCCTTCCCACTCCTCAATCGCACCGAGCTTCCTGACCGACGGGAGCGAATTCGTGCGTCCCCGCGCTTTGGCGCCGCGCCCCTGTGCGCATAGCCGCTCGATAATGGATTTGCAGAAGATCCAGATCACCCCCCCACGTGTTTCCGGAGGATCCTGAATGCGCATGAATCGTACTGTAGCTCTCGTCGTTGGCGGGCTCGTGCTCGCAACGTCGGTTAGAGCACAGGAGCAGGTGGAAACGAATACCAAGAAAGCTGCAATGCGTGAACCGACGTTCACGGATGTCACCGATGCGATGCTGAAGAACGCGCGCAACAACGGCAGCAACTGGGCGATCTACGGTCACGACTACACCAACCAGCGATACTCACCGCTCGCGCAGATCAACACCGCGAACGTGAGCTCGCTCAGGATGTCGTGGATGTTTCAGACCGGGATTTCGCGTCTCGGCTCGTTCGAGACCAGCCCGACCGTCGTCGATGGCGTGATGTACGTGACGACCCCGTACAACACGGCGATGGCAGTGGATGCCCGCACCGGCCAGCAGATCTGGCGGTACGAGCACAAGCCGAGCATCACCGCGCCGATCTACT
>JBDTXN010000203.1:0-4841 GCA_040006175.1 Gemmatimonadota bacterium | reverse complement strand
ACAACCCCTTCATGTGGACGGCGGACGACAAGTTCTTCGAGGCGGGACTCGCGACGCAGCTCGGCGTGGCGAGCCCCAAGACCGTCGTGTTGCCGAACAAGGAATACATCCCGGGCATCCACCACCAGGAGAGCTTGCGTAATCTGGTGTACCCTCTGGATTGGGAGGGAATTCTCTCCTATATAGGACTGCCCTGCGTACTGAAGGATGCGCATGGCGGTGGATGGCGCGACGTGTACATCTGTCGCACGCTCGAGGAGCTGTTCGCGGCGTACGACGGTTCGGGGCAGCTCACCATGGTGCTGCAGGAGTTCATCGAGTGGGATCAGTACATTCGCTGCCTCTGCCTGGGCCAGAGCGAAGTGCTTCCGATGAAGTACGATCCACGCGAGCGCAAATATCACGTCGAGCACGAGCACCTCGCCCCGGAGCTCGGCGCGCGCGTGGTGAAGGACTCGCTCACACTCGTGCAGGCGCTCGGCTACGACATGAACACCGTGGAGTGGGCGGTGCGCGACGGCGTACCGTATGCGATCGACTTCATGAATCCCGCGCCCGACATGGACGTCAACTCGCTGACGCCGCACTACTTCGACTGGACCGTGACGCACATGGCGGATCTCACAATTCGCCTGGCAAAGCAGACGAAGCGCAAGATGAATCTTTCGCGCGGCGATTTTCTGGTCGGGCGGCGCGAAGGGTGAGCACTGAAGGCAGTGCGCAGGACGCGATCGCGCAGTACCACGACTTGCTGGCGGGCGGCCTCGCAGCCGATTCGCAGGGATGGCTGGAGGAGCAGATCGAGCGGCGCGGGCTCACGTTCGGCGGGCGGCCGGTGTGTACGGTCGTTCGTCCGCGATGGATGACGCCGCGCGAGTATGCGCTGTGCCGCGATCGCGCGGCGATCGTGCTGCGTGCGTTCGCGACCGCGCAGCGCGCCGCGCTCGCGGATGAGAGCGTGCGCCGTCAGCTCAGGCTCACTGACTGGGAGGAGCAGCTCGTGACCGTGGACCCGGGCTTCGCAGCGGCGAGTCCGACATCGCGCCTGGATGCCTTCTTCGTCGATGACGGGAGAGGGCTGCGCTTCACGGAGTACAACGCCGAGACGCCGGCGGGGGCGGGGTACAACGACGCCCTCACGGAAGTGTTCGAGGCGATGCCGGTGATGCGCGAGTTCCAGCGGCACCATCATCTACGTCCGCTTCCGGCGCGAAGTGGGGTGCTGCGCTCACTGCTCGATGCCTACTCGGAGTGGTCTGGAACACGTTCCAGACCCCGCATCGCGATTCTCGACTGGCGCGAGGTGCCGACGTTCAGCGAGTTCCTGCTCTTCGAGCGCTACTTCGAGAGTCAGGGGCTCGAGTGCCGGATCGTCGACCCGCGCGAGGTGGAATATCGCGATGGCGTGCTGCGCGCAGAGGACTTCGAAATCTCGCTCATCTACAAGCGCGTGCTCATCCACGAGCTCGTGGAGCGATGCGGGATCGACGGGCCGGTGATTCGGGCGGTGCGCGATCGCGCGGTGTGCATGGTAAATCCGTTTTCGTGCAAGCTGATGCACAAGAAGGCGAGCCTCGCAGTGCTCAGCGATGAACGCAACGCGCGACTGTTCGATGCGGAGGAAACGGAGGCGATCGAGGCGCACATCCCCTGGACGCGCGTGGTGGAGGAGCGGCATACCATTTTCGACGGCAAAACCGTCGACCTTCCGCAGTTCATTCGCGAGAATCGCGAGCGCCTCGTGCTCAAGCCGAACGACGAATATGGCGGGAAGGGAATCGTGCTCGGCTGGGAGGCGACGGACGCCGAATGGGAGGCGGGGCTCGCGGCGGCAGAGGAGGAGCCTTACATCGTGCAGGACCGCATCACGCTCCCGAAGGAGGCATACCCTTCGGTGGTGGATGGCGAGCTCAGGATCTTCGACCGCATGCTCGACACCGCGCCGTTCGTATCGGATGGCGCGTACGTGGAGGGGTGCATGACGCGTCTCGGAACCGCGGCGCTGCTCAACGTCACGGCTGGCGGTGGCTCGAATGTTCCTACGTACGTGATCGAGCCACGATGAACGGCCGTCTCTCACACGCATCCGTATTGGTATGTCGATAAAGCCACCGTCGCTCACGATCGGAATCGAGGAGGAGTATCAGATCATCGATCCCGAAACTCGTGAGCTGAAGTCGTACATCCAGGAGATTCTTGACGGAGACCGGATCATCCTGGAGCAGGTGAAGCCGGAGCTGCACCAGTCGATCGTCGAGGTCGGTACCAACGTGTGCAACACGCCGGCGGCCGCACGAGCGGAGCTGGTCAAGCTCCGGCACTCCGTGATCTCGCACGTGGCGAAGAGCGGGCTGTGCGTGGCTGCCGCGGGAACGCATCCCTTCTCCTCGTGGGTGACGCAGGAGATCACGCCGCTCGAGCGATACATTGGTGTGAAGGCGGACATGGCGGAGCTCGCGCAGTCGCTGCTGATATTCGGCACGCACGTACACATCGGGATCGAGGATCCCGAGTTCCGCATCGATGCGATGAACGCCGCACGCTACTTCATGCCCCACGTGCTCTGCCTGGCGACGAGCTCGCCATTCTGGATGGGGCGCAACACGGGGCTCAAGTCGTACCGCAGCATCGTGTTCCGGAATTTCCCACGAAACGGCGTACCGCGCGTTTTTCGCGACTGGTCGGACTTCCACAACCTCCTCGAGACGCTGGTGCAGACGAAGTGCATCCCTGACGGATCGAAGATCTGGTGGGATGTGCGGCCGCACCATCTGTATCCCACGCTGGAATTCCGGATCTGCGATGTGTGTACGCGCGTGGACGAGGCGATCTGCGTCGCGGCGATCTTCCAGGCGATCATTGCGAAGCTGTGGAAGCTTCGGCGCGACAACATCACGTTCCGCGTCTACAACAGCGAGTTGATCGAGGAGAACAAGTGGCGCGCGGTGCGCTGGGGGCTGAGCGGCAAGCTCGTGGACCTCGGCCGCGAAGAGGAATACCCCGCGCGCGAGCTCGTGCGCGAGCTCATCGCGTGGTTCATCGACGACGTAGTGGACGAGCTCGGGAGCCGCAGCGAGGTGGAGTACGCCTTCAAGATCTTGGGTGAGGGGACGTCGGCGGACCGTCAGCTGGCGGTGTTCGAGCAGACCGGCGACCTCAAGGCGGTGGTGGACTCGCTGATCGCCGAAACGGCCGAGGGCGTGGGGCTGGATTCCGTGCCGGGGCTGGAAGAAAACGCGCGCCCGGTAGCATGAGACCCTTTATTTTCCAGATATGAGCCCGCGCCCCATAATCGGCATCACGACGCAGACGCTCGAGGCTGTACCCGGCGAGCTTCCGCGCTGCTGGGTGATGAGCCAGCGATACGTCGACGTGCTCACGCAGGTGGGCGCGATCCCGTGGATCATTCCGCTTTCGCAGGACATGGAGACGCTGCGCGCCGTCTACGAGCGGCTGGACGGCGTGTTCCTGCCTGGGGGCGTGGACATGGACCCCGATCAATACAGCGAGTCGCGGCTCCCCGCGTGCGGCGTGACCGATGCCGATCGCGATCGCGTGGAGGTGGCGTTCGTGCGATGGGCGATGGCGGAGCGAAAGCCCGTGCTCGCGGTCTGTCGTGGCGTGCAGGTGCTCAACGTCGCGTCGGGAGGAACGCTGTATCAGGATCTGGCCGAGTGGTGTGAGTCGGCGATCAAGCACGACTATTGGCCGAACGAGCCGCGCCAACGGCAGGATCTGGTGCACGAGGTGTCCGTCGAACCGGGGACGCACCTCGCGTCGATCATGGGCGCGGGGAAGACGACCGTGAACAGCATGCACCATCAGGGAATCAAGAAGCTGGCACCGGGGCTCGTGGTGAATTCGCGCGCGCCCGATGGGCTGATCGAGGGTGTGGAGGGCAGCGACGACGCGTTCCTCCTCGGCGTGCAGTGGCATCCCGAGGAGCTCGTGGAGATCGATCCTGCGAACCGGCGGCTGTTCGAGTCGTTCATCGAGGCGGCGCGTGCGTATCAGCCGGAAGTCGCTTCGCGCTAGCGCGCGAGCCTTAGAGCGAGAGCGCGATGTCACACGGATTCGTCGATAAGCTGAAAGCGGCGCTGGGTATTGCCGAGGAGCCGCACCGCGTGCGGCGCACGGTGCGGGGCATCGATGTTGTGCTCAAGAATACGCGTCCCGACATCTCGGATGAGGACGTGTTCGCGCGACTGGATGCCGTGCTCGCGCTCATCGAGCAGTACGCGCCGATGAAGCTGCGTCGCATGAAGAAAGACATCGCTGGGATCGACATCAAGCGCTTCGCGTGCCGCGGCGCGTTCTTCGGTGAGACTCGCCGAGTGCTGTGCGAGCTCACGTTCATCGTCAATCGCGACTTTTCGCTCGCGGAGATCGCGTCGTCGATGCTGCACGAGGGCGTGCACGCGCGCGTCCACGCGGCGCGCGTGTTCCGCACGCCGGCGTCGCTCGCGAAGGAGGAGCGGCTGTGCCGCGCGACCGAGCTGTGGTGGGGGCACACGGTGCCGAATGGCGAGCGCGTGATCGAGCGTGCGAACGCGCTGCTGACGATGAGCGACGACGAGGTAGCTCCGGTCGTCGACTGGCGGGTGGCCGCACAACGGGTGGCGGAGGTGGACAGACGAGCGCAACGCGGTGAGTGACCTGTAACCCCTCGCGTACGCGCACTATATCTCACTGCATGCGATCTCGAACTCGATCGAGCACCCCGATATGACGACAGATTCCGTGCGTCCAAATGTGTTTCGCTCCGCGCTTCTGCTTCTCGCAGTGTTGAGCTGCAGCTCGCCCGATGGGCCGAACGGGCCCAGAGCGCTCAGAAACAAGAT
>JBDTXN010000202.1:0-4910 GCA_040006175.1 Gemmatimonadota bacterium | reverse complement strand
TTTGCGTTAAAAATTCGTGTGCAGTCAGTGATCTCTTCGCTCCCGACTGCACGATGCCGACAGAGAACTACACCAGCTTCTCCCTCACCCGCGCTGCAGCCGGAATCTGTTTCTCGTACTCGACCGCCGCGGCGGTGCGGTTGTTCACGCCGAGCTTCTGGAAGAGATTCTGCGTGTGAAACTTGATGGTGCTGGCGCTGACGCCGAGCTGCGTCGCGATCACGCCGTTCGAGAGTCCGGCCGCGAGGAGCGCCCACACCTCGCGCTCTCGCTCGCTCAGCGATCCCGGACCTGCGATCGCGCGCTCATTCGTCTTTCGCATCCAGCGCTTCGCAGCCTGGGGGAAGACGAGCACTCCCGAATGCACCGCGCGCAGGGCGTCCACCGTGCGTGCCGGCGAGTCCGTCTTCAGCGCGATGCCGTCCGCCTGATGCTCGAGCGCCGCACGCATCGATTCGCCGTCGCCGTACGCGGTGAGCACCAGCACGCGGATTTGCAACTGGTCGGCGCGCAGCTTCTTGAGGACCTCGTAGCCGTTCGTGGTGCCCAGCTCCAGATCGAGCACGACGACGTCCGGGCGATGCAGCCGCACGAGCTCCGGCACGCGCTCTCCCTCCGTCGTCGTCGCCACCACGTGGATGTCACGTTCGGCGTCCATCATCGCGCGCAGTCCTTCGAGCACGAGCGGATGATCGTCGACCAGCATTACGCGAATCATCGCGTCACCACGGGCATCACCACGGGCATCACAAATACACCTTCGTCATTGGATGGGAAACCGAACTTCGACACTCGTGCCGTCTGCACCGGAGTCGATCTCCAGCGTTCCGTTCATGATCGCCACACGGTCGCGCATTCCGCGCAGGCCGAAGTGTCCTCCCGTCACGCCGACATCGCTCTCGCTTTCCAGAATGCCGGCGACGTCGAAGCCGCGCCCATCGTCGCGCACCTCGATCACGAGATCTTCCTCTTCTACCACCATGCGAACGGATTGTTCGCTCGCATGCGCATGCCGCGTCGAGTTGGCGAGCGCCTCCTGCAGAATCCGATAGATCGCGATCTTCAGAGAGACCGACACCTCCGGAAGATTCTCGCCGAGGTCGAGGTCGACCACGTTCCCCGTGATCGACTCGTGCTGGACGATCAGCCCCTCGATGATCGCGCCCACCGGCCGCCGCTCGAACTCAGGCGGGCGAAAGGCGCCGATGAAGCTCCTGATTTCTCCTAGCGCCCGCTCCAGCGCCGCGGCCACACGCCGAAGTCCGATCGAAGCCTCTCCCGCCTGCAGCTCCGGCCGGATGCGCAGCAGATGCACCTGTGACAATGCGCTGAAGATGTCCTGCACCGGCCCATCGTGAAGATCGAGCACCACCTGCTGCAAATCGCGTTCGGCCGCCTGAAGTAACCCGTACGCAGCCGTCCGGCTCCGATCATCGGTGTCGGCGGATGCGCGCTTGGACGTCGTGCGCGCGTGAAGTCGGGTGGCGCGACCCCTCAACGGCTACCAGCGCTGGTGTTGTGCGTCGCGCTCGCTACGGCAGAACCAAGCTCGGCATAGGCGTTTTCCGTGAGCTCTTTGAAGGGCATCGCGCGATAGGAGATCTTCCCATCGGGCGAGATCACGAACGCGACACGCGTGTCGTAGTGCTGCTTCACGTCGATCACTCCGTACTTCTTGCCGATCTCGCCCGCGGAGTCGCTCACAAACACCATCGGAAAGTTCGCATCGCGTGCCCACGACTGCTGCGTGGTGTCCGCATCGGTGCTGATCGAGACGACCACGATTCCCTTACCGCCGGAAAAGAGCGTCGCGTAGCGATCGCGATACGACTCCATCTGCACCGTGCATCCCTGGGTGCGCGACCGTGGGAAGAACGCGAGCACGACGGTCTTTCCGCGCAGGTCGGAGAGCTTGAGCGAATTCTTGAGCAGGCCGTAGCGTGTGGACGCTGGCCCCGAAAAGTCCGGAGCTGCGGTTCCCACCTTTGGAACGGCTGCGGTGTCGGGCGACTGCGCGAAAGTTGCGGAAGGAACGACTGCCAACGCGGCGGCGGCGGCGAACACTCGCCGCAGGATCACAAAGCTGTACATGGCGGCTCCGGGGCGGGTACCTCGCAAGATGAGAGCGATGTAGGGGGGACGCAACAGGCCTTTCGGATAGCTCGCGCTTGAATAGCGGTGGACCGTCAATGAGGCTTTGCATGTGAAATTCACCGCTGTGATCCTCATCGTTATGGTCTCCGCGTGCGGCGGCGGCTCGACGAATGCCGGTATGCGCCGCCCTCCTGCGCCCAGCTCCGGCGCGCTGATCGCCGGTCCCGTCGAGTCGCGGTTCGTCGACTCGTTGATGTCGGTGATGACACTCGAAGAAAAATTGGGGCAGCTCACGATGTCGCCTGCCGAGGGGCTGCAGACCGGCCCGCAGCGACCTGCGGGGAGCGAGGCGCAGATGCGCTCGGGGCAGGTCGGATCCGTGATCGGAATCTGGGGAGCCGACCGTACGCACGCGCTCCAGAAGAGCGTGGTCGAGCAGTCGCCGCACCGCATTCCCGTGCTCTTCTCGCTCGATGTCATCCACGGCTATCGCACCGTGTTCCCCGTGCCGTTGGCGGAGGCAGCGAGCTTCGATCCGAAGCTTGCGGAGTCCGATGCTCGCATCGCCGCCGCCGAAGCGACGGCGAACGGAATTACGTGGACCTTTGCGCCGATGGTGGATATCGCACGCGATCCGCGCTGGGGGCGAATCGTCGAGGGGGCCGGAGAGGAGCCGTATCTCGGGGCCGCGATGGCCGCGGCACGCGTGCGGGGATTCCAGGGCACAGGACTTGGTGATCCTTCCTCGCTGCTCGCCACCGCGAAGCACTATGCGGGGTATGGTGCCTCTGAAGGCGGTCGCGACTACGCGACGGCGGAGATCAGCGAGCGTTCGTTCTGGAATACGTATCTCCCGCCGTTTCGTGCGGCGATCGATGCGGGCGTGGGCTCGATTATGCCTTCCTTCTCCGCGGTGAACGGATCCCCGCCGCACGCGAGCGCGTGGATGCTGCGCGACGTGCTTCGGGATCGACTCGGATTCAAGGGGCTGGTGGTGAGCGACTGGACAGCCGTCGAGGAGCTGGTGAAGCACGGCGTCGCGGCGACCGGCGGCGAGGCGGCACAGCTCGGGATGCATGCTGGCGTGGACGTCGACATGTCGGACGGCCTCTATTCCGACAGCCTTTCTGAGCGCGGGCGGGACGACCGGAGGCTCCGCGGGGAAATCAATGAAGCCACGCGGCGCGTGCTGCGCGCGAAGTACGAGCTCGGGCTGTTCTCCGATCCCTACCATGGTGCGAGCGAGGAGAAGGCGAGGCGCAGCACTCGCACGAGCGCGAATCTCGCTGCCGCGCGCGCGGCAGCTCGCGAGTCGATCGTGTTGCTCAGGAACGAGCGTGCGACGCTGCCGCTGTCGCGTGCGCTCCGCTCACTCGCGGTGATCGGCGCGCTCGCCGACGATGCGAAGAGCGCGATGGGGCCATGGACTATCGTTGGCCAGGCGAATGAAACGATTTCCGTACTCGAGGGGCTCCGGCGCGCGAATCCATCGATGCGAATTCGTTACACGGCCGGCGCACCGCCGGAGGGCTCCGACACGACGGGCATTCCCGAGGCGGAGGCGCTCGCGCGTGATGTCGACGCCGTCGTACTCGTGCTCGGCGAAAACTCCGCTCGCACCGGAGAGGCGGAGAGTCGCGCGTACCTCGAGCTCCCGCCCGCACAGCTCCAGTTGGCGCAGCGCGTGACTCGCGCGGCGCGTGGGAAGCCGGTAGTGGCGGTGCTCATGAACGGCCGGCCGCTCGCGATTCCGTGGGTCACGGACAGCGTGCCCGCGATCCTCGAGAGCTGGTACCTCGGAAGCGAGCACGGAAACGCGGTGGCGGATGTGCTCTTCGGCGCATACTCTCCATCGGGCAAACTGCCGGTGACGTTCCCGCGAGCAACGGGTCAGGTGCCGCTCTATCTCGCGCACACGAACAGCGGTCGTCCGCCGAATCCGGATGACAAGTACACCACGGGCTACAACGATCTCAAAGGCGGGTCGCTCTTCCCGTTCGGATTCGGGCTGAGCTATTCATCGTTCCGCTACGGCGACGTTCGACTCTCGCACGACCAGATCCGCGCGGGCGATTCGCTCGGCGTAAGCGTCACCGTGACGAACACCGGTAAGCGCGATGCGGACGAGGTGGTGCAGCTTTACATGCGCGACGATGTCGCGAGCGTTGCGCGACCCGTGAAGCAGCTCGTGCGCTTCCAGCGTGTGCGTATTCGCGCTGGAGCCACGGAGACCGTGACGTTCTCGCTCGGCGCACGCGATCTGTCGTTCTACGACCGTCAGATGCGCCGCGTCGTCGAGCCGGGCACGTTCACCCTCTACGCCGGCACCAACTCCGCGGACACGAGGGAGTCACACTTCGTGGTCACCGGCGACACGCTGGTGCTGGAGCCTTCGACGCCACGCATGCAATGAGAGCGCCGGTGCGCTGGGCGCTCGGCGCACTGGCACTCGCGGTGTGTCCGACGGTCCGCGCGCAAAGCGAGGGCATTCGCACGTACTGCAATCCGCTCGACATCCAGTACAAGTACAACTTCGAGCAGCTCAACGAAGGTATCTCGTATCGATCGGGCGCGGACCCGGTGATCCTGCGCCAGCGCGGCGAATACTTTCTGATCGAAACGATCGCGGGCGGCTACCGGCGCTCGCGCGATCTGATTCACTGGCGCTTCGTGACGCCCACGCGGTGGCCCTTCGAGGACATCGTCGCCCGCGCCGCGCTCTCGGTGCGCGACACGCTCTAGCTCTTGGGCTCCGTTTGTTCAATGTGGTACCGAACGGCCGGTGCGGTCGTCATCCATGCGGGTGATAGATGTAA